>NZ_JBWKCY010000013.1:0-236135 GCF_056436245.1 Streptomyces sp. NPDC043812
TAGGGCGTGTATCGAAAATGCTGCTCGCGGTGCTCATCGGCAGCTGCGGGCAGCGCTGGATGTACGAGCCGGGGATGGTGTGCGCCCCTTCCAGCTGCAGAGTTGAACACGTTCAATAAGTCTGACAAGCTATGTCACCACAGCCCACCCCTATCGGTTGGTCGATGCGGGCTGAGGGTGGGAGGTTCTGGTGGCGGGCGAAAGCGGGCTGCGTTCGTGGGGGGTGGCCCTCGGTGGCTTGATGGTGGTTTTGGCTTTTCTGACAGCATGTGCCGGTCCATATCAGTACTACGAGGGAACAGGGCTCCACGACGCCACGGCAGCCGAAGTCGCTGGGGGCTGGAAAAACGTCGAGGGGACCCGCGTGGTGCTTCGCAAAGACGGAACGGCTCTTCTCGAAAAGCTCGACGGGCAAGACTTCGACTTCGAGGACGGCTGGCGTCTCTCCGGCACGGGAACCTGGCAACTGGCTGACAAAGAAGGCGGGCAGGTCGTCCGACTCGCGCTGGCAGTCCGGACCCGCGTTGAGAGCCGTTCCCCCGCGACGGCCGCTGACACTGCGACTCCTGAACCCCCATCGACATACGCGTGGTCCTTCTATGTGGACCGCGATCAGCACGATGAGTTGAAGCTGTTCTTCTTCTACGGCGATCCCGACATCGGGAACACCTACGTGATGACGCGCGAGACAGGGTCATAGCCATTCGTTGATCGCTGCGACCAGTACGATCGCCTCGTAGCGGACGGCGAGCTTGTCGTATCGCGTGGCGACAGCACGGTGTCTCTTGAGGCGGTTGATCCCGCACTCGACCGCATGGCGCTGGCGGTAGTCGACCGGGTCGAAGCGCGGCGGCCGGCCACCGCGGGAGCCGAGCTTCTGGCGGTTGCGGGCCTGGTCCGCTTTGTCCGGGATGGTGCAGCGGATTCCGCGGCGGCGCAGATAGGCGCGGTTCCTGCGGGAGGCGTACGCCTTGTCAGCCCGCACCCGATCGGGACGAACGCGTGGCCGACCCGGCCCGAGGCGGGGCACGCGAACCTTCTCCAGCACCGGCTCGAACTGCGGTGAGTCCCCGCGCTGCCCTGCCGTCACCACAATCGACAGGGGCTTCTGACCCTGCTCGACGGCCAAGTGCAGTTTGGTGGTGAACCCGCCGCGTGAGCGTCCCAGTCCGTGATCACCAGGCTCGGTGAACACGCCACCCGGTGGTTCCTTTTGCAGATCACCCTGCTTGCGAGCCCCGGCCGCATGCTGGTGGGCGCGGCAGACCGTGGAGTCGACACTCAGGTCCCACGCGATCGTGCCCTTCGCATCTGCCAGAGACTGGAGGCGGGTGAGGATGCGGTGCCAGGTGCCGTTCCGCTGCCATCGGCGAAAGAGGTCGTAGACCCGGCCCCACGGCCCGTACTCGACAGGCACGTCCCGCCACGGAACACCGGTCCGGACCCGGAACCGTATGCCGTCGATCAACCGCCGCCGAGGCCAGACCGGCGGTCGGCCCGCCTTCGTCCCCTTCGGCAACAATGACTCCAGCACCGCCCACTGCTCGTCCGTGAGATCTCCCCGACCCATGAACCGTGATCATTCACAGTCCCAAGATCCACTTTCGATACACGGCCTAGGTCGATCGCCGCCCGCACCTCGTCGGGTTCGTAGCGGTACGCGCCGTCGAACTCGTTGACGGCGACGACGAATCCGATGCCGCGCCGCTCGAAGAAGTCCACTGCGGAGAACGACTCCTCCAGCCGGCGTGTGTCGGCGAGGACGACCGCCCCCAGCGCACCCTCGGAGAGCTCGTCCCACATGAACCAGAAGCGTTCCTGGCCGGGGGTGCCGAACAGGTAGAGCACATGGCGGGCGTCCAGCGTGATCCGGCCGAAGTCCATGGCGACCGTGGTCGTCGTCTTGGACTCGATGCCGTCCAGGCTGTCGGTCGCCACGCTCACCTGGGTGAGCAGTTCCTCCGTACTGAGCGGGTCGATCTCACTCACCGCTCCGACGAACGTCGTCTTGCCCACTCCGAAGCCGCCCGCGATCAGGATCTTGAGCGCGGTCGGGAAGAGGTCACCGGCTTCAGAGCCGACGTCGTAGGCCATCGAGCACCGCCTCCAGCAGCGAACGGTCCGTGAATGAGTCATGGCTGCGCGGCGCCCGCGCGGTGACGGCGCCGCAGTCCACGAGATCGGACAGGAGCACCTTGGTGACGACCGCCGGGAGTCTCAGATGCGCGGAGATCTCGGCGACCGACGTCGGCCCGTTGCACAGTCCGAGCGCCAGACTGTGCTCGGGGCCGAGATGTCCTTGGGGTGTGGCTCCGGTGGCCATGACCAGGGACAGCAGATCCAGCGCCGTCGTAGGACGGGTTCGGCCGCCGCTCACGGTGTAGGGGCGGATCAGCCGACCGGCCGCGTCGTCGAGCAACGGCCCGTCCTTGGGCGCGGGCATGGTCACTGCCTCGCGGCGCTCGGCGCCCCGGCCGGCGTTCTGGCCGGGGTGGCCAGATACGGCCGCACGCTCTTGACCAGCATCGCCATCTCGTAGCCGAGCACGGCGGCATCGGCCTGTCGGCCGGCCAGGACCGCGAGGCAGGTGCCGGAGCCGGCCGTGGACACGAACAGCAGGGTGGAGTCGAGTTCCACGACCACTTGCCGCACCTCGCCGCCGTCGCCGAAGCGTGCTCCGGCACTGCGCCCCAGCGAGTAGAGGCCGGAGGCGAGGGCTGCCATGTGGTCGGCGCTGTCGTTGTCCAGGCCGTGCACCGATTTCACCAGCCCGTCGGAGGAGAGCAGTACCGCGTTGCGGGTGTACGGCACACGCTGGACGAGGCCGCTGAGCAGCCAGTCGAGGTCCGAGACATGGCCGGACGACACATCGCTCGCCATGGTGCATCTACTCCTTGATGGTGGTGTCCTGCGGGGGCAGGTCGGATCGTGCTGGTAACGGCGCGGCCGGCGGCTGCGACTCGGCGAGCCCTATACCGCGCTGGAAGGCGGCCATCAGTCCCGGGTCGTGCAGGGTGTGCTCGTCGTCCTTGCGCGGCACGGGTGCGTCGCGCAACTGCGGGACGAGATGCTCCTGGCTGCGTCGCTTGGGCAGTTGGGGGCGGCCCATGGTGCCGCGTACGGCGGCCGGCCGCGGCGGTTCGGCTGCGGGGGCGGGTTCGGTCGGCCCGGGAACATGGCCCTGGGTGAAGCCGGGCCGGGCGGCGGAGGGGTTGGGGCGGTCGCCGTGTTCCCCGCGTACGGGCAGGGGTTCCAGGCTCGCCGTCACGCGCACAGGTTCGCGCTGAGCGGGCAGGGACTGCGGCATCAGCTGGGGTTCGGGCTGCGGCTGCAGATCGGGCAGGGGCTGTGACGGGGACTGCGGTTGCGGTTGCGCCTGCGGCGAAGGGGGCCGCTGCGGCGAATGGTGCGGCTGCGGAGCCCCGTTCGGTTGCGGGAGCTGCGGCGGCGAGGTGGCCGCGATACGCGGGCCCGCCGCCGCCTGTGCGCCGTCGCCCTGCGTGCCGTGTGACGTGAGGCCGCCCTGTTCGGCGCCGAGCAGCCCCTGCGGCAGGACGAGGACGGCCTGTACGCCGCCGTAGATGTTGGACTGCAGCCGTACGGCGATGCCGTGACGGCGCGCGAGCGCGGAGACGACGAACAGGCCGATCCTGCCGTCCTGCAGCAGATGCGCGACGTTGACCTGGTCGGGGTCGGTGAGCAGGGCGTTCATCTTGTCCTGCTCACCGAGCGGCATGCCGAGCCCGCGGTCCTCGACCTCGACCGCGAGCCCTGCCGTGACGTGCTGGGCACGCAGCAGCACCTGGGTGTGCGGCGCGGAGAACAGCGTGGCGTTCTCGACGAGTTCGGCGAGAAGGTGGATGACGTCGGCGACCGCGTGGCCGCGCAGGGTGCCGTCGATCGGGGGTACGAGCTTGACCCGCGGGTACTGCTCCACCTCGGCGATCGCGGACCTGAGCACCTCGGTCATGGTGACCGGGTTGGACCACTGGCGGCGTGAGATCGCGCCGCCGAGCACGGCGAGGTTCTCCGCGTGCCGGCGGATGCGTGTCGCGAGATGGTCGACGTGGAACAGGCCCTTGAGCAGCTCCGGGTCCTCGACCTCGTTCTCCAGCTCGTCGAGCAGCTGGATCTCGCGGTGGACCAGCGACTGGAGACGCCGGGCGAGGTTGACGAAGACCTCGACCTTCTGTTCGTTGCCGACGCTGCTGGAGAGCCTCGACGCCTGGACGACCGCGGCCACGGCGGCGTCGTGGGAGCGAGTCAACTCCTGTGCCAGCAGGTCGAATTCGTCTGCGCCCGGGGGTGCTGCCGGGGGTGTGCGGCGGGCCGGCGGGCCTTCGCCGCGACGCAGGCTGTCGACGAGCGTACGCAGTTCGGCATGCCCCCGCGCGGTGGAGCGGCGCAGCGCGGAGGCGCGGTCGAGCATGGATCTGGCGGTGCGGTCGGCGCCGAGGGCGGCCGCTGCCACGGCCGCTATGGCGAGCACTGCCATGCCCGTCAGCACGACCCACAGGACGAGGGTCGGTTCGGGGGACGTGGCGCGCAGGGTGAAGAGCACCGCGGCCGCGCCGCTGAGCGCGGCGACCACCGTGGGCAGGACTGCGGTGCGCAGGAGTTGGGGTCGTATGCGGGCGTCCGCCGATGCGGGCGAGGCTTGCGCCCGCACCGACGAGGACAGGGAGCGGGTGCCGGGCCGGCCATGACGCCCGCCCTCTCGGCGGTCGGACCGCGCGGCAGGTGCGCGTAGTTGAGACATCAGCGTCCTTGGTACGTGGGGCCCCAGGAATCGGCGTACTGCGGTTGAGCGGCATCGGTGCGCAGGCCGACTGAGGGCATACGAAAGGAGCCGACCGTTGATCACCGGCAACACACGGTAGTCGCCGAAGGGGTGCCCCCGACGGGCAGTTGGCAAATTTGCCCGTCATTCCTCGCACTCTGGTATGAGGGCTCGTACGACAGCGCGAAATCGTGCGTCGACCCCGCTGCCGCGGGACGGCGGCAGCGGGGTCGACGGCTTCGAGGCTCCCCGGGAGCCTGTCTCCTGGCGGGTCAGCCGGCAGGCGCGACTTCCTGGGCGCCGGAGCCGGACTCCTCGGCCGGGGCGGTACGGGGCTCGGTGTCACCGACGGCCGGGGCTTCGGCCGTGCTCCACCCCGCGACCGGGGTGGTCGCCACCGTGCGCCACCACGCCGCCCTGGGGACGTTCCCGCCGGTCGGTTCGAAGGGCTCACCGGGGCGGGGCAGCGCGACGGGCGCTCCGGCGCCGGCAGCGGCGGCGACGGTGCCCTCGGCGGGCTCGGCCCACGGGTGCGGGGCCAGATTGAAGGTGCCCCAGTGGATCGGCAGCATCACACCGGAGGGCTCTCCGCCCTGCAGGTCCAGATGGGCGCGCATGCCCTCCTGCGGTGTCATGTGGATGTCGGGCCAGTACTCGCTGTAGGCGCCGATCTGGATCATGGTCGCGTCGAAGGGGCCGTGTGCGGCGCCGATGTCCTTGAAGCCCGGGAAGTAGCCCGTGTCGCCGCTGTGGTAGATCCGGTGCTCCGGACCCTCGACGGCCCAGGAGGCCCAGAGAGTGTGCTGCTGGTTGCGGATGCCCCGGCCGCAGAAGTGGCGGGCGGGGGTGGCGGTCAGCCGGATGCCGTTGACCTCGGTCGACTCGTTCCAGTCCAGCTCGCGCAGGCGGTGGGCGGCCACGCCCCAGCGCTCCAGGTGGGCGCCGACCCCGAGGGGGACGGCGAAGACCGTGTCCGTGCCGGCCAGGGCGCGGATCGTGGGCATGTCGAGGTGGTCGTAGTGGTCGTGGGAGATCACCACCACGTCGACGGGGCCGAGGGCGGCGAGCGGTGCGGGCACGGGGTGCAGCCGCTTCGGTCCGACGAAGGAGAACGGGGAGCAGCGCGCGCCCCAGACCGGGTCGAAGAGCACCCGGCGGCCGTCGATCTCGGCGAGGACGCTCGAATGTCCCATCCAGGTCAGCCGCAGTCCGGTGGCCGGGGGCCGGGCCAGGTCGGCGACGGTGGTGGGGTGGACGGGGATGTCCGAGACGGGTGCGCGGCGGGCCCGCGCCTCCTTCTCGAAGTAGATCTTCGCGAATTCCACCATGGAGCCGCCGGACGGCCGGGTGCGGGCGCCCTCGGGGTTCTGGAACGTGCCGTCGGCGAAGTTCGGCGAGCGGCGGATGCGGTCCAACCGCTCACCGGTGGGGTCGGCGCCGAAGGCGGCCGTCCTGAGCGCGCGGAGCCGGGAGCGCACCGAGTGGGGGGATCCAGCGCCGGTCACGGCACCTCCTGGTGATCGGGGGTCTTTCCATTATGTGCGGCCGTGGAAGGCAGGAGCCTGTCCGGCTCCTGCCGCGGGGAGTCCTGCCATGCCTCCGATTCCGTCATGACGTGGCAACGCCTGCTCTCGCGCCGGTGTTCCGGGAGGCGTCCTGCAATGCCCGGAAATCGACCGGGGCCGATGTCACATCCGGCGGCCGCCCGTCCGTCGTAGCCGTGAAAGGGAATCGCACCACGACTCAGGAGGCCCGTCATGGCCCGCATCTCTCTCGACCCGCGCCGCTCCTTCTTCCTGCGTGCGACCGAGTGGTACTCGAAGCGCCGGTACGGCAAGGTCCTGGACCCGGTGCTGGCGCTGGGGCACAACCCCGCGGTACTGCGGACCGATCTCCGGCTGGAGATGGCCGTCGCCAAATGGAACGCGCTCGACGCGGACCTGAAGGCTCTGGCCGTGATGGCGTCCGCCGCGTCGATCGGCTGCGGCTGGTGCATGGACTTCGGCCACTGGGCGAGCCGGCAGCGCGGCATGGACGTGCGCAAGCTGCGGGACGTACCGACGTGGCGGGACAGCGAGGTGTACACCCCGCTGGAGCGGGACGTCATGGCGTACGCGGAGGCCATGAGCGCCAATCCGCCCGAGGTGGGCGACGAGCTCGCCGCTCGGTTGCTCGGGCAGCTGGGCGAGGCCGCGTTCGTGGAGCTGACGGCGATGGTCGCGGTGGAGAATCTTCGTTCGCGCATCAACTCCGCGCTGGGGCTGACCAGTCAGGGCTTCAAGGATCACTGTGAGATCCCGGCCGGAGGTCCGGCCGCCGTGCGTGCGGATTCCGTCACCGTGCGGGCGGAGTAGGGCCGTCCGCGCGGATCGGGGCCCCACCGGGCCCTGGCGCCGGCCCGCACCAGGGGCCACGGCCGCGCTGCCGTGGTCCGGCCGTCCCCGGGCGCGGAAAGCCGTCGCGGGACGGCCGGACCGGGTCAGGTACGGGGTGGATCAGGACCATGATCGGCTGTGTAGGGTGACGCCGTGGCCAGAATTCGGTTGAGCGTCGCGGAGCGGCGTGAGGAACTGCTGAACGCCGCTGTCGAGCAGATCGAGCAGCGTGGTGTGGCGGCCGTACGCATCGCCGACGTCGCGTCGTCCCTGGGCGTGAGCAGTGCATTGGTGCTCTATCACTTCTCGTCCAAGGAGCAGCTGGTCGCGGCGGCCTTCACGCACGCTGCCGACGCCGACCTGGCGCATCTGCGCAAGTTGCTGGGCCGCCGTACGTCCGCTCTGCGCCGGCTGCGCGCCGCGGTGCGGTGGTACGCGCCGACGGGACAGGCCAAGGGCTGGCGGCTGTGGATCGAGGGCTGGGGGGCCGCGCTGCGTGATCCGGCACTGCGGGATGTCGCCCGCGGCCTCGACCAGCAGTGGAAGGCGGCGCTCACCGAGGTGATAGCGGAGGGTGCGGCCGCCGGGGAGTTCCCGTGCGCCGACCCGGCCGCGGCGGCCTGGCGTCTGACCGCGTTCCTGGACGGGCTGGCGGTGCAGATGACGTCGTACTCCGGCTCGCTGTCGCGGGCGGCGATGCTGCAATGGACGGACGAGGCGCTCGCCCGTGAGCTGGGCATAGACCGCGAGGTGCTGACGGCGACGGCCCGCTGATCCACGGGTGCCGTGCGGACGGGCTGCCGTACACACACGAGTGACCCTGTGTGTCCGTTACGTCACGTATCGGGCACACAGGGTCCGCCCACCGGGCCCGACCCCTACGGGGTCAGGAATTCGACGGAATCGAGGTCGTACGGGCTCGCCTGCGGTGAGGTGAACACGAGGTACAGCCGGTGGGTGCCGCCGAGTGGCTCGACCGGAACCGGCGCCGTCGACTGGTAGGTGTCCCAGCCGCCGGTGTTCTGCACGGGGGTGGTGGCGAGCAGCTTGCCGTCGGGGGCGTCCGCGCGGAGTTCGATGGCGCCGACTCCATGCGCTGAGGACACCTTGTACGAGACCTTGTCGATGCCCTCGACGCTCATCGGGTCGAAGGCGATCCAGTCGCCGTCGCCGATGTCCCCGATGCGTTTGCCGTTCTCGGCCCCGGCCTGCGAGACGATCCGGGTGCCGGACTGGGCGTCGTAGTACTCCGCCTGCTTGTGCCTGGGCTGCAGGACGGAGCGTCCGTAGCCGGTGAGGGCGCTGACGCCGTCGCCACCCTTGTCGGTGTACTTGGCGTTGAGTACGTAGGTGAGGTCGGCGCCCTCCGGGTGTCCGCCGAGGTCTCCTGTGTCGACCGTGCCTTCGCAGCCGGGGATGTCGGTGGTCGGGTGCTCGTGGTCGTCGTGGCCGAGGGCCGGGTTGACGGTCACCTTGGCGCAGTCGACGGGGCCGTCCTCCGGGTCGGTGACGGTGACCTTGTAGGGGATCTTGTCGCCGAAGGCGATGAGTTTGCCGTCGACGGGGAAGTCGATGGTCACCTTCGGGGCCGTATTGCCCGCGGTGATCGGGATGTTGGCGTATCCGGCCTTCCCGGTGGCGTCGGTGACCTTGAGCTGGGCGGTGAAGTCGCCCTTTGCCGTGTACGTGTGGGTGGGCGCGGCCTCGGTGGAGTCGTAGGTGCCGTCCCCGTCGAAGTCCCAGGCGTAGGTGAGAGGATCACCGTCCGGGTCGTTGCTGCCGTCGCTGGAGAAGTCGACCTCCAGCGGGACGGGGCCGTCGGTGGCGGAGGCGGCGGCCTTGGCGACGGGGATGCGCTGCCCCTGGGCGTAGTCGATGCGGTAGAGCCCCGAGTCGTTGTTGCCGCCGCCGAAGGACGATCCCCATTCGAGGACGTACAGGGATCCGTCGGGTCCGAAGGTCATGTCCATCGGCTTGTTGAACTTCTGGGAGGACAGGAAGTCGTTGATCTTGAGGAGCTTGTCGTCCTTGTCGAAGCGGATCTCCTTGACGTAGTTGCGCGACCACTCGTAGAAGAAGCTCGCGCCGTCGAAGTACGCGGGGAACTTCGTCGTGGACGGGTTGTTGGCGTCGTAGCGGTAGACGGGGCCGCTCATCGGGGCGGAACCGCCACTGCCCATCTCCGGGAACCCGGCGGACTCGCCGTAGCCGTACCAGATCTCCGGCTGCTGGAGCGGCGGCAGGTCCTTCAGGCCGGTGTTGTTGGGCGACGGGTTGACGGGCTTGGCGCAGTCGAACTTGGCGCCGACCTCCTGCGTGTCCGGGTTGTAGGGCGCGTAGGCCAGGTTGTTGCCGTGGCAGAAGGGCCAGCCGAAGTTCCCGGGCTTCTTGATGACGTTGAACTCGACGAGGCCCTCGGGGCCGCGGTCGGTCGTGGGCAGTCCGCGGTCGGGTCCGTAGTCGGAGACGTGGACGTGTCCGGTCCGGCTGTCGACGGTGAAGCGGAAGGGGTTGCGGAAGCCCATGGCGTAGATCTCGGGGCGGGTCTTCGGGGTGCCTTTCCGGAAGAGGTTGCCCTGGGGGATGGTGTAGCCGCCGGAGTCGGTCGGCCTGATGCGCAGGATCTTGCCGCGCAGGTCGTTGGTGTTGCCGGCGGTGCGGGCGGCGTCGAGCATCTGCTTGCCGGAGCGCCAGTCGAGGGGGGCGTACCCCTGCCAGGCGGGGTCGAGGTTGGGCGGGACGTCGTCCCCGACGCCGAGGTACAGGGTGCGGCCGGGTCCGAACTCGACGGCGCCGCCGGTGTGTCCGGGCTCGGGGAAGGTGCGGTCGCGGTAGGCGGGGACGTCGAGGAGTTTCCTCTCGCTCTTCGGGTCGAGCGTGTTGCCGTCGACGGTGAAGCGGGAGAGGCGGTTGACGTCGTCGGAGGCGCCTGCCGGTGCGTAGTAGAGGTAGATCCAGTGGTTCTTGCGGAAGTCCGGGTCGAGTTCCATGCCGACGAGCCCGTCCTCGCCGCCGGTGTAGACGTCGAGCTTTCCGGCGCTGACGGTGGTGTGGGTCTTCGGGTCGAAGATCTTCACCTCGCCGTTGCGCTGCGCGTAGAAGACCCGGCCGTCGTGGGCGACGTCGAGTTCCATCGGGTCGGCGGTGTTGTCGTCGAGGGTGACCTTCTCGTAGCCGCTCCAGACGGTGCCGCCGCAGTCGCCGGGCTTGTTGCCCGCCGCCCACTGGACGCCGCCGACGACGTGGTCGCGGAAGGCGGCCTCGCTGTAGGCGGGGGTGTCGTGGCCCATGGCGGTTGCCCACACACGGCCGCCCTCGGCGTTGCGGCACCAGGAGATGGGGTGGTCGGCGCCCATGGCGGAGCCGCCGGGGTTGTAGGTGGTCTCGTCGGCGGTGACGAGGACGTGGACGTCGCCACGGGGGTTCTTGTCGAAGTTGTACCACTCCTCGGGGCGATCCCAGCGCTCCGGAAGGCCCTTGGTCGAGGGGTGGACGGTGTCGGCGACCTTGGCGGTGCCCTGGAGGACGCCGGGTGAGTGGGCGGGCATGTGGGCGCCGCCGTTGATGATCTGGTCCCACCAGGGGAACTGCTCCTCGACACCCATGTCGAGGGTGTTGTGGATGGCGACGACGCCGCCTCCGCCGCGCACGTACGTCTGCATGGCCTCGCGCTGGGCGTCGGTGTCCCACACCATGCCGGAGTTCTGCAGCATGACGACGACGTCGAAGTCCTTCAGTTTCGCGTCGTCGAAGACGGCCGGGTCGGCGGTCTGGACGACCTCGAAGTCGTGCTCGGCAGCCTCCTCCTGGAACATCTGGATACCGGCGGGGATGGAACCATGGACATAGCCGACGGCCCTGGTGAACAGGAGCGCGCGGAACGCGGGTGCCTGGGCGGAGGCCGCTGCCGTCGTGGGGAGCGCGGTGATCGCCAGTAACAGCGCGGCGAGGACGGCGAGGGCCGTTCTGGACAGGGTTCGAATGTCGCGAGCATGACAGATCATGAACGGGTCCTCTCTGCTGAGCGGTCGGGCTCGGACGAGGCTCTGTTCGGCGGGGGTGCGAGACAGGAGCGGAGGAAGGCGAGGCCGTCGGTCGCGAGGGCGTCCTGGGAGGGAGCGAGCGGCCGCCAGACAGAAGCAGCCACCGCGATGGCGTCGTTGTGGGCGGTGAACGACTCGATGCACAACGGGCCGCGGTACCCGGCGCCGGTGAGCGCCGCAAGGAATCCCTGCCAGTCCAGATGGTCCGCCCCGGGCGCGCCCCGGTCGTTGGCGCACACCTGCACATGCACGATGCGGCCGGTGGCCTCGCGTACCGCGGCGGGCAACGAGCGTTCCTCGATGTTCAGGTGGTAGGTGTCGAGGGCGAGGCCGATGGCCTCGGGAGGCAGGCCGTCGAGCGCGTCGAGGGTCTGGGCGACGGTGTTCAGCACGCTGGTCTCGTAGCGGTTCAGCGGCTCCACGCCGATCCGTACCCCGGCGGCGCTCGCGTGCTCGACCACGGGTGCCAGATGGTCGCGCAACTCGCGGCAGACGGCGCCCCGTTCGGCCGGGTCCATCCGCCAGGTGCGGCCGACGGCGGCGTACAGCGGCCCCGCGACGACGGGTGCGCCCACGGCGTGTGCCGCGTCGACACAGCGCCGCAGATAGTCCTGCGTGGCACGAACGGTCGGCGGAGCGGTGCGCACCAGATCGCGCTCCGGCGGCATGACGGCGATGACGGCGGCAGGGGCGAGGCCGGTGTCGGCGAGGAGGCCCGCGACTTCGGCCGCCGCCCAGTCGCCTGCCTGTTCCAGCGGGATCTCCACGCAGTCGAATCCCCAGGCGGCGAGGCGCGGCAGGGTGCCGGCCAGGGCGTCGCCGGTGACCGGCGAGTGCCAGATCCAGGGGTTGGCGCCGACCGGGAAGGGATGAAGGCGCCTCACCCCTTGCCTCCCCAGTCCCCCGGGAACCCGGGCAGCTTCTCGCAGCCGCACATCGCGTAGTGCAGCGGCGGCATGCCCGGCCGCAGATACCGGTCGAGGTTGGCCTCCGTCACCGTGGGCTGGGGCAGCTTCCACTCCTTGGGGACCTGCTGCCCGGCGAGAATCCGCAAGGCGGCGACAACAGGGGTCCGCCACTGGAACGTCGGGTACGTGGGCGCGATCGCCGTGAGCTTCTTGTCCTGCCACGCCTGGAGGAAGTCCTGCTGGTCCTCGCCCGTGATCGGCGGGACGTCCTTGCCCGCGTCCTCGAACGCCTCCACCGCGGCGACGGCCGTGGCGCCCGAGTCCATCCACACCCCGTCGATGTCGCCGTGCCGGGTCAGCGCATCGGTGACGACCGCCTTGGTCTTCGACGGATCGCCTTCGGTGAACTTCACGTCGACGACGTCCAGTTCGCTCTTGCCGAAGGCGAGTTCGGCGGCGGACCAGCGGTTCTCCAGCACGTCGACACCGGGTGAGATGCGCAGCGCGAGCACCTTCCCCTTGGGCTTCACCTTCTCGACGAGGAAGTCCGCGGCGACGGCCCCGTATCCGTAACCGCCGATCGGGTTGATGAAGGTCACGGCGCAATCGGTCTCCACGCCCCGGTCGAAGACGATGACAGGGACCTTGCCGCATGCCTTCTCCACGGCGGGGGTGAGGGTGGCGGTGGTGTTCGGGGAGACGATGAGCGCGTCGCAGCCCCTGCCGGTGAGCTCCTGGATGTCGGAGATCTGTTTGTCGTCCTTGCCCTGTGCGTCCAGGACGGTGAACTCGGCGATCTCCTGGTGCAGGGCGACCTCGGCCTTCATAGTCTTCAGCCCGACCTGGCGCCAGGGGTTGAAGACTCCCGCGTTGGAGAAACAGAGATGAGCGCCGTCCGCGGTGGCCTTGCGGTACTGCCCGGTGTCGGTCATCTCAGGGTTCAGCATCTGCTCCCAGGGCCGGTCGGCCGGTCCCTGTGGCGCGACGTCGGCGAGCGCCAACTGACGTTCGTACTCGGCCTGTTCGAAGAACTCCGACTTCTCGCCGCCGGCGGATTCACCGGCCGTGGCACCGGCCTGTCCGGCGGGCCGCTCGGGTGGCGCGTCGGAGGTGCAGGCGGCCACGAGCACCGTACCGAGCAGTGCGGCGGCCGAGGCGAGGGCGCGGGAGCGGATCGTGCGGGTGGTGATCATGGCAGTGCCCTTCCCGAGGGGTGTGTACGGCGACGACGCAGCCGGGAGAAGTCGGCGGCGCCGAGTCCCACGGCGGCAATGACGATGAAGCCCTGCACCGTGGACTCCAGGGCGCCGGAGACGCCTTGCAGATTGAGCAGGGTGAACAGGGCCTGCAGGGAGAAGGCCCCGGCCATGGCGCCCACGACGGAGCCCCGGCCGCCGCCGAGCACGACACCGCCGAGCACGACGGCGGTGATCGCCTCGAACTCCAGGCCGCGGCCCGCCTGGGCGGACACTCCGGAGAATCCCCCGATGAGGACCGCGGCGAGTGCGGCGGCTGCTCCGGACAGCACGAACGCGATCGTGCGGACGCGGGCGACGCGGACGCCCGCGAGGGCGGCCGCGCGTTCACTGTCGCCCGTGGCGATCAGCGTGCGGCCGAAGTCGCCGCGCATCAGCACGACGGCCGCGGCCCCGGCAGCGAGGCAGATGAGCACGGCCCAGGGCAGCCAGCCGAAGGCGGAGCCGCGGCCGAGCTGACGGAACGCAGCGGGCAGGGCCCCGTGCGGGGAGCCGCCGGTCCAGAAGAAGACGGCGCCTTCCAGGATGAGCATCATGCCGAGGGTGGTGATGAAGGAGGGCACCCGCAGGGCGGTGGTGATCAGCCCGTTGACGAGCCCGGTGGCGGCCCCCGCAAGGACGAGTACGGCGGTGACGAGCAGCCAGGGCGCGTCGGGGAAGGAGGCGTACAGCTCGGCGGCCACGACCACCCCCGCGGTGACCACGGCCCCGACGGAGAGGTCGAACTCCCCGCAGACGATGACCAGATACTGCCCGGCCGCGAGCAGGACAAGGGGCGCAGCCCGCTTCACGAAGGCGAGCAGGCGGTCGGGCTCGTAGAAACCGGGGTCGGTCAGGGCGAGCGCGGCGAGGATCAGGGCGAGCAGCAGACAGACGGGTGCGCCGGTGCCGAGTGCGCCGAGAGCGCGCCTTCCCCGGACGGCTGTTGCCGACGTCATGCCGTCCTCCCATTCGTTGCCCGGCCGCGCCGGGCGTAGAGGGCGACGGCCGCGATGATCACGACGCCCCGGACGACGTTCTTGAAGAACGGGTCGACGGAGAGCTGGTTGAAGACGGAGTCGAGAACGGCGAGGACGAGGACCCCGCCGAGGGTGCCCGCGACTCCGCCCCTGCCTCCGGCGAGTGCGGTGCCCCCGAGCACCACAGCGGCGATGGATTCGAGGTCGTAGCGGGCTTCGGTACCCGCCCAGGGGGCTCCGGCGCCGAGCCGCGAGGCGAGGAACAGTGCGGCGGCGCCGACGCACAGGGAGCACAGGACGTGCGCGGTGACGACGGTGCGGCGGGTGCGGACACCGGAGAGCCGGGCCGCGTGCTCGTCGCCGCCGGTCGCGTACATATGGTGGCCGAGCCGCGTTCTGCGGGTGATCAGCCACATGAGTGCGGCGACAGCCGCGAGCAGGAACAGCGATACGGGGACGGGGCCGATGCGGTCGTAGCCGAGGTGCTGGAAGGATGCCGGGACCTTGCCGGCAGGTCCTGTGTAGTTGTCCTCGATCCAGCCGCGGAGGATGAAGGCGACTCCGAGGGTGGCGATGAAGGCGTTCACCTTCAGTCCGGTGACGACGAGCCCGTTCGCGAGGCCGACGGCTGCCGAGAGCGCGACGACGGCGAGGACGGCGGTGACGACTCCGCTGCTCTGCATGGTCTCGGCGGCGACGAGCGTGCCGAGGCTGATGAGGTAGGCGACGGAGAGGTCGAGGGAGCCGGTCAGGATGACGGCGGACTGCCCGACGGCCACCAGGCCGAGTGCGACACAGTTCTGAAGGATCGTCACGATGTTCGTGAGGCTGAGCAGGTCACCTCCGCGTATGCCGACGACGGCCCAGCCGAGGAGGGTGACGGCGGCGGCCGCCGCCCAGATACCGACGGCGGGATCGGCGAGCCGGGAGCGGGCCGCGCCGCGTAAGGACGTCCCGGGCCGCGGGCCGGTGGCCGTGGTGAGCGCGTTCACGGGGTCTCCCTCGTGGTGTGGGGGTCGTCCGTCGGATGTGTCCCACCGGTCGCGAGCCGCATGATGTCCTCCTCGCCCGTTCCGGCGGGGAGTTCACCGGCGAGGCGGCCCTCGGACATGACGAGGATGCGGTCGCTCATGCCGATCAGTTCCGGCAGTTCGGAGGAGATGATCAGCACGGCGAGGCCGTTGCGGGCCAGTTCGCGGACGAGTGTGTGGATCGCGGCCTTGGCGCCCACGTCGACGCCGCGGGTGGGCTCGTCGAAGAGCAGGACCCGAGGGCGGGCGGCGAGCCATTTGGCGATGACGACCTTCTGTTGGTTGCCGCCGGACAGGTACTGCGCCTGCTGGTCCTCACCCCGCGCGTGGAGCCGGACCCGTTCGAGGAGTTCGGTGAGCGAGCGGGCGGCGGGCGGGCGTCCGCGGGCGGGGACCGCACGGGTGACGAGAAGCGCGTTGTCGCGCACGGACTGGTGGAGGGCGAGTCCCTCCGTCTTGCGGTCCTCGGTGACGAGGGCGATGCCGGCGCGGATGGCCTGGCGCGGGTTGTCGGGGCGCAGGGGTCTGCCGCCGACGGCCATCGTGCCCTCGGTGAAGGGTGCTGCGCCGAACAGGGCGCGGGCGAGTGAGGTGCGGCCGGAGCCCTGGAGGCCGGCGACACCGACGACCTCACCGGCGTGGAGTGTCAGATCGATGCCGCAGATCCGGGAGTTGGCGCCTCCTCGCACGGTGAGCCGTTCCTCGCCCCTTTCTCCGGCTCGCGCGCGGGGCGGGTAGTAGGCGGTGAGTTCGCGGCCGACCATGGCGCGGACCACCTCGTCGGGGTCGGTCTCGTCCGTGCGCAGGGTGGTGACGCGGCGGCCGTCCTTGAGCACGGTGATCCGCCGGGACAGGTCGAAGACCTCGCCGAGTCGGTGGGAGATGTACAGGATGCCGAGCCCGCGGGCGGTGAGCCGCCGGATCAGCGCGGAGAGCCGTTCCACCTCGTGATCGGCGAGCGGCGCGGTCGGCTCGTCCATGACGAGCACGCGTACGGCGCCGGCGGAGGGTGCGTCGGCGGCACGAGGCGTGAGCGCCTTGACGATCTCGACGGTCTGCTGCCGTGCCACGGACAGGTCGCGCACGGCCGTGCGCGGTGTGATGCCGGTTTCGTCGAGTTCGGCGAGGAGTTCCTCGGTGCGGCGTTCCATGGCGGCCCGGTCGACGAGGCCGCGGCGGGTGGGTTCGCGGCCGAGGAACACGTTCTCGGCGACAGTCCGGTGCGGCAGGAGTGCGAACTCCTGGTGGATGATGCCGATTCCGGCGGCCTGCGCCTGGGACGGGTGGGTGAAGGTGTGCCGGGTTCCGTCGATGGTGACGGAACCGGCGTCGGGGACGTACTCCCCCGCGAGGATCTTCATCAGGGTGGATTTTCCGGCTCCGTTCTCGCCCACCAGGGCGTGCACTTCACCGGCCTCGAGGTCGAGTCCCACGTCGTGCAGGACCCGGACTCCCAGAAAGCTCTTTGACACGCCGTTCATCGTCAGCATCGACTGGCTCCTCGGCAGCGGTCTGCTGAGCAATATCCAGACGCCTCATATGACTGTCAATAGCCCAAGTAACGTTCGTTCTCGGCCCGTTGGTGCAGACTTACGCCGACTGTCGAACAACTCACGCCTTGTGAGCAGCGGAAGTCGTTGCCTATGGTTGCTGCCATGCCTTCGCCTCTCCCGCCCTTGGCTGTGAGCACCTCTCCCGCCTCGCACTCGGCCGGCGAGGTGCTGTCGCTGATCCGTTCCGGCTCGGCCGCGACGCGGGCGGACATCGCACGGATCACCGGGCTCGCCCGCTCCACGGTCTCGCAGCGGGTGGACGCGCTCGTCGCCCACGGATTCGTGGACGAGGACAACGCGGACGGCGGATCCACCGGTGGCCGGCCGCCCCGAAGGCTCCAACTGCGTACCAGGGAACACGCGGTGGCCGGTGTCGATCTCGGCGCCTCGCACTGCCGGGTGGCGCTGATGGACATCGGCGGCACGATGCTGGCGACGCAGGAGGACCCGCTGTCGATCGGTGACGGGCCCGATTCGGTGCTGCGTCACGTGGAACGCACCCTGCAGGCGCTGTTGAAGGAGGCGGGCCGCGAGCCGGCGATGCTGCGCTCGATCGGTGTGGGGGTGCCGGGTCCCGTCGAGTTCTCGACGGGACGTCCGGTGGATCCGCCGATCATGCCCGGCTGGCACCAGTATCCGATCCCGGAGTTCTTCGCGGCGCGATTCGGTGTACGGGCCCTGGTCGACAACGACGTGAACGTGATGGCCCTGGGCGAGCACCGCCGTTCGTTCCCCGACACCCGATTCCTGCTCTACCTCAAGATCGGTACCGGCATCGGCTGCGGAATCGTCGCCGACGGCAGACTGCATCGGGGTGCGCAGGGATGCGCGGGCGACATCGGGCACATTCGCGTCGGCGAGCGGGACGAACCCTGCCGCTGCGGCAACAGCGGCTGTCTGGAGGCGATCGCGGGCGGCGCGGCGCTCGCCGCGCAGCTGTCCGCCCTCGGCCTGGACGCGGTTTCCGGCAGCGATGTGGTGAGGCTGGTGAAGTCCGGCAACCGGGACGCGGTGCGGATGGTGCGCGAGGCGGGCCGCGCGGTCGGCGAGGTGCTGGCCGGCCTGGTGAACTTCTTCAACCCGGAGACCGTGGTGGCGGGTGGCGCTCTGGCAGCCGTGCACGACCAGCTGCTGGCGGGGGTGCGGGAGGCGGTCTACCGCCGCTCGCATCCGCTGGCGACGCAGGCGCTGCGGATCGAGCCGAGCCGTACGGGCGAGAACGCGGCGGCTGTCGGGGCCGGGATCCTCGCCATCGAGCATGCGCTCTCCCCGTCCGAGGTCGACCGGCAGCTCGCCGGTTCCACGGCCTGAGCCCCGGGACGCGGAACGCCCCGGGGCCTGCGGCTCACGGCCTCAGAGCGGCAGGAGGTCCGGGCGCTTGGCCTCCACATGGTCGCCGGAGCTCTCGCCGCGCAGCCGTCGGCCGATCCAGGGCACCAGGTACTCGCGCGCCCAGTTGATGTCGTCGCGGCGTACCTCGAGCGCCCCACGCGGCGGCAGGAACGGCCACGGCTGGTCGGGGTCGGCCGGGATGTCGAGTCCCAGCACCTGGGCGGCCCGCAGCGCGACGCGGGTGTGACCCTCCGGTGACAGATGCAGCCGGTCGGCGTCCCAGGCGCGCCGGTCCTGCACGGACTTCAGCGACCAGAGGTCCAGGACGGGACAGCCGTAGCGGTCGGCGATGGCCCGCACATGGGCGGTGTACGTGGCGATCTTCCCGCGCAGATGGCGCAGGACGGGTACGTCACGGGTGTCGAATCCGGTGGTGACCATGACGGTGCCGACGGCGTCGGTGAGGTCGGCGACGGCCCGCTCGAAGCGCTCCGCCACGTCGTCGGGGTCGGAGCCCGGACGGATGATGTCGTTGCCGCCGGCACAGAACGACACGAGGTCGGGGGCGAGTTGCTTGGCCCTCGGGACCTGCTCCGCCACGATCTGGTCGAGGAGCCGGCCGCGTACGGCGAGGTTGGCGTACCTGAAGGTGTTTTCCGGTGCGAGGTCGTCGAGCAGGACCGCGAAACGGTCCGCCCAGCCGACGAACGTCCCGTCGGGACCGGGGTCTCCTACGCCCTCGGTGAAGCTGTCACCGATCGCTGCGTACGACCCGAATGCGCCGATGTTCTCTGTTCTCGAATCGTCTGCCACAGGAGCACATCTTTCCTTTACGGATGTGACCTACGCGACCGTAAGGAGGGGTTGACGGGAGGTGATCTTTACCACCAGTCGAGTTTCCACCAACCCGGAATACGCGGAATCCCTCGCTCCGCCGCCGGACGGAACGAGGGACGAGCGTCGGCCCGCCCAACGGCGGGCCGTAAGTACTCAGATGGAGACGCCGTGCTGACGCAGGTACGCCATCGGGTCGATGTCCGAGCCGTAGCCCGAGCCGGTACGGATCTCGAAGTGCAGGTGCGGGCCAGTCGAGTTGCCGGTCGAACCGGAGAGCCCGATCTGCTGGCCGCCGCTCACACTCTGCCCGCCGGAGACGGACAGGGAGGAGAGGTGGGCGTACTGCGAGTAGGTGCCGTCCGTGTGCTGGATGACGACCTCGTTGCCGTACGAGCCGCTCCAGCCGGCCGAGACGACGGTGCCGGGGCCGACGGAGTTGACGGTGGTGCCGGTGGCGGCGACGAAGTCGACACCGGTGTGGTAACCGCTGGACCACATGGAGCCGGACTGGTGGTACGGCGTGGAGATGCCCGCGCCGGCGATCGGCACCGTGAAGCCGGCGGCCGACGTCTTGCTCTCGGGCTTCTCCGCGGGCTTCTCGGCAGGAGCCTGGGGAGCGGCGGGCTTCTCGGCAGGCGCCTCGGGAGCGGCGGGCCGGACGGAGTCACGCGAGGACCGGGACTGCGACTCGGTGCGGGGCTCCGGGTCGCTCTTGGCCTTCGACTTCGCACCGATGGTCAGCTCGAGGCCGGGGTGGATCAGCGCCGGGTCGGCACCGATGGCGCGACGGTTGTCGTTGAACAGCTGCTTCCAGCCGCCGCGGACGTCCTGCTCCTCCGCGATCTTCGACAGATAGTCGCCGGGGACGACCGTGTAGGTCTTCGGCGCCTTCTTCGCGGCCTCGACGGCCGGAGCGGCGGCGAAGGAGGCCGGGGCGGCGGTGGCCTTCTCGGGCGCGGCGGCGGGGGCCGGGCCGGTCGCGGCATTGGCGCCGGTGGCGCCGAGCAGCGGCAGTGCGATGGCGGCGCCACCCGTACCGGCGACGACGAAGCCGCGGGTGATGGGGTTGGCCTTGGGACGGCGGTGCTTGCCCTTACCAGGCATGGCGCATTCCTCTCCGGCGCCGGCGAGGTGAGCTGTCGGGTTCGAGCTGGAGATGCCCGTTCGCGCTTGTTGCGCGAATTAACCCCAAGCCGTCCGATTTTTCCGGATACGGCGTACTACCTGGTTCCCCCGCTCCTGCCACACGTGGGTGGGTTCGAAGTCCGGTCGGCGGCAGGATTAGGCGGTCCGTCCGGATTGGTCGTGACCGTAGGCGAGCCGGGCACGCGCAAACAAGCGGCAGATTTCGCCGGGGATTGTCGGCTCGGAATAAAGCAAGGATTCCCCGTCACCCTCCGTGGACAAGGGATCTTCAATTCCCTGCTCCGCAACGGAATTGAGGCACCGAACCCCGGTACGTTCCGTCACGAATATGATCCTGCTCACCTGCCGGATCCCATCTCCCTTGCAGACGGGGCACGTTATATCGAATGACCCAATTCGGACAGAAGCAGCAAATGATTACCTAAGCCCGCACTTATCCATCAAGTGTTGTCGACAACGCCCGACTTCGTCCCCGCCGGACTCCGGGCCCGAGTGACGCGGGTCACTCGCCACCCCCACCCCTCGCCTGTGTCGTTCGCCGTGAAATCCCATCCAACGGCACACCGTGCGCGGGCAGCGAATTCGGCAGCCACCTTTTCCGTGAACGGAATTGAGGCGTCCGTCACGCCTTCCTGAGCCTGATCACGTTTGCATCCAGATCGCCGGTCAGCCCGGTGTGGAGTCCGTGATGGATCAGCACGGCACCTCGGTGGACCTTCCCGCTGTCCAGGCAGAGGTAGGCGGCGCGCGGGTCGATCCCGCGCAGTCTGACGGGCGGCGGCCGCTCGCCGTAGTGCTGAGCCTGAAGTGTCACAAGGACGACGATGTCGTCATCGCGGACATATTGGACAGCGCTGAGCCCGCCGTCCGGATCACGCAGCCGGTACAGCTCGCCGTGCTGCACCACCGGCCTGATCTCCTTGTAGAGCCGGACCCAGCCGCGGGCCTCGGTCAGCTCCGCCTCGCTCCAGTCCGTGAGATCGCCGCCGACACCCAGCACCCCCGCCATGGCACTGACGAAACGGAAGCGCAGACTGCTGCGCCGACCGTTCAGCTGGACATTGGGGCTGTCGGTGACCCAGGCGGCCATGACCCGCGCCGGGTGCAGCTGGCTGAAGCCGTGCTGGATGGCGAGCCGGTCCAGCGGGTCGGTGTTGTCGGAGGTCCACACCTGGTCGGTGCGACTGAGCACGCCCAGGTCGATCCGGCCGCCGCCGCCCGAGCAGGACTCGAAGGCGACACCCGGGTGCGCCGCCCGAAGACGGTCGAGCAGCGCGTACAGGGCATGCACATGCTCGACCCACAACTTCTGCGGGTAGGGCTCCCCCGGCCAGCCCGCATCGGTGAAGCAGCGGTTGAAGTCCCACTTCACATAGTCGACGGGAGCAGCGGAGAGCAGGCCGTCGAGCTGCTCCCACAGATACGCCTGCACATCGCTGCGCGCGAGATTCAGCACCAGCTGATTGCGCAGTTCGGTACGCGTGCGGCCGAGATGGTGCTGCACCCAGTCGGGATGCGCGCGGTAGAGATCGCTGTCGGCGTTGACCATCTCCGGCTCGACCCAGATGCCGAACTGCATACCGAGGGCGTGCACTTCGTCGGCCAGCGGCTTCAGCCCGTGCGGGAAGCGGTCCGGGTTGGGTGTCCAGTCACCGAGCCCCGCCCGGTCGCTCGTCCGGGCCCCGAACCAGGCGTCGTCCACGACGAACAGTTCGACACCCATCGCGGCGGCCCGCACGGCGAGTGCCCGCTGCTGCTCCTCCGAGATGTCGAACCCGGTGGCTTCCCAGGAGTTGTAGAGCACGGGCCGGTCCTGCCGGGCACCCGGGATCACATGCGCCAGCTGCCAGGCGTGCCAGGCGTGGCTCGCGCCGCCGAAGCCGCCCTCGCTCCACAGTCCGGCGAACACGGGCGAGGTGTAGCTCTCGCCGGGAGCGAGCCGCAGCAGCCCGGAGTCGTCGTGGCCGGCCCCGCCCGTGATCTGCACCATCCCGTCGGGCAGCTGCTGGACGCCGATCCGCCACGAACCGGACCACCCCAGCGCGCAGCCGTACACCTCGCCGTGCTCCTCGGTGGCCCCCTCGGCGTCGAGCGCGACCCAGGGCAGATGCTGGTGACCGGTGTGGCCGCGACGGCTTCCGATGATCTTTTCGCCGTAGGTCAGCGGCGACCGGACGAGCAGTGACTCGGCGGCCCAGCGGCCGTGCAGCTGCCCGAGCCGCCAGGCGTCGCGCCGGGGAAGCGTCCAGGTCGCGGCGTCGGCCCGGAGCAGTTCGAGGTCGGGCCCCGCGCCCTCGTGGGCGACGGTGACCCAGCGTTCGATCACGTCCGCGTCGTCCCGCATGCGGTAGTGGAGGGTGAGGCCGAGGCCGTGCACGGCGTCGGTGAAGTGCAGCCGGAGCTCGCCGTCCGCCGGATCCGTCGCGGCGCCTGCGAAGGCCCACTCGGTGCCCCGGACCTCGGCCGTGCGCACGGAGAGCGCCGGCCTCACGAACCGGGGGCCGCCCTCGACCGGGTACTCCTCATGTCCGTCGAGCGGGGCCTCGAAGGGCCAGTAGGGCGGCGGTCCCGCTGCGGCGAGGGCTTCCGCATCGGCTCCCGAGATGCGCGCACCCCAGTGCAGATGCACCAGTTCATCCCGTTCCGTGAGGTGAAGTGCGTAGCTGCTCGTGGCTCCGGTCAGCAGCCAGATACGCCCTTCACCGACGGTCTCCATCATCCCGACCCCTCAGCTGCTCACAGATTCTCAGATAGGCACAGGTTCACACAGGCTCGAACATCATCAACTGTCCGCAGCCGCGGGGGCAACGCCCTTGCGCCATGGGCGAGATGATTGCCCGATGAATGGAGTGTCGTATGGTCGGGATCGCGCCATCGTCGGCGACCGGCGCCGACGGCAGTCATCTGAAGGAGTCCACGTGACGCAGCAGCTGCCGCAGGCCCCGTCCACCGAGCCCCGGCTGGCCGGAGTCCGCAACTTCCGGGACGTGGGCGGACTGCCCACCGTGGACGGCCGGCGCGTGCAGCACGGCAGACTCTTCCGCAGCGGACACCTCGCCCATGCGACGGCGAGCGACGCCGCCTTCCTCACGGATCTCGGACTCCACACGATCTTCGACTTCCGCAACGCCGCCGACCAGCGGCTGGAGGGCCCGGACGTCGAGCTGCCGGGCGTGCGCAATCTGAATCTGCCGCTGAGCGACCCGGCCGACGGCGCCGAGTTCTGGAAGATGGTCCGCGACGGCAATCTCGACCAGCTGAAGTCGATCCTCGCCGACGGCAAGGGCGCGGGCCGGATGACCGCGTCGTACCGGACGATCATCAAGTACCGGACCTCGGAGCACAGCCGCGTTCTGCACGCGCTGGCCGAGGACAGTGTCCCGGCCCTCATGCACTGCGCGGCGGGCAAGGACCGTGCCGGTCTCTCGATCGCGATCACCCTGCTCGCCGTCGGCGTCGAGCGGGATGCCATCGAGGCGGACTACCTCATGTCCAACGACCCCCACCGCCGCTACAAGGTCAAGCGCAGCGACGACTCCCCCGCCGCCATGTCCCCGGAGGTCATGGAACTGCTGAGCCCGCTCTTCGACGCCCGCGCCTCCTATCTGGCGGCGGCGTTCGAGACGATCGAGGAGACCTGGGGCGGCACCGAGCGCTACCTCTCCGAGGGCCTGGGGCTCTCCGCCGACACCCGTGAGCGGCTGCGCGCACGTCTCCTGACGGACACCCCCTGACCGCTACTGGTTCTGTCCGCCGACCAGGAACAGCAGATACAGGAACGCGGCGATGAGGTGGCCGGCGATCAGATAGGCGAACAGCCGGATGACCAGCCCACGCGGAAAGCGCTCCTCGCGCCGGTCCTCCGGCCTGCTCGACAAGCGCCTGTCCAACGGGTCGTGCGACATGTCCTGGATCACATACCTTCCGGGTCAGACGTGCGGATGCGGGTCAGGGCTCTGCAGCAGGGTGTGCACGAACAGCAGCTCGGCGCCCTCGGGTGCGGCCGCGGAGATACGGTGCGGGGTGAGCGAGTCGAAGTGCGCGCTGTCCCCGGGCGCGAGCTCATGGACCGTGTCGCCGAGAGCGAGGCGCAGCCGTCCACCGACGACGTACAGCCACTCCTCTCCCGGATGCACCCGCACCAGATCGCCCTGGGCGCCGTAGGGCACGACCACCCGCAGCGCCTGCATGGCGCGGCCGGGGGCTCCGGCCTGGTGGTAGGTCCAGCCGTCGGCGGTCGTCGGCTCGCGGCGGCCGCCCCGGATGACGGGTTCGCGTTCGGGCGGCAGCTCGCCGAGGACCTCGGCGACCGTCGTACCGTAGATCCTGGCGAGGGCGAGGAGCATGGGCAGCGAGGGCTGCCGGTTCCCTGTCTCCAGCCGGGACAGATGTGCCGGGGAGAGCCCTGCGTGGTGGGCTGCGGCCTCGAGGGTCAGCCCGCGGCGGCGGCGCAGATCGCGCAGCCGGGGTGCGACGCGACGCAGCCCCTCGGCCGCCGATTCGGCGGATGTGGTCATGCCTCCATTGCGCCAGCCGGTTGCCTCCAAGGCAAATTTCTTGCCTCAGAGGCAAAACGCCTCAGCGGCCCGCCACCGCCTGCTTCACCAGCGTCTTCCCGAAGTCCCACATCAGACCGCCCCCGTTGTGGGCGTCGTCCATCACCGCCGTGAACGCCTCGACGAAGCGGTCCACCTCGCGCTCGCCGATGATCAGCGGCGGGATCAGTTTGATGACCTCCATGTGGTCGCCCGAGACCTGGGTGAGGATCCGGTACTTCTGCAGCAGCGGTACGACGACCATCTGCGCGAAAAGACCCTTCCGCGCGGCCTGCAACATGGTCCAGCGGCTGCGCAGCTTGATCGACTCGGGGCGGCCGAACTCGATCCCGATCATGAGCCCCCGGCCGCGCACCTCGTGCAGCAGCTCATAGCGGTCGACGAGCGCCGCCAGCCGGGCCCGCAGGAGCTCCCCCGTCATCCGTGCGTTGGCCACCACGTGCTCGTCCTCCAGCACGGACAGAACGGCGAGACCGGCGGCCATCGCCTGCGCGTTGGAACCGAAGCTGGCGGAGTGCACCAGCACCCGGTCCATGGACGAGTAGACCTTCTTGAAGATCCAGTCCTTGCCGAGGGTCGCGCCGACGGGGACATAGCCGCCGGAGAGCGCCTTGGCGACACAGACCAGGTCGGGCTCGACGCCCGCCTCGTACTGGAAGGCGTAGAAGTCGCCGGTGCGTCCGAGGCCGGTCTGCACCTCGTCGGCGATCAGCAGCGCCTTGTGGCTGTGCAGAAGCTCCTGTGCTTCGCGCAGGAATCCCGGCGGGCTCGACAGCACACCCTTGCCCTGGATCGGTTCGACGACGAAGCCCGCCACATCGCCCTGCTTGAGCTCCTTCTCGAGGGCGTCCAGGTCTCCGAGCTCGACGGCTGTGTCCGGCAGCAGCGGGGCGAAGCCGTTCCGGAAGCCGTCCTCGCCGTTGACCGACAAGGAGCCCGCGGTCAGTCCGTGGAAGGCGTGCGAGCAGTACAGGATCCTCGGCCGCCCGGTGGCGTAGCGGGCGAACTTCAGGGCTGTCTCGACCGCCTCCGTACCGCTGTTGCCGAAGAAGACGCGCTCCAGGTGCGGGGTGTGGGCGAGCAGCTTCTCGGCGAGCAGTCCGGGCAGCGGCTGGCAGTCGAAGCGGGTGAGATCGGCGAGCGAGGCGTCGAGCACGTCGTGCAGCGCCTTGCGCACGACGGGGTGGTGCCGGCCGAGGCCCATGACGCCGAAGCCGGCGAGCATGTCCAGGTAGTCGTTGCCGTCGGCGTCCCAGAAGTAGGCGCCCTCGGCCCGCTCGTAGACCCTGTCGAAGCCGATCGTGTGCAGCATGCGGGGCAGCTGGTGGTTGAGATGGCGGCTGTGCAGTTCGTAACGTTCGGCTCCGCGCCGGGCCAGCAGTGTCGCCAGGTCGAAGCCCTTGGGCGCTTCGGTCATCGATCGCTCTCCTCGACTGGGCCCTCGCCGGGCCGGTCCTGCACTGCCATGGCGGCGCCGATCGCTCCCGCGATCTCCACCGGTGTGAGCCCGATGTCGGCCAGCACCTCGCTGCGCTTGGCGTGCGCGAGGAACTGCTCGGGGATGCCGAAGGTGCGCAGCGCCACGTCCACGCCCGCGTCACGCAGCGCCTGGCCGACGGCCCATCCGACGCCGCCGCTGCGGCTGTTGTCCTCCACGACGGCGACCAGACGGTGCCGGGCGGCGAGCTGCGGCAGGCGCTCGTCCACGGGCTTGACCCAGCGCGGGTCGACGACCGTGCAGCGGATGCCGCTGCCGCGCAGCAGCTCGACCGTGCCCAGGCAGACTCCCGCCAGGGCGCCGACGGACACGATGAGCACGTCGGCGTCGTTGTCGCAGTGGAGGACGTCCATGCCACCGATGCGGTCCATGGCCTCGATCGCCCCGCCCACCGACTCCTTGGGGAAGCGGACCACGGTCGGCGCGTCGGCGACGGCCACCGCCTCGCGCAGCTCCTCGCGCAGCCTGTCGGCGTCGCGGGGTGCGGCGATCCGCAGTCCCGGCACGACCTGCAGGAGCGACATGTCCCACATGCCGTTGTGCGAGGGCCCGTCGGTGCCGGTGATGCCGGCTCGGTCCAGGACGAAGGTGACGCCGAGCCGGTGCAGGGCGATGTCCATCAGGAGCTGGTCGAAGGCCCGGTTGAGGAACGTCGCGTACACCGCGACGACGGGGTGCAGCCCGCCCGTGGCGAGTCCGGCCGCGGACACGGCCGCGTGCTGCTCGGCGATGCCGACGTCCCACACCCGCTCGGGGAAGCGTTCGGCGAACGCCGTGAGCCCCACCGGGTGCAGCATGGCAGCGGTGACGGCCACGACGTCCGGCCGTTCGGCGCCGATAGCGGCGATCTCGTCGCCGAACACCGCGGTCCAGGACGCCCCCTGGGCAGGGGCGAGCGGTTCGCAGGTGTGAGGGTCCATGACGCCGACGCTGTGGAAGCGGTCGGCGTCGTCGTCGAGGGCGGGCTGGTAGCCGCGGCCCTTCTCGGTGATGCAATGGACCAGTACGGGCCCGTGGTAGCGCTTCGCCCGGCACAGCGCGGACTCGACAGCGGCGATGTCGTGCCCGTCGATCGGCCCGACGTACTTCAGCCCCAGATCCTCGAACAGGCCCTGGGGCGCGACCGCGTCCTTGAGCCCCTTCTTCGCGCCGTGCAGCGAGCCGTACAGGGGCCGGCCGATGACGGGTGTGCGGTCCAGGACGCCCTTGCCCCAGGACAGCACCTGCTCGTACCCGTCGGTCACGCGCAAGGTGGCGAGATGATGGGCGAGGCCGCCGATCGTGGGCGAATAGGAGCGTTCGTTGTCGTTGACGACGACGATCAGCGGCCGGTCCTTGGCCGCGGCGATGTTGTTCAGCGCCTCCCAGGCCATGCCGCCGGTGAGCGCACCGTCACCGATGACGGCGACGACATGGTCGTTCCGTCCCTGCACCCGGTGCGCCTTGGCGAGGCCGTCCGCCCAGCCCAGCACGGTCGACGCGTGGGAGTTCTCGATGACGTCGTGCTCCGACTCGGCGCGGCTGGGATAGCCGGAGAGTCCGCCCTTGCCGCGCAGTTTGGAGAAGTCCTGCCGGCCGGTGAGCAGTTTGTGGACGTAACTCTGGTGCCCGGTGTCCCAGAGGATCTTGTCGGCGGGCGAGTCGAAGACCCGGTGCAGGGCCACGGTCAGTTCCACGACACCCAGGTTGGGTCCGAGGTGTCCCCCGGTCCGTGCCACCGCGCCGATCAGGAACTCCCTGATCTCGCCCGTCAGTTGTGCGAGTTCGTGTGCGGCGAGCGCCTTGAGGTCGTGCGGCCCCCGGATGTGCTCGAGAATCGTCATGTCCAACCCCCTTCGCGTGCTGTACGACTCCCGGGGGCGGCCGGCCGGTGCGGCACCGGCGGGCCGCCGCCCGTCACGTCATCGGCTGCCGCTGACCGTGTCGCGGGCGGCCCGCAGGGACTCCTTGAGCGAGCCCATGGTCGCCAGGACGGCGGTCGGCTCGTAGCCGCAGTGCGCCATGCAGTTGGCGCAGCGCGGATCCTTGCCGCGGCCGTACTTGCTCCAGTCGGTCTCCTCGACGAGCTCACGGTAGGTGGGTACGTAGCCGTCGCTCATGAGATAGCAGGGGCGCTGCCAGCCGAAGAGCGAGTAGTTCGGGATGGCCCAGGCCGTGCAGGGGAAGTCGGCCTTGCCCTCGAGGAAGTCGAGGAAGAGCGGGGAGTGGTTGAGCCGCCACCTCCGCCGGTTGCCGCCCGCGAAGGACTTCCTGAACAGCTCGCGGGTCTGCTCCACGCCGAGGAAGTGCTCCTGGTCGGGCGCCTTCTCATAGGCGTACGCAGGCGAGATCATCATCTCGTCGACCTGGAGGTCGTCGTTGAGGTAGTTCAGGACCTCGATGACGGTCTGCGGGGTGTCGGTGTTGAAGAAGGTCGAGTTGGTGGTGACGCGGAAGCCGCGCCGTTTGGCCTCCTTGATCGCCTCAACCGCCTCGTCGAACACCCCCTCCTTGGCCACCGATTCGTCGTGCCGCTCGCGCAGCCCGTCGATGTGCACGGCGAAGGCGAAGTAGGGCGACGGGGTGAACTTCTCGATCTTCTTGCGCAGCAGCAGAGCGTTCGTGCAGAGGAAGACGTACTTCTTCCGGGCAACCAACTGTCGTGTGATCTCGTCGATCTGCGGGTGCATCAACGGTTCGCCACCGGCGATGGAGACCATCGGCGCCCCGGACTCCAGCACCGCTCCCACCGCCTGCGCCACCGGCATCCGCTGCTTGAGGACCCCAGCCGGATGCTGGATCTTCCCGCATCCCTCGCACGCCAGGTTGCAGGCGTAGAGCGGTTCCAGCTCGACGATCAGCGGGAACTTCTCACGCCTGCGGAGCTTCTGTTCGAAGAGATAGGTCCCGACCCTGATGGTCTGGCGAAGCGGCATGGCCATCTGGCTCACCTCCTGGGGAGCAGCAAAGAACGGTGCCATTCATAGAAAGCGGGAAGTACGGCACGAAGAACCCGGAAGGCTGATATTCCACCGCGTACCGTGCCAATACGGACCAGTTCATGTTCCGGAGCGTCCACGACCACCCGGACGGCCGCAACCGGACGGGGGCCGGCGCGCAGCGCGCTGCTCAGCGTGGCCGCGGACTCCATGTCGACGGCGATCGCGCCGGTGGCCTCCAGTTGGGCACGTTCGTGCCCCCGCACGACGTGGTCGACACCGGTGAGCACGCCACCGTGCACGGCGCGTCCCGGTACGGCCCTCGCCACCGCTTCACGGAGCAGTTTCGCGCTGGTGCACGCGGTGGAGGCCCCGTCGACGCGGGTCTCGTCGGCGACCACGAGGTCGCCGGGGTGCATGCCGGGCGCGAGGCCCGCGCAGAAGCCGGAGGCGACGACGGCCGCCTCGCGCAGCGGGCCGCTCGCACAGGCGGCGAGCACGGCCCGCTCCGCATTGGCCGGCCCCATGCCGGTGCGCAGCACGGTCACCTCCCCGGGCCGGCCGCCGGCGTCACCCGCGCGGATTCCACTGCGCAGGGCGGCCTTCTCGATGCCGAGCGCGCAGGCGATCAGCAACGGAACGGCCGGGCCGGCGGCCGGCTCCGGGGATGTGCCCATCAGCCCCCCTTGCGGGCGCCCGCCCGGCCTGCCAGGGGTTCGCCGTGCACGAACCGCCCCAGCGCCGTGAGCGGGAAGACCTGCCGGTACAGGTGGTAGTTGATGGAGAAGTCCCACGGGAAACCGGTGCCGGTGTACTGCGGCTCGTCCCACGACCCGTCGGGACGCTGGGTGTCGGCGAGCCAGGCGACTCCACGCTCGACGGCTCGTCCGTCCTGCTCACCGGCAGCCAGCAGGGCGAGCAGCGCCCAGCCGGTCTGGGAGGCGGTGGACGAGCCGTGGCCGATCCACCTCTCCTCCTGGTAGGAGCGCAGGTCCTCGCCCCAACCGCCGTCCTCGTTCTGCACGGACTCCAGCCAGGTGACGGCGCGGCGGATCGCCGGGTGGTCGGCGGGCAGTCCGGCGGCGGTCAGCGCGGGGACCACCGAGCCTGTCCCGTACAGGTAGTTGACCCCCCAGCGGCCGAACCAGGCGCCGTTGGCCTCCTGTTCGGCGAGCAGCCAGTCGATGCCGCGCCGGGTCCGCGGATGACCCGCCTTCCCTTCGTACGCGAGCATCTCCACGACGTGTGCGGTGACGTCGGCGGACGGCGGGTCGACCACTTCGCCGAAGTCGCAGAACGGCAGGCGGTTGGGGAACGGGCTCGTGTTGTCCGCGTCGAAGGCGCCCCAGGCTCCGTTCGCGGACTGCATGCCCAGGTTCCAGCGGGCTCCGCGTTCGACGGCGGCGTCCACGCGGTCCGGGTCGGGGTGCGCGACCCGGTGCAGGGCGAGGATGACCTCGGCGGTGTCGTCGATGTCGGGGTAGTTGTCGTTGTGGAACTCGAACGCCCAGCCACCAGGCGTGAGCCCCGGCCGGCGCACGGACCAGTCGCCGGGACGGACGACCTGCTCGCTGAGCATCCAGTCGGCGGCCTTCACCAGCGCGGGGTGATCGGCGGGCAGGCCGGCGTCGGCGAGCGCGATGGTGGCGAGGCACGTGTCCCAGACCGGGGACTGGCACGCCTCGACCATCCGCACGGGCCGGCCGTCCTGCTCGTGCCACACGGCGAACCGGTCGAGCGACTCGAGCCCCGCGCGCATCACGGGGTGTTCGAGGTCGTAGCCGAGCAGATACAGCGCGATCACTGAGTACACCGCCGGGGGCTGGATACCGCCCCAGCAGCCGTCGTTCTCCTGGCGCTCGATGATCCAGCGGGCCGCGCTGTTCATGGCGGTGCGCCGCAGCTTGCGCGGGGCGACCTTGCGGTAGAGGTGCAGAGCCTTGTCGGTGCGCTGGAAGAAACCGTCCCAACTCGTCGCGGGCGCAAGGCGCTTCGGCGGGTTCGGGCGAGCGGGGTCGGTGTGCAGTTCATCGAGCGCGAACGGCGCCGGGCGCACCGGCCGATGGGCCGAGACAACGGTGAGCGGCACGATGGTCTGCCGAGCCCAGCAGCCGAAGTCGTAGATGTTGAGCGGGAACCATGAGGGCAGGAAGATCAGCTCGGGCGGGAGCTCGGGCAGGTCGTCCCACTTCCACCAGCCGAACAGCGCGAGCCAGATGCGGGTGAAGACCCGGCTCGCGGCGATTCCGCCCTTGGTGCGGATCCAGGACGCGGCACGCAGCATGTGCGGGTCGTCGGGCCGGTCGCCGGCCAGTCGCAGCGCGACGTACGCCTCGATGGTGGTGGACAGTTCACCGGGTCCGCCGTGGAAGGAGGCCCAGGTGCCGTCCTCGCGCTGCTGTCCGCGTACGAAACGGGCGGCGGCGTCGGTGGTCCGCCCGTCCTGGATTCCGAGGAACTGGCGCAGCAGCAGGTCCTCGGCGTCCATCGTCACGTTGGTCTCGAGGTCGCCCTTCCACCAGCCCTGGGCGTCCTGGCGTTCGAGCAGATGCCCGACCGCTCGTTCCGCCGCTTGACCGGCGCGCTCCCGGAGATCTCCGGTGGTGGCCCGGCGCCCGGTGGCGGTGGCGGCGGCGGTGTCGATCGTGTTGCCGGCAGCGGCAGCTCCGGCCCTCACGGGCCCGCTGCTTCCGTCGGTCGTCGCTGTCATGGTCTCCCCTTCTTCATTGCAGTGGTTCTCTGCTGAGCTGGGGTGTGACGTCGGCCGGCGACGCCAAGAGGTCACCGGCCGGCGACGTGCTTCATATGGTGCGGCAGCTACTCCGCTTCTCCGTGGCTTCGATGGTGATCATCTCTTTCGTACGACGACGAAGTCCGCGAGCGCGACGAGCTGCGCGCGGACCTTTTCCGGCATGTCGACGCGGTCGAGCGCCTCGATCGCGATCGCATGCTGACGGCGGGCCTCCTGGGAGGTCCACTCACGGCCGCCCGCCTCCTCGATCAGAGCAGCCCGCATCGCGAACTCCTCCTCGGAGAAACTGTCGAAGTCGTTGCTCTTCGCGTCGGCCGCGAGCAGTTCGCCGAGACGCTGCGAGGCCGGGCCGTCTGCCGCGAGGGCGGCCACGACCGGCAGGGACTTCTTTCGCTGACGCAGGTCGCTCCAGGTCTGCTTGCCGGTGGCGACCGGGTCGCCCCAGATGCCGAGGAGGTCGTCGACAGCCTGGAAAGCCAGCCCGAGGTGGTAGCCGTACGCCTCCAGGGTGTCGGCCGTGCGGTCGTCGGCACCGCCGAGCACGGCGCCGATGGAGACGGCGCACGCCAGCAGCGCACCGGTCTTGTTGCCCTCCATCTCCAGGCACTCCTCGACGGTGACCCGCTCGCGGTGCTCGTACGAGATGTCCTGGGCCTGCCCGTCGATCAGCTTCCGGGTGGCGGTGGTCAGCCGACGGGTGGCACGGCCGGCCTCCACGGTCCCGATCTCCAGCAGGAGTTCGTTGGCGAGGGCGAAGAGGGCGTCGCCGACGAGGATCGCCTGCGCGGGGCCGTGCACCTTCCAGACGGTGTCCCGGTGCCTGCGCTGCTCGTCACCGTCCATCAGGTCGTCGTGCAGCAGCGAGAAGTTGTGGACCAACTCCACGGCGACCGCGCCGGGAACCCCGACCTCGGGTGCGGCACCGGCCGCCTCGGCGGACAGCAGGGCGAGGGCGGGGCGCACCGCCTTGCCACCGTCGCCGTCGGAGGGGCGGCCCTCGGCGTCGATCCAGCCGAAGTGGTAGGCGGCCACGGTGTCCATGGGCGGTGCGAGCCGGTCCACGGCGGCGCGCAGCACCGGCGTGGACATGGTGCGTCCGCGCTCCAGCAGCGCCGCGATGTCCGTCTCTTCCACGGTCCCTGCAGTCTGTGCGGTGTCTTCAGCCGGGTTAGCCGAGGGCACTGTCGGCACGCTTACTCCTCTGGTTCCAGTCCTGGTGCTCACGCCGCCTCCTTGAGCGGATGTTCATGGCGGCGGCCGAGCGCGGAAAGCGCAGCGCCCGCGGCAGTGAACCCGCTGCGCACGGCGCCCTCCATGGTCGCGGGCCAGCCGGTGGCAGTCCACGCGCCAGCAAGGTACAGGCCGGGGGCACGGGTGTGCGCACCAGGCCGCAGGCGGCCGACGCCGGGGGCGGGCGCAAAGGTCGCCGTCCGCTCCCGGGTGACGAAGAAATCACGCACCCGGGCGCCGCGCGCCGCGGGCAACAGCCTTTCCAGTTCGGGCAGATAGCGTTCGCGCAGTACGGACACGGGGTCGTCGATCTCGTCCTCGGCGGCCGACTGGGAGAGCGCCAGATACTGGCCCTCCGTCACCCCGGAGGCGTCCGTGCGGTCGAAGACCCATTGCACGGGGGTGCCGAGCGCGGCGAAGAACGGGCGGCGCAGCACCTTGCGGTCGTAGAGCACATGGACGTTGAGGATCGGCGCGGTCCCGATGTCCAGGAGCCGGTCGGGGTTCTCCAGTGCACCGTCGGGCAGCAGGGCGTGCGCCTCGCGCTGTGCGACGGCGAGGACCACGGCATCGGCCTCCATCCGCTCGGCACCCGCCGACACGTACCAGCGTCCGTCGTCGGAGCGGGTGATCTCCCGTACGCGGGTGGACAGTTCGGTGCGGACACCGGCGGAGTCGAGGGCCTTGCGGGCGAGGGTGTCGTGCAGTTCGCCGAGAGGCACGCGTGCCCAGCCGATGTCGGCGGCGCCTGGCTCGGAAAGAAGTCCGGTCTTGAACACCATCGCGGCCAGCCCCATGGAGGCGTGCGGGGCCCGGGCGTTGAGGGTGGCCACGCCGACGAGGTCCCACAGGGCGGCGATCGCACGCGGGGACTGGCCGTGGCGTCCGAGCCAGGTGGCGAAGTCGACGCCGTCGAGCGCGGGGTCTGCGGGGTCGAGCTTCTTCAGGGCGAGCGCCGCGCGGCCGACGTTCACGCGCTCGGCGAGCGAGAGGTGCGGATAGGTGGCGAGTCCCGCGGCGAGGTGCAGCGGTACGGGCAGGTCGCTGCGGCGGAGCCGGCCGAGCCGGGCGCCCCCCGGATGCGCGACATCCAGCACGGGAACGTCCAGACGGTCCTGCAACGGAGCGAGGCGGGCGCCCCCGACGCGGTCGAGGAACCAGCGGTAGGCGGTGCAGCAGCGCAGATAGACGTGCTGGCCGTTGTCGACGGTGAGGTCACCGCGACGGAAGGAGAAGGCGAGTCCGCCCAGCCGCGGCCGGCCCTCGACGAGGGTGACCTGCAGTCCGGCTTCGGCAAGCTGGAGAGCGGCGGTGACACCGGCGATGCCGCCGCCGACCACGACGGCATGCCGGGACGCGATGTCGTCGCCCGTCATGGACGCTCCCTCCTCGAACGGTCCGTGCCCGCGATGCCGACCGATGCACGGTCCGCCACCCTTGCGAGGGACGCGACGGACGCACCCCGGGTTGCCCACGGGCCGGCGGACCCGGGCATGTCCTGGATCGCGTACCGCCCTTCGGGCGCGCGGCACATCCGGCCTCGCCGCGGCGCGGCCGCGGGGCGGGGGCGCCGCACCGCGTGCGGGCTGCGCACCGGTGCGGGGCGGACGTGCCGACTCCGGGCGGCGGTGCCCCCGGCGCCGCGACCGCTCACCGGAGCGAGGCGCGTGTGCGGGGGCCTCATGCGGGGCCCCCGTTCGGGCGGCGGCCGATCCGGCGCGAGTCGAGGCCGGACAGGCCACGGACGGCGACGTACGCCTTCTCGCGGCCCGGCAGGGAGACACGGCCGCGCAGGACTGCCTCGGGGTCGCGTTCGATGCGGTCGAGGAGCCGGCGGTAGATGCCGGCCATCGCGGCGACGCAGGCGCCGCTGCGGCGGTCCAGCATCGGCAGCAGCCGGTAGCCCTCGGTGAACAGGGCCCGGGCGCGCCGCACTTCGTAGTGGATCAGGCCGTCGAAGTCGGAGCCGGCCGGCGGGGCCGCGCTGCGGAAGCCGTCCGAGCAGCCGAACTTGGCCAGGTCGTCGGTCGGCAGGTAGCTGCGCCCGCTGCCCGCGTCCTCGCGAAGGTCCCTGAGGATGTTGGTGAGTTGGAGCGCGAGGCCCAGCGTGTCGGCGTACTCGGCGGCGCGTTCGGTTCCGCGCGTGCCGGGCTGGGTGCCGAAGACGCCCAGCGAGAGCCTGCCGATGGCCCCGGCGACACAGCGGCAGTACACCTTGAGGTCGTCCCAGGTCTCGTACGTCTCGCCGCGCACGTCCATGAGGACGCCGTCGATCAGCTCGTCGAGTCCGCCGAGCGGGATCGGGAAGCGGCGTGCCGCGTCGGCGAGTGCGACGGCGACGGGGTCGGTGTCGTCGTCCTCGACCGCGCCCCGCCGGATGCGGTCGAGCAGTTCGCGGGTACCCTCGAGCCTGGCGTGCTTGGCCCCGGCCGTCAGCGCACCGTCGCCGATGTCGTCGACCCGCCTCGAGAAGGCGTACAGCGCCGACATGGCCTGGCGTTTGTCGGCGGGCAGCAGTCGGATGCCGTAGGCGAAGTTGCGGGCCTGCTGCCCGGTCACGGCCTCGCAGTAGCTGTACGCGGCCTGCACCGGCGCGGGCATCTGTGTCGATCCCTCCATCGTCCGGCTCATCCCTCTCTACGTGCTCTTCGCAAGACCACACCCGTTTCGCGCAGCACATGGGCCTTTGCGGCTTTGGGTGGTCCGGGCAGCACATCATGTCCGGCCGCGGCGATCGCGGCGAGGGCGGCACGCCCACCGCCGACGAAACCTGCGAGGAGCAGCCGAAGCCTGCCGTGCACACTGTCCACGAGCGGCGTGCCCTCGTCGAGCAGTTCGCGGGCCCGCTGAACGCCGTGGCCGATCAGTGCGCGCACGGACGCGTTCGCCGTGGGCGCGGCGAGGTCGGCCTCGGTGACATGGAAGAGCTTGAGGTCCTCGGCGGGCAGATAGATGCGGTCGCGTGCCAGGTCCTCGGCGACGTCCTGGAGGTGCTCGACGATCTGCAGACCGGTGCACACGGCGTCGGAGCGGCGGATCCGCTCGGGGCTCGCGGTGCCCGTGATCTGCAGGACCAGCCTGCCGACGGGGTTGGCGGACAGTTGGCAGTAGGCGTGCAGATCGTCCCAGGTCTCGTAGCGGCGCACGTGCTGGTCCTGACGGTTGGCCGCGATCAGACCGAGGAACGGCTCGGGGGTGAGCGAACAACGGCGGACGGTGGGCCGCAGTGCGCGCAGCAGGGGGTGATGCGGGGTCAGCCCCGCAGGGTCGAAGATGCGGCCGAGGTCGGTCTCGAAGGCGTCGAGCAGGGCGAGCGGGTCGTCGGCGTGCTCGGGGGCGACGCCGAGGAGGCGGGCGTCGGCTCCGCCGGGAGCGAGGTCGCCGTCGCCGATGTCGTCCACGAGCCGGGCGTAGCCGTACACGGCCATCAGGTCGTCACGCCACGCGCGGGGCAGGAAGAAGGGCGCGACGGGGAAGTTCTCGTCGGCGGCCTTGTCGAGGGTGGCGCGGGCGGGGACCCGACGCGCCTGCCGGGCGCCCGTCACTGTCCACTGCCCGGCACTACGGGGACGGCGAAAGTCTCGCGGAGCTGGAGAGTTTCCGTCATGGCCGTCACATCTCCCGTTCTACACTGCCGACCCAATACATCCTATTTCGGACACGCCGCCGTATCCTGCTGCCTCCGACGGCCGTCCGGCACCGCAGGAGTAAAGGAAAAATCGCCCCACTTGCCGCGATTCAGCACTGCTACAGCTTACGTTGTACAACGCGTGACGCAGCCCCGGGGTGTTGCGCACACCGGGACCAACGCCCGTATTCGGCTCAACCTTCCCCCGGCGCACGGAACTTGACCATTGCTTGACGATCGTGGCGCATTCCGCCGGGGCCATGACGAGCCGGACACACCGGACCCCCGCCGGCCTGATGCGGGCGGGGGTCCTGCGGAGTGCGGGGACGAGGGCGCGGGCGCGGGCGCGGCTACTTGCCGGTCTCCTTCTCGTACGCCTTGATCACTTCGTCCGTGGGGCCGTCCATCAGCAGTTCGCCCTTCTCCAGCCACAGGACGCGGTCGCAGGTGTCCCTGATGGACTTGTTGCTGTGGCTGACCAGGAAGACCGTGCCGGCCTCCTTGCGGAGCTCGCGGATGCGCTCCTCCGAACGGATCTGGAACCGGCGGTCTCCGGTGGCCAGCGCCTCGTCGATCATCAGCACGTCGTGGTCCTTGGCGGCCGCGATCGAGAAACGGAGCCTGGCCGCCATGCCGGAGGAGTACGTGCGCATGGGCAACGTGATGAAGTCGCCCTTCTCGTTGATGCCGGAGAAGTCGACGATTCCCTGGTAGCGCTCGCGAATCTCCTCGCGCGACATGCCCATGGCCAGGCCGCCGAGTATGACGTTGCGCTCGCCCGTGAGGTCGTTCATCAGCGCGGCGTTGACACCGAGCAGCGAGGGCTGTCCGTCGGTGTAGACCTTGCCGCTCTCCGCCGGCAGCAGGCCGGCGATGGCCCGCAGCAGGGTCGACTTGCCGGAGCCGTTGCTGCCGATCAGGCCGATGGCCTCGCCGCGGTATGCCGTGAAGGAGACTCCGCGGACGGCGTGCACCTTGCGCACACCCCGGGGTTCGCCCTTGCCCCGGCCCATGATCCGGCTGAGCGCCGCGGTGGCGCTGCCCCGGCCACCGCCGCCCGCGTTGACGCGGTAGACGATGTGCACATCGTCGGCGATGACCGTGGGGACGCGTGCCTCGGCCGGGTTCACGTCGTGCTCGCTCTTTTCGTCAGCCACGGCCGTACCGCTCCTCAGCCTTCCAGAAGTACACGAAGCCCGCGCAGCCGATCAGGACCGCCCATCCCAGCGCCGCCGCCCACACGTGGGAGGGCAGGTTCGACGAGCCGTAGCCGTCGATCAGGGCGAACCGGACCAGGTCCATGTAGACCGCGGCCGGGTTGTACATGAGGATGTCCGCGATCCACGCCGGCCGGTCCTGCAGCATGATCGGGATCGAGAACATCACACCCGATCCGTACATCCAGGTACGCATGATGAACGGCATCAGCTGGGCCAGGTCCGGCGTCTTCGAACCCAGCCGGGCCATGATCAGGGCCAGGCCCGTGTTGAACACGAACTGCAGCGCCAGCGCGGGCACGACCAGCAGCCACGACCACGTCGGGTAGCTGCCGAAGGCCACCACGATCACCACCAGCACGATCATCGAGAACATCAGCTGCTGGAGTTGCTGGAGCGCGAACGACACGGGCAGTGACGCGCGCGGGAAGTGCAGGGCGCGCACCAGGCCCAGGTTGGACGAGATCGCCCGGACGCCGGCCATCACGGAACTCTGCGTGAAGGTGAAGACGAACACACCCGTCACCAGGAAGGGGACGTAGATGCTCGTCGACATGCCCCGGTTCGCCTGCAGGATCAGCCCGAAGATCAGGAAGTAGACCAGGGCGTTGAGCAGCGGGGTCGCCACCTGCCACAGCTGGCCGAGCTTGGCCTGGCTGTACTGGGCCGTCAGCTTGGCCTGCGAGAAGGCCAGGATGAAGTGGCGCCGCCCCCACAGCTGCCTGACGTACTCGGCCAGGCCGGGACGCGCGCCGCTCACCGACAGCCCGTACTTGGCGGCGAGCTGTGCCGGCGACAGGCCGTCGTCGGGAGACGGTGCATGGCTCATCGCGATGGCACCGTCATGGGTTGTGTCACTCACAAATGGAAACTTTCGTGTTCACGATGCGCTGCAGGTCGGGGCTTCGGGTTGCCTACGGCCCAGATGCTCTCAGAACCGAGCTTGTCAGATGACCGGCGGTCGGCCCAGCCTTGTGAGCCGCCACACAGTACGCCACTTCATGGGGCGGCGCGGGCCGCAGGGTGTCCGCCAGCCCTCCGCGAAACCGCCGAACCAGGCCCTGAGCGCGGGCAGGGTGGGCCGGCGCAGAAGGGTGAGCAGCACCCAGACGCCGAGATAGACGGGGACCAGCGGGGCAGGCAGGTTGCGGCGGGCCACCCAGACCCTGTTGCGGGCCACCATGCGGTGGTAGACGGCATGCCGTGAGGGCGGCAGCGTCGGGTGCGTCAGCACGATGTCCGCGCGATAGTCGATCGCCCAGCCCGCGTCCAGCGCACGCCAGGCGAGGTCGGTCTCCTCATGGGCGTAGAAGAACTCGTCGGGGAGCCCGCCGACCTCCTCGATGACCTTGGTCCGCACGGCGTTGGCGCCGCCGAGGAAGGTCGTCACACGGGAGGAGCGCATCGGGTCGGAGGCGCGCAGCCGCGGGACGTGGCGGCGCTGGGTGAGCCCGGTCTCCGGGTCGGCGATGCGGAAGCTGACGATGCCGAGCCCCGGATCGGCATCGAACGCCTCCCGCAGGCGTCTGCCGGTGTCGTTCCCCGCCAGCAGGCCGTCGTCGTCGAGGAAGAGCAGGACGTCGACATCGCGGCCGCCCGGGCCGAACGCCTCGATGCCCACGTTGCGGCCTGCGGGAATGCCCAGGTTCTCGGCCAGCTCCACGGTGCGCACGCCCTCGGGGACGTCGAGCACGGGGGCACCGTTGCCGACGACGACCACCTCGATCCGGTCGCCGTCCTGCCGGGCGACCGAGTCAAGGAGTGCACGCAGTTCGTCGGGGCGGGTGCCCATGGTGATGACGACCGCGCCGAGGGTGAGCGCGGCCGTCACTTCAGCCTGCTCGACGCCAGGATCGAGACGAGGTGCAGCAGCGTCTGGAGCAGCGCGATGCCGGCCAGCACGGCGACGCCGAGGCGGGTGAAGAACAGGTCGTCCCTGACCGCGTCCAGGATCGCCAGGACCAGGATGAGCAGGGAGGCCTCGATACCGAGGACGAGACGGTGGAACTTCAGCGCCGCGGCGGCCTTGCGGGCCAGCGCCATGCCGGACGAGCGCGGCTCGGACGCCGCCTCCTGCACCGGCGGCAGCCCTCCCTGGTGGCGGGCGACGCCGACGAGGTCGGTCTCGGCCTTGATGAGGATGGCGCCGAGGGCGGCCAGGGTGCCGAGGAACGCCCACAGCCAGTCGATCGGTCCGGGACCCCACAGGTCGGCGGCGCGCAGACCGAAGCCGACGAGGACCGCGGCATCGCACAGGTACGCCCCGACCCGGTCGAGGTAGACCCCGCCGAGCGAGAACTGCTTCTTCCAGCGGGCGACCTCGCCGTCGACACAGTCCAGCAGCAGGTAGAGCTGGACCATCACGACGCCGAGAACCGCGCCCCAGATCCCCGGCACCAGCAGGGCCGGGGCGGCGAGGACGCCGCAGACGGTCATCAGGTAGGTCAGCTGGTTCGGCGTGACCTTGGTGGTGACCAGGCGGCGGGTGATGCGCAGGGAGATCTCGCGCATGTACAGGCGGCCGCCCCAGTGCTCTCCGCTGCGCCGGTCCTTCACCCCTGCCGGGTGAACGACCGGTCGGAGTTCAGCTACGGATGGTCTTGACATAGTCGGCGTACGCGTCCCTGGTCTGGTCGGGGGTGAGGTCGAGGTGCTCAAGGATGGTGAAACGGCCCGGACGGGTCCGGGGTGCGTACTCCACGGCACGGATGAACTCCTCCGTGGAGAACCCGATCTCCTCGGGCAGCACCGGCAGGCCGTGGCGGCGCAGCACCTCGGCGAACAGGCCCGCGTCGTCGTGGGCGCCGCGCAGGTGCATCGCGAAGGCCGCGCCCATGCCGACCTGTTCCCCGTGGCTCGCGGCCCGCTGGGGGTACAGGAGGTCGAAGGCGTGGCTGATCTCGTGGCAGGCGCCCGACGAAGGGCGGGTGTCGCCGCTGATCGACATCGCTATGCCGGACAGCACCAGGGCCTCGGCGAGGACGGTGAGGAACTCGTCGTCGCCGACGCCGCCGGGGTGGCGCAGCACCGACTCGCCGGCGACGCGGCCCATGGCGGCAGCCAGGCCGTCCACCGGTTCGCCGTTGACCCGGCGCGAGAGCTCCCAGTCGGCGATGGCCGAGATGTTGGAGATCGCGTCGCCGATGCCGGAGCGGACGAAGCGCACCGGAGCCTCACGGATCACATCGAGGTCGATGACCATCGCGATGGGCGTGGGGACGCCGTAGGAGCCGCGGCCGTTGTCGTTGTCGAGCGTCGAGACGGGTGAGCACAGGCCGTCGTGCGACAGGTTGGTCGCGACGGCGACCATCGGCAGCCCGACCCGCGCGGCGGCGTACTTCGCGACGTCGATGATCTTGCCGCCGCCGAGTCCGACGACCGCGTCGTAGCGCTTGCCCTTGATGCCGTCGGCCAGCGTGACCGCGGCGTCGATGGTGCCGTCGGCCACCTCGTACCAGTCGGCCCCGGGCAGCGCGGGCGCGAGCTTGTCGCGCAGCTTGCGGCCCGAGCCGCCGCTGATCGCGAAGGCGAGCTTGCCGGAGGCCGAGATCCGCTGGTCGGCCAGGAGGCCGGCCAGGTCGTCCAGCGCACCGCTGTTGATGTCGACGACGACCGGCGAGGGGATCAGCCGGGTCAGTACAGGCACGCGATCTCACGGCCCTTCGCGAGGTCGTCGTGGTTGTCGATCTCGACCCAGGAGACGTCGCCGATGGGAGCCACGTCGATGGTGAAGCCGCGGTTCACGAGCTCCTGGTAGCCGTCCTCGTAGTAGAGGTCGGGGTCGCGCTCGAACGTCGTCCTCAGGGCGTCGGCGAGGTCGGCGGCGGCGTCGGGCTCGATCAGCGTGACGCCGATGTACTCGCCGGTGGCGGCCTGCGGGTCCATCAGCTTGGTGATCCGCTGCACGCCCTTGCCCTCGGCGGTGATGACCTTCATCTCCTCGTCGGCGAGGTGCTTCACCGTGTCGAGGGCGAGGATGATCTTCTTGCCGTTGCCGCGGGCGGCGAGCAGCGTCTTCTCGACGGAGACCGGGTGCACGGTGTCGCCGTTGGCGAGGATCACGCCCTGCTTCAGGACGTCACGGGCGCACCACAGGGAGTAGGCGTTGTTCCACTCCTCGGCCTTGTCGTTGTCGACGAGGGTGAGCTTCAGGCCGTACTTCGCCTCCAGGGCGGCCTTGCGCTCGTACACGGCCTCCTTGCGGTAGCCGACGACGATCGCTGCCTCGGTGAGCCCGATCTCGGCGAAGTTGCCCAGCGTCAGGTCGAGGACGGTGGTCGTCCCCTCTCCCGCCGGGTCCACGGGCACGAGGGCCTTCGGAAGCGTGTCGGTGTAGGGGCGCAGACGCCGTCCGGCACCGGCTGCCAGTACAAGGCCGATCATGCGGGTTCTCCTTCGTCATGTACGGCGGGTGCGCCCGAGGACACCCAGAAGCGGATGCTCTCGGCCAGCACCACCAGGGCGACGGCCACGGCGATGGCCGTCAGCGCGAGGGTGAAGTCGTCGGTCAGCACGAAGGCCGCCAGCGAGATCGCCAGGACCCGTCCCTCGTGCCCGCCGGTCGCCCGCACGAGCCAGTTGGGGGGCGCTCCCGTGCCACCGCGGATGCGGTACACCGTGTCGTAGTGATGGTAGGCGACGGCGGCCACCAGCCCGAAAGCTGCCGGTAGGGCCCCGTTCACCCCGGCGTGGGCGGCGAGGGCGAGGACCGTGCCGTACTCGGCGGCCCGGAAGACAGGGGGCACCAGCCAGTCGAGGGAGCCCTTGAGCGGCCTGGCCACGGCGACGCCGGAGGTGGCGGCGTACAGCAGGGCCGCGACGACGGTCCAGACGGTGCCGAAGCCGGTGAAGGCGGCCGTGGCCACGACGGCGACGGCGCCGGTGACGGCGGCCGCGAGCGGTATCAGGCCGGGCAGCGCCCTGACCTTCGGCCCCGCGGCGCGTGCGACGGCCTCGGCGAGGGGACCGGAGTCGGCGAGATCCGCGAGCGCCTGCGCGGCCCGGTCGGTACGGACGGCCTTGCGGGTCAGTGAGCGCAGGACACGGCCCGCCGTGGTGTAGCAGGCAGCCAGGCCGCAGCCGATCAACAGGGCGTAGAAGACGATGCGCGGCGTGGTCACGGCGGTGAGCACGGCGATCATGGCCCAGCGCTCACCGATCGGGAGCACGATCATGCGGCGCACCCAGACCGTCCAGCCGACGCTGTCGAGCTTGCTGGACAGGGCGGCGGTCGGGCTCGTGTTCGCGGTCGCGTCGTGGTTGGCCTCGTTGAACGAGAAGTCGACGACATGCCGGCAGGTCTGCAGGATCATCGCGCCGAGCGCGAGCGCCCAGACGTCGTCGCCGCCGCGGGCGGCGCCGAGCGCGAGTCCCGCGTAGTAGGCGTACTCCTTGGCCCGGTCGAACGTCGCGTCCAGCCAGGCGCCCATCGTCGAGTACTGCAGCGAGTAGCGGGCGAGCTGCCCGTCGGTGCAGTCCAGGACGAACGAGAAGAGCAGCAGCAGTCCGGCGGCGACGAAGCCCGTGCGGGTGCCGGTCGCCGCGCAGCCGGCGGCGACCAGCGCGGTGAACAGCGAGGCGGTGGTGACCTGGTTCGGGGTCAGGCCGCGGCGTGCGCACCAACGGGCGAGGTAGCGGGAGTAGGGGCTGATGCAGAAGGTGGTGAAGAAGCCGTCGCGCGCCTTGACCGCGGAGCGCAGGCGTACGGCCTCGTCGTCCACGGCCTCGACGGCGGCTCGCGCCCGGTGCCGCTCCTGTGCCTCGAAGGGCACCTCGGCGACCAGGGAGCCCAGCTCGGGTCGGTGCACGTCGACACCGTCGGCTCCGAGTGCGGCGACGACACCGTCCACAAGGGTGCCCGCCTGTGCCGCGCCGACAGGCACGGAGACGCTGCTCACAGCATCCGCGAGCGCGGCACGGGCGGCGGGCTGTGCGGTGAGTGCGCCGGGGACGGCGGCGGCCGGGAATCGGGGGTCGGTCAGTGCCAGCCGCAGCGCGTGGACGTGACCGACGAAGCGGGGGTCGACGAGCGCGACCCGCTCACGGGCGGGCACCGCCGCGACGAGGCCCGGGACGTCGTCGGGGCGGGGGGCGACCTCTACGTCGAAGCCCAGTGACCGCAGATCGGCTCCGAGCGTCGATCCGGGTACCGGCGGACCGGTGAGGATGGCGGTCGACAGACGAACCCACTCCTTGGAACTGGCGATGCTGGTACACGGCGGCTCGGCCCGCTCCCCCGGGCGGCGGCACGTCGGCAGAGGCTATCGGATGACGGAAAGCGGGAATTCATCGGCCGTTCACGCCCTGGAGCCCGCCGGGATCATCATCGTCGATCATCACCCCGCGCTCCAAACCCGGGCGGTGGCCCCGGCCCCGCGCGGCTCCCGTCGGGCCGGGCAGAACGGGACGGAGCGGGTCCCGGCACCCTCTACTGTGGCGGTCATGACTTGGCTGATCACAGGTGGAGCGGGTTACATCGGAGCGCATGTGGCGCACGCCATGACGGGGGCCGGCGAGCGGGTCGTCGTGCTCGACGATCTGTCGTCGGGGCTGCCCGGAAGGCTGCCTGCCGGGGTCCCGCTGGTGCGTGGTTCCGTGCTCGACAAGGAGCTCGTCACCGACACCCTCACCGGTCACGAGGTCACCGGCGTGGTGCATCTCGCGGCGAAGAAGCAGGTCGGCGAGTCCGTCGAGCAGCCGCTGCGCTACTACCGGGAGAACGTGGCCGGACTCACCGTGCTGCTCGAGGCCGTCGTCGAGGCCGGGGTGCGACGGTTCCTGTTCTCCTCCTCCGCCGCGGTGTACGGGATGCCCGAGACGGGGCTGATCCCGGAGACGACACCCTGCAGGCCGATCAATCCGTACGGGGAGACAAAGCTCACCGGCGAGTGGCTGGTGCGGGCGACGGGACAGGCGCACGGGCTGTCGACGGCATGTCTGCGCTATTTCAACGTGGCGGGCACCGCCGCCCCGGAGCTGTCGGACACGGGCGTGTTCAACATCATCCCGATGTTCTTCGACCGGATCACCCGCGGCGAGGCGCCGAGGATCTTCGGTGCGGACTATCCGACCCCGGACGGCACGTGCGTTCGCGACTACATCCACGTCGCGGACCTGGCGAGCGCACATCTCGCTGTCGCGCGGCGGCTGGCCGAGACGGAGGGCGGCGCCGGTGATCTGACGGTGAACATCGGCCGCGGGGTCGGGGTCTCGGTGCGCGAGCTCGCCGATCTGGTGGCCGAGGTCACCGGCCGCGCGTTCGCCCCTGTCGTCGAGGACCGCCGCCCGGGGGACCCGGCGAAGGCGGTCGCCTCGGTCGATCTGATCGCCAAGGAACTGGGCTGGACGGCCTCGCACGAGGTGCGCGAGATGGTGGCCTCCGCGTGGGAGGGCTGGCTCCTCCGGCACCCCGAAGCCGCCGCCCAGTGATCACGCACGCACTCTGACCTGCACGCATTTCCGCAGGTCAGAGCACATGACAACGGTGTTCAGTACCGTGTTGACCATACCCCCCACCCGTAGTTCACTGAGGCCGACGGGCACATCGGACGAGCGACTCGGAGGCATCCTCATGGGGGCAGGGCACGACCACGGGCATACGCACGGCGGGCCGCCGCCGACGGGCACCGCGGCCGCCGCCTACCGGGGACGGTTGCGTGTCGCGCTCGGCATCACGCTGGGCGTGATGGTGCTGGAGATCGTCGGCGGCGTGCTGTCCGGATCGCTCGCCCTGATCGCGGACGCGGCGCACATGGCGACGGACGCGGTCGGACTGGCGATGGCTCTGCTCGCCATCCACTTCGCCAACCGGCCGGCCGGGCAGAACCGCACCTTCGGGTTCGCGAGGGCGGAGATCCTGGCGGCGCTCGCCAACTGTCTGCTCCTGCTCGGCGTCGGCGGCTTCCTGCTCTTCGAGGCGGTGGAGCGCTTCATCACACCGACCGAGACCCGCGGCGGTCTGACGATCGCCTTCGCGCTCGTCGGCCTGGTGGCCAACATGGTCTCCCTGTCCCTGCTGGTGCGCGGCCAGAAGGAGAGCCTGAACGTCCGCGGTGCCTATCTGGAGGTGCTCGCCGACGCGCTCGGCTCGGTCACCGTGCTCGTGTCGGCCGGCATCATCCTCGCGACGGGCTGGCAGTACGCCGACCCGATCGCGTCCCTCGTCATCGGCCTGATGATCGTCCCGCGAACCGTACGGCTCCTGCGCGAGACCCTGAACGTGCTGCTGGAGGCGGCGCCGGAGGGCGTGGACATGGGAGAGGTCCGGGCACACATTCTCGCCCTGCCCGGTGTGGAGGACGTCCACGATCTGCACGCCTGGACGATCACCTCGGGCATGCCGGTGCTCTCCGCACATGTGGTGGTGACCCAGGACACCCTGGACGCGGTGGGGCACGAGAAGCTGCTCCACGAGCTGCAGGGCTGCATCGGTGGCCACTTCGACGTGGAGCACTGCACGTTCCAGCTGGAGCCGGTCGGTCACGCGGAGCACGAGGCGAAGCTCTGCCACTGAGGTTCCTGTCTCCGAGCTCCTTGTCACCGAGCTCCTTGTTAGGGTGCCGTGCGGGACGACGGACGTCCCGGACCAGCCCCTGACGGGGCGAGAGGAGCTGAGGTTGATGACTGTCACGGTTGAGGCTGCTTCGCGCAGCGCCCGGTCCGTCATCGGCTTCCGGGCTCCCGGCCGATCCTGATCCGACCGGTCCGGTACGCCGGACGCGGTCGTCCCGTCGACGGGAGCCCGTTCACACACAAGGGTTTCCACGTTGTCCGACAACGCATTGCACGACGCTTTCTTCGCCCTGCACCACGGTCTCCCGCGGCAGGGTCCAGGCTCCGACGCCACCTCGCTGCGCCTGCTGGCCGCGGCGGGACCGCTGCCCGCGCGTCCGCGGGCGCTCGACCTGGGCTGCGGCCCGGGCCGCTCCGCACTGCTGCTGGCCGCCGAGACCGGTGCCCAGGTCACCGCGGTCGATCTGCATCAGCCGTTCCTGGACGAGCTGCGGCGGTCGGCCGACGCCCGCGGGCTCGGTGAGGCGATCCGTACCGTCAACGCCGACATGGGCGAACTCCCCTTCCCCGACGCGTCGTTCGACGTCGTCTGGGCGGAGAGTTCCGCCTACTCCATCGGTTTCGACACCGCCCTCGTGACGTGGCGGCGGTTGCTCGCGCCGGGTGGTGCGCTCGTCCTGACCGAGTGCGAGTGGACGGCCGATCCCTCGGCCGCCGCCCGTGACTTCTGGGACCAGCACTACGCCCTGCGGACGACCGCCGAGAACTGCGCGGCCGCCTCCGCCGCCGGCTACGCGGTGCACACCGTGTACCGGCAGCCCGAGAGCGACTGGGACGAGTACTACGGTCCGCTCGCGGCACGGGCGGACGCCGCCGACCCCGCGGCCCCCGGTATGGCCGAGGCGCTGGCAGCCACCCGCGCGGAGCTCGCCATGCGCCGTGAGCACGGCGCGGAGTACGGCTACACCGGCTATGCGCTGCGTCCCGCCAACCCGCGCTGGCGCACCCGCCCGGAGACCGCGGCCGACATCGCCGCCGTCCGCGAGCTGAACGCAGCCGCCTTTCCCACGCCCGGCGAGGCGGCGCTGGTGGACGTCCTGCGGCAGGACGGCGGGGCATGGCTCGACGGTCTGTCGTACGTCGCCGAGGCGTCCGACGGGTCGGTCGCGGCGTACGCGCTGCTCACCCGGTGCCGGGTCGGCGACTCTCCCGCGCTGGCGCTTGCTCCGGTGGCGACCGCACCCCGGTATCAGCACCAGGGCGCCGGGCAGGCGGTCGTACGGGCCGTGCTGGATGTGGCGCGTGCCCGTGGTGAGGGTCTGGTGGTCGTCCTCGGTCATCCGGAGTACTACCCGAGGTTCGGTTTCGAACGGGCCTCGCGCCATGGAATCCGGCCAAGTTTCGCGGTGCCCGACGATGCGATGATGGCACTGATGCTGGACGGTTCACCCATCAAGCCGTACGGCACGATCCGATATCCGGCGGCCTTCGGGGTCTGACGGACGGCTCCGCCCCGCTGTGCAGCCGGGCACGGCGGGGCGGACATGCCCTGTTGCCGAAGTGCGGACAAGCCCCGTTTTTGCGGCAGACTGGGCAGGCGCGAGGCCGCAGGGCCGAGGACCGATGCGAAGGATGGTTATGCCGATCACACCAGCCACTGCGCCGAACAGTTCGTCGAACGGCACATCGCCGGCGATCCTGCTCGAACTGGTCGACGAACTGGGCAACACCATCGGCACGGCGGAGAAGCTCTCCGCCCACCTGGCGCCCGGTCGTCTCCACCGGGCGTTCTCCGTCTTCCTCTTCGACGAGCAGGGGCGGCTGCTGCTGCAGCGCCGTGCGCTGAACAAGTACCACTCCCCCGGTGTCTGGTCGAACACCTGCTGCGGCCATCCCTACCCGGGCGAAGCTCCCTTCGCGGCAGCGGCCCGGCGTACGTACGAGGAGCTGGGGATCTCGCCGTCGCTGCTCGCCGAGGCGGGCACGGTGCGCTACAACCACCCGGACCCGGCGTCCGGGCTGGTAGAGCAGGAGTACAACCACCTCTTCGTCGGCATGGTGCAGTCCCCGCTGCAGCCGGACCCGGAGGAGGTCGGCGAGACGGCGTTCGTGACACCGAAGGAGCTGGCGGAGCTGCATGAGCGGGCCACGTTCTCGGCCTGGTTCATGACCGTGCTCGATGCCGCGCGTCCGGCGGTCAGGGAACTGACAGGGTCCTCCGGCGGCTGGTGAACCCGCGCCGAGGCGCCCGTGTCCGGACAGGACACGGGCGCCTCGGCTACAGGCCCGTCGGCTACAGCGGGCTCGGGTCGACGTGCAGCACCGGGGTGAGCGGCAGCTCGGCCCAGATGATCTTGCCGCCGCTCGCGGTGTGCTCGACGTCGCACAGCCCGCCCGCCTCACGGGTGATCTCGCGTACGAGCAGCAGCCCGCGACCACCCGTCTGTGCGGAGTCGGTCTCCAGCGCCTTGGGCCGGTAGGGGTGGTTGTCCTCGACGGACACCCGCACCCACCGGGCACCGATGGCGACCTCGACGGCGACCTCGGGCGAGAGCAGGGCCGCATGTCGCACGGCATTGGTGACCAGCTCGGAGACGATCAGCAGGAGTCCCTGCACCACATCGTCGGAGACCGGTACGCCCTGGCGCTCCAGCAGATCGCGCACCGCGCGCCGGGCCTGGGGGACGGAGACGTCGACCGCCGGGGCGGTGAATCGCCAGACACCCTCGTACGACAGCGGCCGGGCCGGCACGCTCCCGCGGCTCTCCATAGTCCCACCCTCGGCTCGTTTGCCACTGACCATCGAGTAATAAGTGTTGGTAGTCCGTTGGTCCGGACCGAGCGGCTGAACAGAACTGATTGACTTTCGATCGGTTTTGACCGGGTGCGTATGACAGGGTCAGTTGTGCGACTGGTCAGGATCTTCTTCTGTCCGCTTCATCTGGCCGATCGTTTCAGCACTCTTTTCCCGCCCGGCGCCCCACCCCGCGCCGCCCGCGCTCCGCCCTCACCCCGGGACGTCCCTCGCCGAGCGCCGTGGTGGTCAGCCGTCCGCCCCCGCCCTGATCGCAGGTCCGGCACCGGCGGATAGCATCCGGCGCATGGAGCCGCACGAGTCCCCGCAGCCGCAGCTTTCACACACCGTCGCCGACGGCGTCGCGACCGTCGTGATCAGCAACCCCGCCAAGCGCAACGCGATGTCCGCGGGAATGTGGCGCGCCGTGCCCGAACTGCTCGCGGCGCTGGCCGGCGATCCGGCCGTGCGCGCGCTCGTGCTGACCGGCGAGGGGAAGACGTTCTGCGCGGGCGCGGACATCTCCTCCCTCCGGGACCCGGGTGAGGATCCGCAGTCTCTCGCCCTACGGGCCGAGGAGGCGCTGGCCGCCTTCCCCAAGCCGACGCTCGCCGTGGTGCGCGGCTACTGCGTGGGCGGTGGCTGCCAGCTCGCGGCCGCCTGCGACCTGCGCTTCGCCGCCGAGGACGCGCTGTTCGGTGTGACGCCCGCGAAGCTCGGCATCGTCTATCCGGCTGCCTCGACGCGGCGGCTGGCGGCGCTGGTGGGGCCCGCGGCGGCCAAGTACCTGCTGTTCTCCGGCGAGTTGATCGGCGCGGAACGGGCGCTGCGCACCGGGCTCGTGGACGAGGTGCTGCCGGAGGCCGAACTGGGCAGGCGTGCGGCGGAGTTCACCCGGATCCTCGCGTCGCGCTCGCAGCTGACGCAGGGCGCGGCGAAGGAGTTCACCGCGGGACGCACCGACCGGGACGCGTACTGGGCGGAGCAGGCACGCGGCAGCGGCGACACCGCGGAGGGTGTCGCCGCCTTCCTGGAGCGCCGCGCGCCGCGCTTCGGCTGGGCGCCGGGACCTACTGGAGGATGAAACGGCTCTTGGTGCTGAACTCCGCCACGAGGTGGGCCGGCGCCTTGTCGGGCGACCCCGCGTCGTAGGGCGGCTGCGGGTCGTACTCGGTCAGCAGCTGCACGGCCTGCGCGTGCTCGTCCCCGGCGAGCCTGCCGACGAGGGTGAGGCCCATGTCGATGCCGGACGACACCCCGGCGGCGGTGAGGTACTTGCCATCGGTCACGACCCTGCGGCCGGTGGGCTCGGCGCCGAACGTCTCCAGGACGTCGAGGGCGAGCCAGTGCGAGGTCGCCTCGCGTCCCTTGAGCAGCCCGGCCGCGGCCAGCAGCAGCGAGCCGGTGCAGACCGAGGTGGTCCAGGTGGTGGTGGCGTCGACGGCGCGCAGCCACCCGAGCAGCGCCTCGTTGTCCATCTGGGCGTCCTGGCCCGGACCGCCGGGGACGAGGACTATGTCCGGCCGGGTCACCTCGTCGAACGTCCTCGTGGCGACGAGGGAGAGCTCACCGCGGTCGTTGGGCACGGGTCCGGTCCGCTCGGCGACGAAGACGACCTCCGTGTCCGGGAGACGGCACAGCATTTCGTAGGGGCCGACGGCGTCCAGGGAGGTGAAGCGGTCGAAGAGCAGGACGGCGATCTGCATGGAGCGTTCCTTTCGCAGGGTGGGACATGGCGGGGCAGGACTTCGGTGCAGGAACGTCAGTGGGCGGGACCGGTCGCCCGGAAGCGGCGCCGGTATTCGGCGGGTGCGACGCCCAGCGCCTTGACGAAAGCCCGGCGCATGGCCTCGGGGGTGCCGAAGCCGCAGGCGCGGGAGACATGGGAGACACCGTCCGTGGTGTCCTCCAGCAGCCGGCGGGCGTGTTCGAGCCGTACGCGTTCGACGAAGCGGCCCGGTGTCGTGCCGGTCTCCGCGTGGAAGGCGCGGGCGAAGTGACGCGGTGACAGGCTCGCCCGGCCGGCGAGGGCCTCGACCGACAGGTCCTCGGCGGGGTGCTCGCTCACCCAGTGCTGGACCTCGCGCAACGGGTCGCGACGGGCCGTCTGGGCGGCGAGCTGGGCGCTGAACTGCGCCTGGTTGCCGGGGCGGCGCAGGAAGACGACCAGATGCCGGGCGACCGTGAGGGCCACGTCCCGTCCCTGGTCCTCCTCGACCAGCGCGAGGGCGAGATCGATTCCCGCCGTGACCCCCGCGGACGTGGAGACCTGCCCGTCCCGGACGAAGATCGGGTCGGGGTCGACGTCGACGCCGGGATGGGCGCGGGCGAACTGGTCACAGAAGGCCCAGTGCGTAGTGGCACGGCGGCCTTCGAGCAGTCCGGCCTCGGCGAGGAGCAGGGAGCCGGTGCACACGGAGACCAGCCGCCGCGCACGCGGTCCGTGCTCACGCAGCCAGTCGATCACCCGGCCGTCGGAGTGCCGGGTGCCCTCGCCGCCGGGGACGATCAGGGTGTCCGGCCGCGGCGCGTCGGCGAGCGCGAGGTCGGGGACGAGGGTGAGACCGCTGGTGGTCCGTACCGGTGCACCGTCGGGTGACGCGGTACGGACCCGGTACGCCTCCGGATCGCCGATCGCCTTCGCGGCACCGGCGAACACCTCGACCGGTCCGGTCACATCAAGGCTCTGGACTGCGTCGAAGAGGACGACGAGGACGGATCGCTCTGCCATGGCGTCCATCCTTCGCGCTCCGTCCGATGGCCGCAATGACGAGGATCCCACCTTTCCTGCCATGGCCCGCCCGCGCTTCCCTCGCGTACCGACCAGTCGGTAACGTGCTGGTATGAGCTCTCTGCCCCCGCGCGCCGGACGCCGCTGCCACAACGCACTCAACCCGATGCACTCGACGGTCTACTTCTCGCCCGACCTCGGCACCGAGCTGGCCGGCGTGGGCATCGAGGACCCGGCAGCGGCCTACTTCGCCGCCCGGTCCGCCGCACTCGGCGCGGTCGGCCCCGGCGCGGTGGCCGCCACCTTCTACAACTTCAACCCCGAGCTGATCTCCCGGCACCTGCCCGCCGTGTGGGACACCGCCACGCCCGAGGTCGTGCTCGATGCGCGCCTGCGCGCCGTCGACGCCACGATGCGGCGGCTCCTCGGCGAGGAGGTGCTCGCGTCCGCGGAACTGGCCGAGGCCGCGGAGCTCGCCCTGCGCGCCGCCGAGGGCTGTACGCCGCACGCCCGTCCGCTGTACGCGGCGCACGCCGATCTCCCCGTGCCCGCCGAGCCGCACCTCGCGTACTGGCACGCCGCGACCCTGCTGCGCGAACACCGCGGCGACGCGCACCTCGCCGCCCTGCTGCTCGCCGGACTCGACCCGCTGGAGGCACTGGTCAGCCACACCGCCACCGGCAAGGGCATGGCCCCGCGCTGGATCCTTGCCACGCGCGGCTGGCGGCGCTCGGACTGGGACGCGGCCCAGGAACGGCTGCGGGAGCGCGAACTGCTCGACGCCGAAGGCCGGTTGACGGACCGGGGCGCAGCGCTGCGCGCCGAGGTCGAGGACCACACCGACCGCATGGACCTGGCTCCGTACGAGCACCTGGGCGCGGACGGCGTCGACCGGCTGACAGAGCTCGGCCGCGGCTTCCTCATGACGGCGTTCGCGGCGGGCGCGTTCCCCGCGGACGCGACCGGCCAGGACTGAGCCCGGGTTCGGCGCGGGCGGGAGTGGCAACCCGACAGGTCCCGTACCCGACACCGGAGGTGGACCTTGTTCCGTGCCATTGCAGACGCACTCCGCACGGTGGGCTCGGCGATCGCCACAGTGGTGACGCTGCCCTTCCGTCTGCTCGCCAAGCTCTTCGGCGGCGCCTCGCGCGCCGGGGGCCGGACCCGCCGGGCGTGAGCGCACCGCGACACGACACGGCCCGACCCGGCACAATGCAGGCTCAAGCACAGCCAGCACGAGAAGGCGAGTCGGGGAACCGTGACGACGTCCATCGAAGGCAGGATCGCCGAGGAGCTCGGCGTACGGGAGCGGCAGGTGAAGGCGGCCGTCGAGCTGCTCGACGGCGGGTCGACCGTGCCGTTCATCGCGCGCTACCGCAAGGAAGCGACCGAGATGCTCGACGACGCGCAGCTGCGCACGCTCGAGGAGCGGCTGCGGTATCTGCGGGAGCTGGAGGAACGGCGCGCCGCGGTCCTGGAGTCCGTACGGGAGCAGGGCAAGCTCACCGACGAGGTGGAGGCCCAGCTGCGGGCAGCCGACACCAAGGCGCGGCTGGAGGACATCTACCTGCCGTTCAAGCCCAAGCGGCGCACCAAGGCGCAGATCGCGCGTGAGGCGGGCCTCGAACCGCTGGCGCAGGGGCTCCTCGCCGATCCGTCGGTGGACCCGTCGGCCGCGGCCGCGGCGTTCGTCGACGCGGACAAGGGCGTCGCGGACGCCGCCGCCGCGCTGGACGGCGCGCGGGCGATCCTGGCGGAGCGTTTCTCCGAGGACGCCGACCTCATCGGCGAGCTGCGCGAGCGGATGTGGACGCGCGGCCGGCTCGCGGCCAAGGTGCGGGACGGCAAGGAGGAGGCGGGCGCCAAGTTCGCCGACTACTTCGACTTCGCCGAGGGCTTCACCGAGCTTCCCTCGCACCGGGTGCTCGCGATGTTCCGGGGCGAGAAGGAGGAGGTCCTCGACCTGGTGCTGGAGCCGGAGGAGCCGGTGGACGGCCCCTCGTCGTACGAGGGGATCGTCGCGTCCCGCTTCGGCGTCTCCCAGCAGGGGCGGCCCGGTGACAAGTGGCTCGGCGACACGGTGCGCTGGGCCTGGCGCACGCGCATCCTGGTCCACCTCGGTATCGACCTGCGGCTGCGGCTGCGCACGGCCGCCGAGGACGAGGCGGTACGCGTGTTCGCGGCGAACCTGCGCGATCTGCTGCTCGCCGCCCCTGCGGGCACCCGCGCGACGCTCGGGCTCGACCCGGGTTTCCGTACGGGTGTGAAGGTGGCGGTCGTGGATGCGACCGGCAAGGTCGTCGCCACCGACACGATCTATCCGCATGTCCCCGCGAACAAGTGGGACGAGTCGCTGGCCAAGCTGGCACGTCTCGCCAAGGAGCACGCCGTCGACCTGGTGGCCATCGGCAACGGCACCGCCTCCCGCGAGACCGACAAGCTCGCCGGTGACCTCATCGACAGGCATCCGGAGCTGGGGCTGACCAAGGTGATGGTCTCGGAGGCGGGTGCCTCCGTGTACTCGGCTTCCGCGTTCGCCTCGCAGGAGCTGCCCGGACTCGACGTGTCCCTGCGCGGCGCCGTGTCGATCGCGCGGCGGCTGCAGGACCCGCTGGCCGAGCTGGTGAAGATCGACCCGAAGTCGATCGGTGTCGGCCAGTACCAGCACGACCTGTCCGAGGTGAAGCTCTCGCGCTCGCTGGACGCGGTCGTCGAGGACTGTGTGAACGGCGTCGGCGTCGACGTCAACACCGCGTCCGCGCCGCTGCTTTCACGGGTGTCGGGCATCGGGGCGGGGCTGGCCGAGAACATCGTGACGCACCGGGACTCGCACGGCCCCTTCCGCTCCCGCAAGGCACTCAAGGACGTGGCGCGGCTGGGTCCGAAGGCGTACGAGCAGTGTGCGGGCTTCCTGCGGATCCGGGGCGGGGACGACCCGCTGGACGCGTCCAGCGTGCACCCGGAGGCGTACCCGGTCGTGCGGCGCATGGTGAAGTCGTCGGGCGGCGAAGTCGCGTCCCTGATCGGCAACACGTCGGTGCTGCGTTCGCTGCGGCCGGGCGAATTCGTCGACGAGACGTTCGGTCTGCCGACGGTGACGGACATCCTGCGCGAGCTGGAGAAGCCGGGACGCGACCCGCGCCCCGCGTTCAAGACGGCCACCTTCAAGGAGGGCGTGGAGAAGATCGGCGACCTGGTGTCCGGGATGGTCCTCGAGGGCGTCGTGACGAACGTCGCCGCGTTCGGCGCGTTCGTGGACGTCGGGGTGCACCAGGACGGTCTGGTGCACGTGTCGGCGATGTCGAAGACATTCGTCAAGGACCCGCGGGACGTGGTGAAGCCGGGTGACGTGGTCAAGGTGAAGGTGCTCGACGTCGACATCCCGCGCAAGCGCATCTCCCTGACGCTGCGTCTGGAGGACGAGGCGGCCCCGAAGCAGGGCGGCGGCCCGCGCCAGCGCGAGCGGGGCGAGCGCGGTGGTGAGCGTGGCGGCGAGCGCGGTGGCAGGCCGCCTCAGCAGCGCAAGCAGCAGGGCGGCCGCGCGGAGCGGCAGGCGCCGCCGCCGGCGAACAGCGCGATGGCGGACGCACTGCGCCGGGCGGGCCTGACCGGCCCCGAAGGCCGTCGCTGACGACACACAGGAGCCCCGTGACCGGGTCGGTCGCGGGGCTCCTGGCATGTCCGCGGGCGGCGGTCGGGCCGCCGCCCCCACGCTGCGGGTGGATCAGCTCTGAGGGTCGCACTCGACGTGCTGCAGCTTCATGGGCTTCGTGGCGTCCAGGTCCACGTAGGCCGTCAGCTTCGCGTGACCTCGCCCTTCGCTCCCCAGTGGGTGGTCACGGTCGCCCAGCCGGTACGAGCCGACTGGGCAGTGGTCACCCTGCCGATGTCGACCGACTGCGGCGTGTTCTGCGCGCAGAGGATGACGTCGAAGCCCTCGTTCGCGGCCTGCAGCCCTTTCAGGTGGTCGGAGACGCGGTACTCCCGGTCCGACGCGGAGGGACCGTGCTCGCCGTAGAACACCTCGAGGAAGGCGGAGATCTCCTTCGCCGTGTAGCGCGGCGGCTCCACCGTGGACGCCGCGGCCGGGGAGACGGCGGCCAGTGACAGGCCGAGTCCGAGAACGGCGACGGAAGCGGCGGCGCGCCGGGCGAGCGTGCTGGTGCTGCGGAACATCTTGGTACCCCGTTTCCTGATTTGTGCCCATGAGGCGGGCGGGTCATCGGAGTAGATCGGCGAGGGGTACCGAAAGTTGTCGTGCCCCGTGGGCCCGTTGCCGTGCCGGGACACAACGCGGACCCGGAGGTCATACGGTGTCGGACCGTCACCCGGTGCGGCGGGGGTCCCGGATCCGCCCGGCCGGGCACCGCACGTTCCCACGCCCTCCCACAGTGCGATGGCGGACGCCCTGCGGAGGGCAGGTCTGCCGGACCGCGGGAAGGACCGCGGCCGAGGAGTGGCGTCCCGGGGCAGGACCGGTGGGCGGATGGCTTGATCATCAGCACCGGTCCTGCCCTGCCTTGCCAAGGCAGGCGGCCAGTCTGTAGGGATGACGGGAGTCCGCCCGCCGCCACGGTGTGCGGTCTCCGCCCGACACGCTGAGGACCACGGTCCCCGACGCCGTTGGAAGGCTCAGGACACCATGACCGTTTCCACACCTGCCTATCGACGCTGCCCGAGAAGGGGTTCGAACGGGGAGAACATGCCATACGGGCAAGCCGCATTACGCAAGCGCTGTGAAGCGATTCTCAGTCATCTGGAGTTGTCGAAACCTTTCTCCCTCGATGATCTGTGTACCCGCATAGCCGAGCGGCGCGGCCGCCCCGTGCAGCTGCATCCGCTGCCCGAGGAGGCCGCGCAGTCCGGCGTCTGCGGACTGTGGGTGGGCACGGACAGCGTCGACTACGTCTTCTACGAGGCCCGGACGTCGCGGCTGCACCAGGAGCACATCGTCCTGCACGAGCTCGGGCACATCCTGTTCGGCCACAACTTCCTCGAGGGCGAGGAGAGCGGCAACGGGATTCCGGTGGTCCGCGGGCGCACCGACTACACCACGCGCGAGGAGCAGGAGGCCGAGATGCTGGCCAGCCTGATCCGTACGAAGGCAGGCGCGATGCCCGGCAGGGAGCCCCACGGAGCGCTGGAGAAGCTCGGTTCCGCCCTCGGGGTGAGGTCGTCCGATGCAGGCTGACATAGCGGCGTTCGGCGACTGGCTCGCCGTCCCCAGTGTGCTCCTTCTCTGGTTCGCGGTGCTGCTGCGTTCCCGTTCCGCTCTGAACTCCCCGCGACAGCGCGGCCTGTGGCTGGCCGTGGCCACGGCGGCCGCCGCGATGACGCTCAACCTGCCGTCGGTCATCGCCTTCGCAGAGCGCGACGCCGACCTGGTCCATGTCGTCGGCCTCGTACGGAATCTGACCGGGGTGCTCTCGGCAGGTGCGGTGCTGTACTTCGTCTGCGGCACCACGACCGGCCGGAAGTGGCAATGGGCGTCGAGCGGCGCGACGGTCGTGCTCCTGGGCGCCATGCTCGTGCTCGACGTGGTCGCACCCCCGCACGGGCGGCACGGCATCCCTCCTGGCGGCGACCCGGTGCCGCCCCTGTCCTACTGGCTCACCCTGATGTTCGCCCACCTGCTCGCGAACACCGTCTGCGTCTTCGTCTGCTGGCGCTACAGCCGACGGGCGGAGAATCCCGGACTGGCCGCCGGTCTGCGGCTGTTCGGTCTCGGCACCGCATTGGCCGGTCTCTTCTGGGTCGGCTACCTCCTCAAGGCGCTGTTCGGGACGGCCTGGCAGATGCCGTACCTGCCGCTGCTGATGAACATGCACGGTGTGCTGCGCGCGGTGGCCGTCCTGCTCCCGACGCTCTATCTGCTGCGCCGGACGGCGGCCGACATGTCGGCCGCGTGGCACTTGTGGCCGCTGTGGCGGGACCTGGTGCAGTCCGTGCCGCAGGTCGCCCTGCACCGGCCGCGTGCGACGCGGTGGGTGGAACTGCTGTGGCCACCGCTGCCCCGTGATCTCCTCGTGTACCGCAAGGTCATCGAAACGCGCGACGCGATCCTGATGCTGGGCGAATACGTGGCACCGGACACGCACGACCTGGCACGCAGTCATCTCAGGAGCATCGGCCGGGATGCCGCGGAGGCGTCCGCCGGGCCGTCGCAGGCCGCGGTACTGGCGTGCGTCATCAGGGAGGCACGGCGTGCGGCAGCGGCGGGACTGCCCCGGCAGACCCCTTCGTTCAGCGCGCCCGTGATGGGCGGCAGCGACCTCGACGACGAGCGAAGATTCCTGCTCGACGTGGCCCATGCGTACCGGTCGCCCGTCACCGCCGGCTTCCGGCCGTCGCTCTGACGGGGACGACGCGCTCACCCGTTCTCCCGTTCCCTCCGCTCCTCCCAACGAAAGCGATCATGTTGTGACCACCGTTCTGATCACTGGTGCCAGCGCCGGCCTGGGCGCCGCGTTCGCCCGCGGCTTCGCCGCCAAGGGCTGCGATCTCGTCCTGGTCGCCCGCGACAAGGAGCGATTGGAGGCAACCGCGGAGCACGTACGCACGGTCTACGGCGTCGCTGCGGACATCCTCCCGGCGGACCTGCTCGAACCGGCAGGGCTCCGGGCGGTCGCCGACCGGCTTGCCGATGCGGGCCGGCCCGTGGACATGCTCGTGAACAACGCGGGGTTCGGGCTGGCGGCACCCTTCCCGCACAGCCCCGTCGAGGACGAGGAACGGATGCTCGACCTGCTGGTGCGGGTGCCGTTGCGGCTCACGCACGCGGCGGTTCCGGGCATGCGTGAGCGGCGCCGGGGGGCGATCCTCAATGTCTCCTCGGTGGCCGGGCTGCTGCCCGCGGGCACCTACGGGGCCGCCAAGTCGTGGGTGACGTCGTTCAGCGAGTCACTGCGGGTCGATCTCGCCCCGTACGGGGTCCGCGTGCTGGCCGTGGTGCCCGGGTTCACCCGTACCGAATTCCAGGAACGGGCCGGAATGGACGTGAGCGCGCTGCGCGACGCGGTGTGGCTCGACCCCGACGACGTGGTCGCCCAGGCGCTCAAGGACCTGGCCCGGCGGCGGCCGGTGAGCATCACCGGCTGGCGGTACAAGGCGTACGCGCAGGCCGTGCGACACCTGCCGCGCCATCTGGTCGCCACCCGGCTGGCCCGGCGCCGACAAGCCCCTGCGGACGTCTGAGCCGGGCCCGGGTCACCCTTCGGTGACCTTGCCGTCGGTCACCTCCAGGCGCCGTGTGGTGTGCACGGCGTCCAGCATCCGTCGGTCGTGAGTGACCAGCAGCAGTGTGCCGGTGTAGGAGGCGAGCGCCTGCTCCAGCTGTTCGATGGCCGCCAGGTCGAGGTGGTTGGTGGGCTCGTCCAGGACGAGCAGGTTGACTCCGCGGCCCTGGAGCAGTGCGAGCGCGGCGCGGGTGCGTTCGCCCGGGGACAGCGTCGTCGCGGGGCGCAGCACATGCGCGGCCTTGAGGCCGAACTTGGCGAGCAGCGTGCGCACTTCGGCCGGTTCGGTGTCGGGGACCGCCGCGCAGAACGCGTCGAGCAGCGACTCCGTGCCGTGGAACAGCTTCCGCGCCTGGTCCACCTCGCCCACGACGACGCCCGCGCCGAGCGAGGCGTGGCCCGAGTCGAGGGTGAGGCGCCCCAGCAGGGCGGCGAGGAGTGTCGACTTCCCCGCGCCGTTCGCGCCGGTGACGGCGACGCGGTCGGCCCAGTCGATCTGCAGCGTCGCCGGTCCGAAGTGGAAGTCGCCGCGGCGGACCGTCGCCTCGCGCAGCGTGGCGACGACCGAGCCGGAGCGCGGTGCGGCGGCGATCTCCATCCGCAGCTCCCACTCCTTGCGGGGCTCCTCGACGCTGTCGAGGCGTTCGATCATGCGCTGCGTCTGGCGGGCCTTCGCCGCCTGCTTCTCGCTCGCCTCACTGCGCATCTTGCGGCCGATCTTGTCGTTGTCGGTCGCCTTGCGTCGGGCGTTCCGCACGCCCTTGTCCATCCAGCCACGCTGCATCTGTGCACGGCCTTCGAGTGCCGCCTTCTTGTCCGCGTACTCGTCGTACTCCTCGCGCGCGTGCCGGCGGGCGGTCTCGCGCTCCTCCAGATAGGCCGCGTAGCCGCCGCCGAACAGGGTGATCTGCTGCTGGGCGAGGTCCAGTTCGAGGACCTTGGTGACCGTGCGCGTGAGGAACTCGCGGTCGTGGCTGACGACGACGGTGCCGGCGCGCAGGCCCTGGACGAACGTCTCCAGCCGTTCCAGGCCGTCGAGGTCGAGGTCGTTGGTCGGCTCGTCGAGGAGGAAGACGTCGTAGCGGGACAGCAGCAGCGAGGCGAGCCCGGCGCGTGCGGCCTGGCCGCCGGAGAGCGAGGTCATGGGCTGGTCGAGGCCGACGGTCAGGCCGAGGGAGCCGGCGACCTCCTCGGCCCGCTCGTCGAGGTCGGCGCCGCCGAGGTCGAGCCAGCGCTCGAGGCTGACGGCGTAGGCGTCGTCCGCGCCGGGTGCGCCGTCGACGAGGGCCTGGGTGGCTTCGTCCATCGCGGTCTGCGCGGCGGCCACTCCGGTCCGTCGGGCGAGGAAGGCCCGTACCGTCTCGCCGTCGCGGCGCTCGGGCTCCTGCGGGAGGTGGCCGACGGTCGCGGTGGGCGGGGAGAGCCGCAGCTCGCCCTGTTCGGGGCGGTCGAGCCCGGCGAGCATACGGAGCAGCGTGGACTTTCCGGCGCCGTTGACGCCGACGAGACCGATGACGTCCCCGGGTGCGACGACCAGGTCGAGTCCGGAGAACAGCGAACGGTCGCCGTGGCCGGCGGCGAGGTCTTTGGCGACGAGGGTTGCAGTCATCAGGTGGCCGATCCTAAGCCAGTACCGACCACGGGCGTCGCGGCCGGTGCGCGGGGCGCCCGGCACGACGGCCGTCGCCTTGGGGCAGGCGCCGTGCCGGGTCGTCTCAGCACTCCACCTCCGCCACCAGTACGCCTCCCGAGGTGCGGGCGACGAGGTACGACCGTCCCGCGACGGCCTTCGGGTCCAGTCGAATCCGATGGCTGCCGGGCTCCAGAGTGCCGTCGAAGATCTCCTGTGTACGGGTCCGGTGCAGCCTGCCCAGGTGGTACGCGACGAGCCGGACGCGGCACGCGGACGTCACCTCGATGGTGGCCGTGCCCTCGTCCGCGGACAGGGCCGTCAGTCGACGCCGGTCCGCCGGGCTGCGGTCCAGCGCTTGCTCGATCCGCGCCACGAGGAGGGGAAGGACGTGGGCGAGCACCTCGACGTATTCCACGTCCGCTCCGGCGCGGGTGAGGGCGTCTCGCACAGCTGCCCGTTCCCTCTCCCCCACCGCACGGCCGAGGACGACCGCTCCGTAGGTGCGCAGCTCGTCCGCCGGTACGCCGTCGAGGTCGTGCGCGATCTCCGCGCCGATGCCGATGGTCCGCAGAGCGGCGGCCAGCCGGGCGAGGAACGCCACGCGGGCGCCGATCAGCAGGACCCGGCGGCGCAGGGCGGTACTCCCCGGATCGGGCAGGAGCTGCTCCAGCGCCTGCCGGTACTCCGTGCCGCGGAAGCGGAACGGGCCGATGCCGTGGTAGCCGTTGAGTTCCAGATCGGCGGTGGTGTCCGTCTGCCAGGCGAAGTCGCGCCAGACGACGTCCTCACCGACACGCTCGATGACGGCGGTGACCGCTCCGCAGTCGAGTCCTTCGCACTCGGGGCAGCCGTAGATCACGTAGCGGCCGTCGGCCAGCGGTGCCTCGGCGTCGAGCAGCAGCCGCCGGACATGGTCGGTGAAGATCGCGGGCGGGATGTCGGAGGCAAGGGGCGAGACGGCGTCGAGGTCGCTGAGGCGGAACAGCAGCGGCCGGCCGTCGACGATGAAGTCCATGAAGTCGCGGTGCACTTGGCGGACGCCGTCGGTGTGGACGCCCCCGGGCCGCATGGCAGGTGCCAGCCCGAAGGTCGCGTACTCGGCAGACATGTCCTGAGTCTGCCCAGCCTTGCGGCCCTCCGAGCCTCCCCGGGATCGGCTAGCGTCCGGGGATGAGCGGCGACGTACTGGTGCTGGGCGGCGGGGTCATCGGGCTGACGACGGCCGTGGTGCTCGCGGAGCGCGGCCGTCGGGTGCGGGTGTGGTCCCGCGAGGCGTCGGGCGAAACCACGTCGGCGGTGGCGGGCGCGCTGTGGTGGCCGTACCGCATCGAGCCCGAAGGGCTGGTCGGCGACTGGTCCCTCACCTCGCTGCGCGTGTACGGCAAGCTGGCGGCCCGCTCCGCCGAGACGGGCGTACGCGTCGTGCCCGGTGTGCACGCCGACACCCGGCGCGAGGGGCTCGGGGCGTGGGCGGCGAAGGTGGACGGCCTGGTCGAGGTGGGCACAGGGGAACTGCCCGTCGGGTACGCGACGGGGCTGCGGGCCCGGCTCCCGCTGATCGACATGCCGGTTCATCTGGGGTGGCTCGAGCGGCGCCTGGCCGATGCGGGCGTCACGGTGGAGCGGCGCGATGTCGCGTCGTTCTCGCAGGCGGCGCAGCAGAGCGGGGCAGCTGTGGTGGTGAACTGCACGGGGCTCGGCGCGCGGGAGCTCGTACCGGACCCTGCGATGCGGCCGGTGCGTGGGCAGTTGGTGCTGGTGGAGAACCCGGGTGTCGAGGAGTGGTTCACCGCGGCCGATCCCGCGTCGGACGAGACGACGTACTTCTTTCCGCAGCCGGGGCGGCTCGTCCTGGGCGGGACGGCTCAGGACGGTTCCTGGTCGCTCACGCCCGACGCGGCCACCGCCGCCTCCGTCGTCGCCCGATGCGCCCGTGTCCTGCCCGCGATCGCCGACGCCCGGGTCATCGGTCACCTCGTGGGTCTGCGCCCGTCACGCGGCGGCGGTGTCCGGCTCGGCACGCAACGCCTGCCCGGTGGCCGCCTGCTGATCCACAACTACGGCCATGGGGGCGCGGGGGTGACAGTGGCGTGGGGGTGCGCGGAGGCGGCGGCGGCGCTCGCGGAGTGAGCGGCCCGGACACGCCACGGCCGCCCCGTCGAGTGAACGGGGCGGCCGTCGGGCGCGCTGGGTGAGCCTGTCAGCGTGAGCCGATCGGCGGCTTGTCCAACGGAGGTCCTGCGGCGCTGCCCGGGGCGTCGTCGTCCGTGGCGGGGCCGATCTGGAACTCGAACTCGCCGTCGTAGTGCTCGTGACCGGCGATGACGGCGGACTCCACGGCCTCCGTGCCGAGCTCGCCGCGCACGATGAGCGGGTCGTGACGCAGATCGCGCATCAGGGCCACACACATGCCGATCATCACCAGGACGAACGGCGCCGCCACCAGGATCGTCAGATTCTGCAGACCGGCCAGCGCATCGCCCTTGCCGCTGCCGACCAGCAGCATGATCGCCGCCACGGCACCGGTGAGCACACCCCAGAACACGATCACGAGTTTGCCGGGTTCGAAGCTGCCCTTCTGCGACAGCGTGCCCATCACGATGGACGCCGCGTCGGCGCCGGAGACGAAGAAGATGCCGACGAGGATCATCACGAGGATGCTCATCACCGTGGCGATCGGATACTGCTGAAGAACACCGAACAGCTGGCCCTCCGGTGTCGACTCCTCCGGCAGCCGTCCGGCTTCCTGCAACGTCATCGCTGCGCCGCCGAAGATCGCGAACCAGATCAGGCTCACGGTGCTCGGCACCAGGATGACGCCGCCGACGAACTGACGGATCGTCCGGCCCCGGCTGATGCGGGCGATGAACATGCCGACGAACGGCGTCCAGGAGATCCACCACGCCCAGTAGAAGACGGTCCAGCTGCCCAGCCACTCGGCGACGCCCTCACCGCTGCTCGCCTCCGTGCGGCCCGCGAGCTCCGGCAGATCACCGATGTACGCGGCGATGGACGTCGGCAGGAGGTCCAGGATGATGATGGTGGGGCCCGCGACGAAGACGAACACCACGAGCAACAGCGCCAGCACCATGTTGGTGTTGGACAGCCACTGGATGCCCTTCTCGACGCCGGAGACGGCAGAGGCGACGAACGCCAGGGTCAGGACGGCGATGATGCCGACGAGCAGCGCGGTGCTGACCTTGTCCATCCAGCCCAGCTCGGTGAGACCGCTGCCGATCTGCAGGGTTCCGAGACCCAGCGACGCGGCGGAGCCGAAGAGCGTCGCCAGGATCGCGAGGATGTCGATCACCCGGCCGAACACCCCCCTGGCGTGCCGCTCGCCGATGAGGGGCTCGAAGACGGCGCTGATGGTCTGCCGCCTGCGGCGCCGGTAGGAGGCGTACGCGATGGCGAGCCCGACGACCGCGTAGATGGCCCAGGGGTGCAGCGTCCAGTGGAAGAGCGTGGTGGCCATGGCGGTCTCCATGGCCTCGGCCGCGTCCGCCGGCGAAGTGCCCGGCGGCGGCGTGGTGAAGTGCGCGAGGGGCTCGCTCACGCCGAAGAACATGAGCCCGATGCCCATGCCGGCGCTGAACATCATCGCGATCCAGGACACGGTGCGGAATTCGGGCTTCTCGTTCTCCTGCCCGAGCCGGATCTTGCCGTAGCGGCTGACAGCGAGCCACAGCGCGAAGACCACGAATCCGGAGGCGGCGAGGACGAAAGCCCAGCCGCCGTTGTGGATCAGCCCACTCAGCATCGTGGACGACACTTCTTCGAGCGTGTCCGTCGCGACCGCGCCCCACACCACGAAGGCGAGGGTGAGCACGGCCGTGACTCCGAAGACCACTCGGTCCGTGGTGGGGCGCTCCGTCTCATGGGCGGGCTCGGGGAGATCGGCCGTCACCGGCCGATCTCCCCGGCCTCCCCGTTCTTCTTCGTCCTGCGACACCGGCGGCACCTTTCACGGGTTTACGGGGAATGCTTTGGCTCTCCGCTACCCCCTACCACATGAGATGCACGTCACCCCTCTCAACAGGCGGTGATCGGTTCCCCCGATGTGAGGTGATACGTCGCCCGCCCGTCGAGAAGCAGCGGGATCAGAGCGCGCTGCGACTGCCGCAGCGGCACGACAGCACCGCCGCCGAAGGGGCGTGCCGCGATGCCGTGCAGGACCAGTTCGTCCTTCACGTCGCCGTACTGCGCGGCGTCGAGGCGGTACGCGCAGGGCGGATCCTGCAGTGTCTCTTCGGGCGTCGCCGGGTCGTTGTCGGCACCGCCGAGGTAGACCGGTCCGCGGTCGGCGAGGCCCGATCGCCGTGCCGCGGAGGTGGCCGCCTCGATGCGGCCGTGCCGCTCGCGGCTGAACGCGAACAGGCCGTCGAGCGCGGCGAGTTGGCTGGTGACCCTGCGCCGGTTGTTGAGGGCCGGGTCCGCCTCCTCCTCGGGGGTCAGCGAGTCGACACGGCTCTCGATGAGCAGGCCGACGGCGTTCTTGATGCCGGTGGCGTTGCGCAGGATGCGTTCCTGACCGTCGCCCGCGGTCTGCTTGACGGGATCGCCGGTGACGGGGTCGGTCCAGATGCCGTACGTACCGGTGGAGTAGCCCTCGCGACCGGCAGTGGGACGGACGTGGTCCCCGGACAGGATCTGCGCCTCGCGGTGGACCGCCGCGTCGGTGTTGAGGTTGCGGGGCCACAGGTCGAACAGGTCCTTGTCGTAGTACGGCGGAGTGGCCCCGTATTCGTGCAGGTCGTAGACGATGTCCGGGCGGCGGTCGCGGATGACCGCGGCGATGGCGCGGCCTTCGGCGGTCTTCAGTGCGATGTGATCGCGGTTGATGTCGACGCCGTCGGAGTTGCCGCGGGTGTCCGCCGCCCGGCCGTCGGGGTTGGCGGTGGGGACGACGAGGATGTGGGTGCGGGCGAGCAGTTTGCGGGTCGCGCCGTCCCTGGCGTGCGCCAGATCGCGGATGGTGGTCAGGCATGCCTCGCGGCCGGACGGCTCGTCGCCGTGCTGACTGCAGATCAGCAGGACGGTGTGGCCGGCGTTGCGGGCGCCGAGGCGGACGAGTTGCACCGGGCGGCCCTGTGCGGTGGTCCCGATCCGGTCGACGGACATGGCACGGCTTCCCCGGTCCACGGCGGCGAGGAACGCCTGCTCCTCGGGCTGGGTGGTCCAGCGTGCGCCGTTGCTGACCTCGAAGCCGGTCCGGGGCGGGGTGTTCGCCGCCTCGGCGGGCGCCGTGACCAGCGGTACGGCGAGCGCGGCGGCGGCGCCGGCCAGGGCGAGCGCGCGGACGACGGGAATCCGGCCGCGGCCGGCGGTCTGAGAGGTGCGGAGTCTCATCGGGTGCTGCCTCCCGGGATCGGACGGACGGAACGGGGTGCGGTGACACCGCCGGGGCGGGACTCGCGCGGTGCGGTGACGGGCCCGGCTACCGCGCGGGCGAAGGCGGTCGCGCCGCCGACGAGGGGCAGTTTCGCGGCAGTGCGGGCGAGATCGAGGGAGACCCGCGGTGTGGAGGCGGGCGGGTCGATCAGATTGCGGTCCGTGCCGGCGACGATGAGGGCGAGCCGGTGCCCGGCCGGGACGACGTGATCCGTCGCATGCAGGTCGAGGGTGATGGTGTACGGCTTGCCCGGGGTCAGCGGCCCGCCCTCGGCGTCCGAGGCGTGGTTGCCCAGGTCGGCCCAGCCGCGGCTGAAGATCGTGTGTCCGACCCCGAGGGTGTCCGCCTTGGTCTCCTTGAAGCAGGAGCTGTCACCGGCAGTGCTCGCGCCCCAGCAGGTGCGCCCCGCCAGGGTGATGATCCCTTCGCCGCTCGCCGCGTAGTTGCGGATGGTGGCCGGGCCGAGGTCGACGAGTACGGCGGTCAGGTGCGCACTGCTCGTCGACGGTGTGGCGGTCACGGTGACACGTCCCGATCCGGACAGCCTCAGGTCACGGGCGAGCGGGCGGGTGACGAACCCGGCCTTGGCGGATGTCGAGGTGTCGACGGCCCCGGCCCAGTCGGTCTCGTCCAGTGCCGGATCGTCGGTGAACGTCTCGGTGGCACCGGGACGCGCGGGCTTCAGCGACAGGGTGCCCACGCCCGGCGCGCTGCCGTTTCCGGGGCGCAGTGCGGTGGTGGCGGTGGTACGCGGCGGCCAGACCCGGTCGGTGGACCATTCGCCCGGGGCACGCTCGACGTCGGCCATCGGTGCGCGGTCGATGCCGTTGTCGTAGCCGAGCAGGTAGTGGTCGAACCAGCGGTGCAGCGTGCTCACCCAGGCATCGCGGCGGAAGTCGAACGGGTCGACATGCCCGGTCTGCGAGAGCCAGATCTTGCGCTCGACGCCGTTGCCGGCGAGCTCGTTCCACCACTGGCCGACGTGTTTGGCGCGGACGTTGAGGTCCTGCATGCCATGCACGGCGAAGACGCTGGCCTTCACCCGGTCCGCGTCGGGGACGTAGTCGCGTTCGGCCCACAGCGGGGTCAGGTCGCCGCTGCGCGGCGCCTCGTCGACGAGTCGCTGCTGGACGGCCTGGCAGCGGGCCCTGGCCTCGGGGCTCTCGACGTAGTCGGACAGCCAGTCGGGGCCCGAGTCGTACAGCGGCGCGCCCTTGGCGAAGTAGTAGTCGTACCAGGAGGAGATGGCGCCGATCGGGACGATGGTCTTCAGTCCCCGTACGCCGGTGGCGGCGACGCCGTTGGCGATCGTGCCGTCGTAGCTCTTGCCGATCATTCCGGTGGCGCCGCTGCTCCAGTCGGCGCGGGCGCGTTCGCCGCCGGTGCGGGTGGTCCAGGCCCGGGCGCGGCCGTTCAGCCAGTCGACGACGGCCTTGGCGGACTGGATGTCCGAGCGGCCGCCGACGTCGACACAGCCGTCCGACCGATTGGTTCCGGCCAGATCGACGGCGACGAAGGCGTAGCCGCGCGGGACGAAGTAGTTGTCGTAGTACAGCGGGAACTGGACCGGGTTGCCGTTCGCGTCGTACGTCTTGCGCTGGCTCTCGTTGCCGCGCCCGCAGCAGGCGTAGTACGGGCTGGCGTCCATGATCACGGGGATCTTCCGGCCGTGCCGCGCTGGTTCGCGGGGGCGGACGATGTCGACGGCGACGCGGTCGCTGCGGCCGTCCCCGTCGCCGTCGAGGCGGGTGTCGACCCAGACGGACTCACGGATCGCGTTCTCGTAGGAGTGGACGGGCTTGCTCTCCCGCGGGGCCGCAGTGGCCTGCGCGCCGCCGGGTGTGAGGGTCAGGGCGACGAGGGCGGCCGAGGCCGCCGCGGCCAGCGATCTGTATGTCAGGCGGGTGGCTCGCACACGTATCGGCATGGGGCGGAAGGTACTCGGATCAACTCGTGTGCAACAGAGGGCACTTCGAGAACCGAAGGGGCTCCGGGCGTCCCGAGCCCGCCCGAGGCCGTCGGCCGGACATCATTCCTCGCCGGTCACCGCACCGGTCAGGCGGCCGCGGACGAGCTCCGCGCAGTCCAGTACGCCACGCAACGCACCCAGTTCGGCAAGCCCATCGCGAGCTTCCAGCTGGTCCAGGAACTGCTTGCCGACTCGGCCGTCGACGTCCAGACGGCTCGGCTGCTCACCCACCATGTGGCCCGCATGGTGGACGCGGGCGCCGGACCCAAGGAGTACGCCACGGACGCCTCGGCCGCGAAGTACCACGCGAGCGAGACAGCGGTGCGGGTCAGCAACAACTGCCTCCAGGTCTTCGGTGGTTACGGTTTCATCGACGAGTACCCGGTCGGCAAGTACCTGCGCGACGCCCGTGTCCTCACCCTGTACGAGGGCACCAGCCAGGTCCAGAAGCTGATCATCGGCCGCGCGCTGACGGGCGTCGACGCGATGAGCTGACGGGTCCCTGCGTACGGGCCCCCTGCGTACGGGCCACGGAGTCGCCGCCGCCCCCTGCCGCGGCCCGTGACAGTCATGTGAAAAGGCCGAGTTCGCTCCTGACCCGCAGGGCTGCGCGTGCCTAGGGTCGACGTGTGCGTACACCCCCACGACTTGGAGCATCCGTGCACCGCAGACTCATCGTCCCGAGCGCTCTCGCGGCCACCCTCGTGCTGGCGATCCCGGCATCGGCCGCCGGTCCGACGACCGGGGCCCCGGGCATCGGCGACCCCTACTACCCGGCCGCCGGCAACGGCGGATACGACGTGTCCCATTACGACCTGAGGCTCAGTTACGAGCCGGCGACCGACCTCCTGCAGGGGACGGCGACGATCCTCGCCACCGCCACGCAGGATCTGAGCCGGTTCAATCTCGACTTCGGGCTGAAGGCGAGCGAGGTCAGGGTCGGCGGCAGGAAGGCGGCATTCGCCAAGGAGGGCGACCACGAACTCGTCGTCACTCCCTCCGCACCGTTGGTGAAGGGCAAGCCCGTCACTGTGGTGGTGCGTTACTCGGGCAAGCCGTCCGAGCTGAAGATCGGCGGCTACACGGCATGGATGCGCACGCCTGACGGCGGGGTGATCGCGGGTGAGCCCGAGGGCGCGGTCTGGTGGTTCCCCGGCAACGACCATCCCCTCGACAAGGCCACGTACGACATCTCGGTCTCGGTGCCCGACGGCACCCAGGCGGTCAGCAACGGCGTGCTCGTGTCGCAGAGTTCGAAGCTGGGCCGGACCCGCTTCAACTGGCGGTCCGACAAGCCGCAGGCGCCCTATCTCGCGACGCTCGCCGTCGGCAAGTTCGACATCACGACAGACACGACCGCGGACGGGCTGCCGATCCTCAACGCCTACAGCAAGGACCTCGGCGGCAACGCGGGCGCGGCACGCGCCAGCGTCGAGCGGACCGGTGAGGTCGCCGAGTGGCTCACCGAGGTGTTCGGGCCGTATCCGTTCAACGCCCTGGGCGGCTATGTGCCGAACGTGCCGAGCGGCTACGCGCTGGAGACCCAGACGCGGCCGTTCTACAGCCCGCGGCAGTTCGCGAACGGCTCGAACGTCTCCGTCGTCGTGCACGAGCTGGCGCACCAGTGGTACGGCGACAGTGTCTCGGTGCACGGCTGGAAGGACATCTGGGTCAACGAGGGCTTCGCCCGCTACAGCCAGTGGCTGTGGTCGGAGAAGGAGGGCGAGGGCACGGCCCAGGAGCTGGCGGACCACGTGTACGCGCAGCACCCGGCGGACGACGCGTTCTGGACGGTCAAGCCGGGAGACCCGGGGCCGGAGAACCAGTTCGACATCGCGGTCTACGACCGTGGGGCGCTCGCGCTGCAGGCGCTGCGGAACGAGATCGGCGACGAGGACTTCTTCGCGATCCTCAAGGGCTGGCCGGCGGAGCGTGCGTACGGCAACGCGAAGGTGGGCGACTTCGTGCGGTACGCGGAGCGCATCTCGGGCAAGCCGCTGGCGTCGCTGTTCGACACATGGCTGTACGAGCCGTCGAAGCCGGCGTCGGCTGCGGCGGCGGGAGCGCGGATCGCCGGTGCAGGCGCGGGCGCGGAGCAGCCGAAGTCGTGGAAGAAGATCGCGGCGACGAACACGATCCACAGCCACGAGGGCGAGCACGGGCACGCTCACTGAGGCCGGTGCGAGGGCGGGCCGGGGGCACCCGGCCCGCCCTCTTCCCGAAACCGGTGTGACAGGCGGGCACCGGGCCCGCCGGGACGGCCGGTGGGAGCGCTCTCACCCTGCTCCGGCCCGGCGGATATCCTGGTCGCGACAGCATCCCGCGCCGCCGGGCCGGAGCAGACGAGGAGTGCCCGCCTTGACCGAGCCGACCACTGGAGCCCGTCCCACCCTGGAAGCCGTCGCCGCCCGTGCCGGTGTCTCCCGGGCCACGGCCTCGCGGGTCGTCAACGGCGGCGCCGGGGTGCGTCCGCCGCTGGTCGACAAGGTGCGTCAGGCGGTGGAGGAGCTCGGGTATGTGCCCAATCACGCGGCCCGCACCCTGGTGACCCGGCGCAACGGCGCGGTCGCGGTGATCATCGCCGAGCCGGAGTTCCGGATCTTCTCGGATCCGTTCTTCGAGCAGCAGGTCCGCGGGATCAGCCGTGAGCTCACCGCACACGACTCACAGCTCGTGCTGCTGTGGGTGGAAGGCCCGGAGGATCACGACCGCATCGCGCGCTACCTCGGTGGTGGGCACGTCGACGGTGCGCTCGCCTTCTCGCTGCACAACGACGACGAGCTGCCCGCGCTCATCTCCCGGGCCAAGATCCCCGCCGTCTTCGGCGGACGCCCCGTCACGGGCTCCGACCCGGATGTCCCGTACGTCGACTGCGACAACCGCGGCGGCGCGCGCGAAGCGGTGCGGCACCTGGTCTCCCTCGGGCGCAGGAACATCGCGCACATCGCCGGACCGCGCGATCAGACCTCCGCGCTCGACCGGATCGACGGCTACCACGACGTGCTCGTCGACGCCGATCCCGGTCTGTTCTGCCAGGGCGACTTCACCGCGGAGAGCGGGGCTCGCGCGATGGCGGAACTGCTGGAGCGCCGCCCGGACGTGGACGGTGTCTTCGTCTCCAACGACCTGATGGCCTCCGGTGCGCTGCGGACCCTGCGCGAACGCGGCGTGCGCGTGCCCGAGGACGTGGCGCTCGTCGGGTTCGACGACATGGCGTCCGTCGTGCAGTCCACGGACCCTCCGCTGACCACGGTGCGTCAGGACATCGAGGGCATGGGCCGTCTGATGGTGCGACTGCTGATGCGGTTGCTCAACGAGACGGGGAGCGACGCCCCCGCGTCCGTCATCACCCCGACCACCCTGGTGCGGCGGGCCTCGGCCTGACCGCCGAAGCCCCGCCGCTGTCCGGTGGGCGGCTCAGCTGTAGGGAATCACCAGCACGGACCTGTCCGTGCCGGTCTGGAGCGCGGCCGTGCCGTTGCCGATCGCACTCCACACCTCCAGGCGGACGGTGCCGCCACGGAGATCTCCGAGGCTGCCGGTGGACGACTTGAGACCGCGTGACTGCGCGTACTCCTCCCAGCCCGTCACGGGGTCCGTGGCGAAGTAGTGGTAGGTCTCGGTCCGTTCGAAAGTGCCGTCACCGGTGAGGTCGTAGCTGATCCTCGCCTGCTGACCGAGTCCGACGGCGGTGCCCGCGTCCAGCTGGAGACGGAAGGCGGTCGAGCCGCCGGGGGTGAGGGTGCCGTTGACGCCTCTGATCTCGTACACGAGCGGCTGGTGCGGGGTGCCGTCGTGGTTGACGCCGCCCGCCGAGGCAATGGTGTCCCGGCCCGCGGTACCGCCGGTCGCCGTGGTCAGCGCCCCGCCGGTGCGCAGCTGGAAGGTGTTGCCGTTCGGCGGGTCCGGATCGGGGTCCGGGTCCGTGCTGCCCGTGCCCGTCCCTGTGGCCGTCGAACGGGCGGGGACGGACAGCGTCTTGCCGTCGGAGAAGGTCACGGTGCGGGCCGTGGTGCCGTAGTTGTGCGCGGCGTACGTCCGTGCCGTGCCCTTGGTGAAGACGGCGGAGGTGGGGATGTCCCCGGTCACGGTGGCGTCCGGGGCGCCGAGCGTGTCGAGAGTGGTGATCCAGTGGTACGTGTGGGCCTTGGACTCGCCCTGCTCCGGGGTGTAGCCGGCGTTGCCCGCGTCCCATTTTGCCTTGGCCGCCGCCGGGTCGGCGAGCGACTGGAACTCCCAGAGGATGTCGCGCCATTCGACGGCCGGGCCGCCGTTCTCCCGTTCCATCTCGGCGATGTTGCGCCGGATCGCGGCCTTCTCCCCGCCGAGGTGCAGGGACCCGCCGGTCACGGGAAGGACGTTGATGCCGTGGATCTCCTCGGGGTTGGCGGTCCACCAGGTGGCGTACGCGGCGCCGCTGCCCCACACCATGCCGGCCGTGTCATGGCCGAAGGAGGACGGGAAGACCCGCTCGTCGGCGTCGAACCAGTACTGTGCGATCGACTCCGCCTCGGTGGTCAGCAGATACGTGCCCAGGTCGCGCAGCGCATTGTCGCCGGTGGCCGAGCCCCACAGCACCAGGGCGGCGCTGAGGTTGGTGGACTCCGACGACGACTCCTGGTTGTTGCCTGCGGCGAAGCCCTGGTGGCCGGAGGCCCAACTGTGGCCGGCGTAGACGTCGAAGCCGCGCAGGAACGGGAAGAGGGTGTCCGTGCGGCTCGCGTTGGCCGTGTCGCGCACCAGGGTCCTGACCATGCCGCCCCAGGCGGAGTCGGCGGCCCATGCCTGGTCGTACTGGGCGACGATCGCCGCCGCGAAGACGTAGTAGCTGTAGTGGAAGTGGTGGTCGTTGAGTTCGGTGTCGCTGCCGTAGGACGCGGGGTAGCCGGTGAGGGTCTTCCAGTCCTTGTCGTAGGAGAACTCGTTGGCGCCGCCTGCGGTGAACCAGTCCTGGAGCTTGCCCTTGATCAGCCCGAGGAGCTTGTCACGGGTGGCGCTCTCGCCCAGCTGGTCGGCCACGGACACGAGCTGCGCGAGCCGGCCGAGCGCCTTGCCCGTCCAGTACGTGTCCGTGTAGCCGGAGAACGGGTCGGCCGCGTTCGCGACCTCGTTCAGATAGCCCTTGAGGCGGGCGGTGTCGACGCCGTCCGTCCTCGGCAGCCCTGGGAGCACCGCGGACGCCTTCTGGCTGGTGGTGAAGGCCGCGGCCTCGCGGACCTTCATGGTGCCGCGGGGTGAGACGTACGTGTACGGCGTGAGGCTGTCGGTGGTGTGCAGCCACTGGTGGCGGTAGAGGGCCTGGAGCGTGCCGCGCTCGGTGCCCTCCTCGGCCTCGGTGGTCAGTGTGTAGGTGGCCTTGACGGTGCCGCCGGTGTAGCTCCAGTCGGCCTTGGAGCCGGTGACGAAGCTGAAGGCGTACTTCTTGTAGGTCCCGAGCGCGTCCGTCGAGGGGAGCACGGCGAGCGAGAAGTAGTCCTTGGCGCCCAGGCCCGCGGTGATCGTGGAACCGGAGACGCTCCAGTCGCTGCCGGTCGGTGCGAACAGGGCGTAGTGGTGGCCGGCGACGGTGATGCCGAGGACGTTGCCCTGGTCGGCGAAGACGGTGGGGGCGGCGGCGGTGGTGATCTGCGCGGCGGCGCCGGAGCCCTTGGCGTACACGAAGGGCATGCCGTGGCCGATGGTGGTGCGCAGCGTGCGGGCGCCGTCGGACCAGTAGGGGGTGACCGTCCAGTCGGACCAGTCGTCGGCCTTGGTGTCCGGGGAGTTGAGCCCGGCGAGGCCGATGGTCAGATCGCGCTTGTGGGCGAACTCGTACTGGCGGCCGTCGCCCACGATCGCGGGAGTGGTCGGATAGCCGACGTCGAGTCCGCCGGCGGTGGCCTGGTAGGTCAGCGGATGGCCGTACATCGGGGTGGAGTACGGGTTGTCGCCGTAGCGCTGGAACGCGAGGGAGGACCACCAGTCGTTGGTGGGCACCGGGCGGGACCGGGCGGCGGTGGTGACCTTGGGGGTGACCGGCGCGCCGGTGTTGGTGGTGGGGCCGGACGTGCCGGCGGGGCGGGTGTCGGAGTAGCTGCCGGAGCCTACGGGGATGGTGGCGGCGGCCGCGGGTCCGGCGGCCGGGCCCAGACCGACAACGGCCAGGGCTGAGGCCAGAACGAGCGCTGCGGCGGCTCTGGGGCGGGGGGCTGGCATGAACAGCACCTCAAGTCATCACGGGTAGGGGTGGCTGAGAGCGCTCTCAGATGGCCGAAAACGTAAAACTCCCGAAACACAAGTGTCAATAGATGGAACACGGCCGGGACTTGGGACCGAGTCCAAGCCGTTATGTCTTCGAGTCTTGACGGAGCCTCCACCGGCGGGGCACGCTCCAGACGCATATTTGAGAGCGCTCTCAGAGCGCTCTCGCTCCACCCCGAAGCCAAGGGAGGCTTCCCATGCCCATAGCCCGAGCCGCCAAGAGGGCCGCCGTCCGCCTGGGTGCGGTCGCGCTCGCCGGGGCACTGCTCGCCGCCTGTGGAGGTACGTCGGACGGTGCTTCCGACAGTGCGGGCGGAAAGGTCACACTCACCGTCGACCTGTTCGGATCCTTCGGCTACAAGGAGGCCGGGCTCTACGCGGAGTACGAGAAGCTCCACCCGAACGTCACGATCAAGCAGACGGACACCGAGGACGAGGCCGACTACTGGAAGTCGCTGCAGACCCGGCTGGCCGGCGGCGGTGGTCTCGCCGACGTCCAGGGAATCGAGGTGGGGCGCATCGCGTCGGTCACCCAACAGCAGGCCGACAAGTTCGAGGACCTGAAGAAGTACGGCGCGGACAAGCTCAAGAGCCAGTTCGCCGAGGCCAAGTGGGCGGCGGCCACCGGCAAGGGCGGCGAGGTCCTCGGCCTCGGCACCGACGTCGGCCCCGAGGCGATGTGCTACCGCACGGACCTCTTCGAGAAGGCCGGTCTGCCGACCGATCGCGAGCAGCTCGCCGCCAAGTGGGCAACCTGGGACGGCTATCTGGAGCTGGGCAAGCAGTACAAGGCCAAGGCACCCGCCAAGAGCGCCTGGCTGGACAGCGTCGGCAGCCTGTACTCCATCATGATCGGCCAGGAGAAGGAACGTTACTACGACGCGTCCGGCAAGCTGATCTGGGAGACCAACCCGGCGCTGAAGACCGCCTGGGACACGTCGGTCGAGGCCGCTCAGGGCGGGCTCAGCGCCAAGCTCGACCAGTGGTCGCCGCAGTGGAACCAGGCCTTCGCGGCCGGCTCCTTCGCCACCATCCCGTGCCCCGCCTGGATGCTCGGCTACATCAAGGGCCAGGCCGGTGACACCGGCAAGGGAAAGTGGGACATCGCCAAGCTGCCCGGCGGCGCCGGGAACTGGGGCGGCTCCTACCTCTCCATCCCGCGCGCCGCGAAGAACAAGAAGGAGGCGTACGACCTGATCGAGTGGCTCACCGCCCCCGAGCAGCAGGCCAAGCTCTTCCAGAAGCAGGGCAACTTCCCCTCCTCCACCGGCGCGATCGAGAAGGTCGCCGCGGCCAAGGACCCGTACTTCTCCGACGCGCCGATCGGCCAGATCTTCGGTGACGCCGCGAAGGCCGCCCCGGTGCAGGTCCTGGGCGTCCACGACCAGAACGTGAGCCAGCAGATCACCAACGCGCTGAGCGAGGTCGAGCGCAAGGGCACCGCGCCCGACAAGGCGTGGGCGAACGCGAAGAAGGGCGTCGACAACACCATCGGCTGACCCCCCACTCCTTCGGGCCGGTCCACCTCCGATCCCCGCACCGGACCGGCCCGAAGGCCCCGCCCCCGCAACGACTCACCCCGAAGGGCCGCACCGTGACCCTCACCGCTTCCGCGAAGCCGGTCTCGCCGCCCAGGCCGCCGGCCGTGCGCCGCGCCTGGCGCACGATCTCGCCGTACGCCTACATCGCCCCGTTCTTCACGCTGTTCGCCGCGTTCGGCCTCTTCCCCCTGATCTACACGGCGTTCGTGTCGCTGTACCGGGTCGAGCTGCAGACCCCCGGCGACATGGAGTGGCGGGGGCTCGGCAACTACACCGCACTGCTCGGCGACGAGTTCTTCTGGACGGCGCTGCGCAACACGTTCACCATCGGGGTGCTGTCCACGGTGCCGCAGCTGGTGATGGCGCTGGGGCTGGCGCATCTGCTCAACTACCGGCTGCGCGGCCGTACTTTCCTGCGCACCGCGATGCTGCTGCCGTACGCCACCTCGGTCGCCGCCGCCACGCTGGTCTTCGCCCAGCTCTTCGGCCGCGACTTCGGCCTGATCAACTACGTTCTCGGGCTGGTCGGCTTCGACCCGGTGGACTGGCAGACGGGCACCGTCGCCTCGCAGATCGCCGTCTCGACCATCGTCATCTGGCGCTGGACGGGCTACAACGCACTCATCTATCTGGCGGGCATGCAGTCCATTCCCAGCGAGCTGTACGAGGCCGCGGAGATGGACGGGGCCTCACGCTGGCGGCAGTTCATCCATGTGACGCTGCCGGGGCTGCGCCCCACCATCGTCTTCACGGTCATCGTGTCGACGATCGGCGCCACGCAGCTGTTCGGTGAGCCGCTGCTGTTCGAGGGCTCCATCTCCGGCGGTATCGCGCACCAGTACCAGACCCTCGGTCTGTACATGTACGAACAGGGCTGGGGCTTCTTCCACCTGGGACGCGCCGCCGCGATCGCCTGGGTGATGTTCCTGCTGATCCTGGTGCTCGTCGGGGTCAACGCCCTGATCGCGCGCCGCCGTTCCCGCAAGGAGGCCGGCCGATGACCGCGCTCGCCGACCCGCCGGTGAAGCAGCCGGCCACCGACGGCCGCAAGGCACCGAACCGCCGGCGCGTGAAGTCAGGTGCGGGCCGCACCATGCAGGGCGGGAAACTCGCCTACGCGATCCTGGTCCTCGCGGTGCTCGTCTCGGCGTTCCCGTTCTACTGGACGATCGTGGCGGCCAGCCGCTCCAACGCCGATCTCGCCAAGGTGCCGCCGACGTTGCTGCCAGGCTCCAACCTGTTCCGCAACTTCGAGGCGGTGATGGAGGAGGCCGACATCGGCAAGGCGCTGCTGAACTCCTTCATCGTGTCCGGTTCGATCACCGTCGGCACGGTGCTGTGCTGCACGCTCGCCGGGTTCGCCTTCGCCAAGCTGCGCTTCCGGGGCCGCAACGCACTGCTCGCGATCACCATCGGCACGATGATGATCCCGCCGCAGCTGGGTGTCATTCCGCTGTTCATGCTCATCGCCGAACTGCAGTGGGTGAACCAGCTGCAGGCCGTGATCCTGCCCGGACTCGTCTCGGCCTTCGGGGTGTTCTTCATGCGCCAGTACCTGGTGCAGTCGCTGCCCGACGAGCTGATCGAAGCGGCCCGGGTCGACGGCGCGTCGACCGCGCGGATCTTCTGGTCCATCGTGGTGCCCATCGCCCGGCCCGGCATGGCCGTGCTCGGCATGCTGACCTTCATGGCCGCCTGGAACGACTTCTTCTGGCCGATCGTCGCCCTCACCTCGTCGGAGCCGACCGTCCAGGTGGCGCTGCGCCAGCTCGGCGGCGGCTACGTCCACGACCAGTCCGTGATCATGGCGGGCACCCTGCTCGGCACGCTGCCCGTGCTGCTCGTGTTCGGTGTGCTCGGCCGGCAGATCGTCGGCGGAATCATGCAGGGCGCGGTCAAGGGCTGACCCTCTCTGCGCACTTCGAAAGACGTCTCACTCCTGGGAGTTCCCCCTCATGACCGCGCTCGACGCACGCCCCGACACAACGACGACGCTCCGGTTCCCCGCCGGATTCCGCTGGGGCACCGCCACGGCGGCGTACCAGATCGAGGGAGCGGCTGCCGAGGACGGCCGTACACCGTCCATCTGGGACACCTTCAGCCGCACTCCGGGCAAGGTCCGCAACGGTGACACCGGAGACATCGCCGCCGACCACTACCACCGCCTGAGCGAGGACATCGAGCTGATGCGCCGGCTCGGTGTCACCGACTACCGCTTCTCGATCGCCTGGCCGCGGGTCCAGCCGACGGGCCGCGGCCCGGCCGTCCAGAAGGGCCTGGACTTCTACCGCCGACTGGTCGACGAGCTGCTTGCCGCCGGTATCCGGCCGGTCGCCACGCTCTACCACTGGGATCTGCCGCAGGAGCTGGAGGACGCGGGCGGCTGGCCGCAGCGCGAGACGGCGCAGCGGTTCGGCGAGTACGCGGGGATCATGGCCGAGGCGATCGGCGACCGGGTCGCGACCTGGACGACGTTGAACGAGCCGTGGTGCGCGGCCTTCCTCGGCTACGGCAACGGGGTGCACGCGCCGGGCCGCACCAGTGCGCTCGCGTCCCTGCGGGCCGCGCACCACTTCAATCTGGCGCACGGCTGGGCGACGCAGGTGCTGCGCACGGAGCTGTCGGCGGGCTCCGAGGTGTCACTGACGCTCAACCTTCACGCGGTGCGGGCCCATTCGGACTCGGCCGCCGACCTGGACGCGGCCCGCCGGATCGACGCGGTCGGCAACCGGATCTTCCTCGACCCGGTCTTCCACGGCCGGCTGCCGGCGGATCTGCTGCGCGACACGGCCCCGGTCACGGACTGGTCGTTCGTCCTCGACGGCGATCTGGACGTGTCGTCGACGCCGATCGACTCGCTGGGGATCAACTACTACTCCCCCACCGTCGTCGCCGCGGGTTCCTCCGAGGCCCCCTCGCCGTGGGCGGGCGCCGAGCAGCATGTGCGGTTCCTTCCTGCGCCCGGCCCGCGCACCGCGATGGACTGGCCGGTCGACGCCGACGGGCTGTACGAACTGCTGACCCGGCTGCGCGACGACCTTCCGGGTGTGCCGCTGGTGATCACCGAGAACGGCGCGGCGTACGACGACTACGCCGACCCGTCGGGCGAGGTGAAGGACCCGGAGCGGGTGGCGTATCTGCGGGCGCATCTGACGGCCGCGCACCGGGCGATCGAGGACGGCGCGGATGTGCGGGGCTACTTCCTGTGGTCGCTGCTGGACAACTTCGAGTGGGCGTACGGCTACAGCAAGCGGTTCGGCATCGTCCACGTCGACTTCGCCACGCAGCGGCGCACGTTCAAGGACAGTGCCCGCTGGTACGCGGAGGTCATCGCGCGCGGCGGGCTGACCTGACCTCGGCCCGCGCCCTGCGGGCCAGGGGCAGATAGCGCAGTCGCTCGGGCAGTATGGGGACCACCGCCCGTACGACCCGGGCGAAGCGGCGCAGTCTGCGCTCCTGTGCGTCCGTCCATTCCAGGCCGATGGCCTCCCGGGCGTCGGGCGGCATCAGTCCCACGGTCATGAAGCGGCGGAAGCGGGCGAGCGGGGGCAGCAGCAGCGGCCACAGCGCGCGCAGCACCAGCCGCACCGCCACGGGTCCCCGGTCCGGCGGCGGCACCGGCTGGTCCACGGCCACCAGTTCCCTCACGACGACGGTCGCCTCCAGCTCGTCGGCGAGCACCTTGCGGTAGTAGGGCCAGAACTCCTCGATCGTCTGCGGCATGTCACGGTCGTGTATGCCGAGGATGCGGCCGACCTGGAGCCACTCGGCATACAGCTGCCGCTCCTCGGCCCCGGTGAGTTCGCGCACCAGGTAGCGGGCGGCGTGCCGGTAGACGGGGAAGCCGGTGGCGTGGACCCAGGAGTAGTAGGCCGGGCTGAGTGCGTGGTAGGAGCGGCCGTGGGCGTCGGTGCCCTGGATGGTGCGGTGCAGTTCGCGCAGCCGGCGGCCCTCTGCGGCCGCTTCCTCTCCGCCGTAGATCCACAGCTGGAGCGAGCGCAGGGAGCGTTCGCCGCGACCCCAGGGGTCGGTGCGGAAGACGGAGTGCTCGTCGACGCCCGCGCCGACCGCCGGGTGGGCGACCTGCAGGGTGAGCGCGGCAGGGAGCATGAGCAGTGCCCGGATGTCTCCGGCGAGGCTCCACAGCACGCCGCCGGGCGGTGGCGGATCGACGTGTGCTGCGGCCCTGCTCATCGCTGGTCTCCAGGTGGTGCTGTGCCCGGCTGTGCGGTTGCTCCGGTCGTCTTCCAGTATGCGGCCGAAACTCATGCATCCCGTCCGCCTCAGGGGTTCTGCGGGACCTTCGCCTTGTCGGGCTGTGCCGGGACCTGAGGCAGCAGCTCCTCCAGCTCCTCCAGGTGCGCCCTGGCGGCGGCGATCCGGTCCCTGACCTCGGTGGTGAGCGGGGATGCGACGGGGGTGTCGGTCGATGGCACGGTGAGGGGTGACCTGCGCCGCTCGTCCAGCTCGCGGGCCTGGGCCAGCGAGTCGATGACGACGCCGATCAGCAGATTGACCATCAGGAACGAGCTGAGCAGCACGTACGAGGCGTAGTAGACGACTGCCCAGGGCGAGATCCGCAGTCCTGCGTACAGCGCGTCGCCCAGCCCGTCGAGTGTCATGAGGACGAACAGGGTCAGCGCCGCGCGGCCGAGGGAGCCGTAGTGTTCGGGGTCGTCGGCGGCGAACGCGGCCCAGCCGAGCATCGCGTACATGTACAGCAGCAGGGTGCCGACCAGGAGGAAGCTGATCGCGCCGGGGATGCTCTTGCCGATGGCCGTGATGATGATGCGCAGTTGCGGCAGGAAGCGCGCGGTGCGGATGACCCGGGCGAGTCTGAGCAGCCGCAGGACCGTGGTGTTCTCGCTGAGGAACGGGAGGAAGGCGCAGAGCACGACCGCCATGTCGAAGAGGTTCCACGGGTTGCGGAAGAAGGCCGCGGGACGGTCGGCGTGGGCGACGGCGCGCAGCAGGATCTCGACGGTGAACGCGCCGAGCAGAGCGTGTTCGAGCAGTTTCAGTTGCGCCTGCCACTGGTCCGCGAAACCCGCGTAGGTCTCCGCGCCCAGCAGTACCGCGTTGAGGGCGATCGCTCCGACGGCGGCAGCCGAGAACCACTCCGCGTCCGTCACCCGGCGGGCGCGCCGCGCGACCTCGGCCCGTCGGTCCGCCGCGGCTCGGCTGTCGAGGCTCATTCCATCCCACCCGGTGTCGTGCGTCTCGGTGAACTGCATCAGCTTTGCGCACGCATATCCGTGGGCCTGGCGACGCACACCCAGGAGTTCGACATGCCAACCGGGCGGGGGACGAGGCGTACATCTGCTCGATCACGCAGTGGTGGCCGGTGCTCCGGCCGAGTGTTGCGGCGGGGGAAAGAAACTGTCCCCCGACCCATTACCTGAAGGTAACTTCGGCTGCTTTGATGTGCGGCGCCGGTCGAAACGTCCGGCCGAGGGGGCTGTCCGCCGGACATCCCCCGACCCCCACACATCACAACGGGAGACCCTGTGCTGAACTCCGCGCTCCGCCGCCTCCCCGGCGCAGCCCTGTCCGCCGTGCTCGCCGCCACCACACTGGCCGCCGCAGCGCCGTCGGCAGCCGCCGCACCGGCCGCGGACACCCCGCGGCTGAAGGTGCTCACGTACAACGCGTTCCTGTTCAGCAAGACGCTCTACCCCAACTGGGGCCAGGACCACCGGGCCGCCGCGATACCGGCGGCGTCGTTCTTCCAGGGCAACGACGTGGTCGTGCTCCAGGAGGCGTTCGACAACTCCTCGTCGGACGCGCTCAAGAGCCGGGCCGCCGCGCAGTACCCACACCAGACGCCGGTGATGGGCCGCAGCAAGACCGGCTGGGACGCGACGAGCGGCGCGTACTCGGCGACGACGCCGGAGGACGGCGGTGTCACGGTCCTGAGCAAGTGGCCGATCGTGCGCAAGGAGCAGTACGTCTACAAGGACGCCTGCGGCGCCGACTGGTGGTCCAACAAGGGCTTCGTGTACGTGGTGCTCGACGTCGACGGAACCCGGGTGCACGTCGTGGGCACGCACGCCCAGTCGACGGACCCCGGGTGCGACGCCGGTGAGGCCGCGCAGATGCGCAGCCGTCAGTTCAGGGCGATCGACGCGTTCTTGGACGGCAAGAACATCCCCGCCTCCGAGCAGGTCATCGTGGCGGGCGACTTCAACGTCGACTCGCGCACGTCGGAGTACGCGTCGATGCTCGCCGACGGCGGTCTCGCCGGCGCCGACGCACGCACCGGGCACCCGCACTCCTTCGACACCGAGGACAACTCGATCGCGTCGGAGCGCTACCCGGACGACCCGCGCGAGGACCTCGACTACGTACTGCACCGCGCGGGTCATGTGCGGCCCGCGGGCTGGACCAATGGGGTGATCAAGGAGCAGAGTGCGCCCTGGTCTGTGTCCAGTTGGGGCACCACCTACACGTACACCAACCTCTCCGACCACTATCCGGTGATTGCCTCCGGCCAGTAGGCGCAAGCGCCGGGCGGCGCCCTTGTGTCGGTGTCAGGGTCATGCCAGATTGAGTCCGCACTCCGGACTGGTCCAGTCCACATTGCCGTTCCCCACGGCAATCCCCCACGGACTCGTACGAAGGAGAGGCCCCCCATGAGACGCACTCTGCGTGCGCGCATCTGCCTTCCCGCTCTGCTGGCCCTGACCGCCGTCGGTCTCGGCTCCACCCCCGCCGGTGCGGCCGGCGCGCCGGAGCCGGCCGCCGGCAACCCGGCCCCGGGCGTCGCCGCGACCGCCGCCCACTACTCCCAGCACGCTTCGCTCGCACGCGACCTCGGCGACCGCTCACCCGGTTCGTACCTCGACCCCACCACCGGGGAACTGGTCGTCACGGTGACGGACGCCGCAACCGCCGATGAGGTCCGTGCCACCGGCGCCCGCGCCGAGATCGTCCCCCGCAGCAGGGCGCAGTTGCGGTCGGCCATGAACACCCTGCGGACCAAGGCCCGCATCACCGGAACCTCGTGGGGTGTCGACCCCTCGACCAACCAGGTCGCGATCGAGGCCGACAGGTCGGTGTCCCCGGCCTCCATGGCCCGCCTGAAGAAGGTCGCCGCCGGCCTCGGCGACAGCGTGCGCATCACCCGCGTGCCCGGCGTGTTCACCAAGGAGGTCGCCGGGGGCGACGCCATCTACGGCGGCGGCTACCGCTGCTCCGCGGCGTTCAACGTCTCCAAGGGGACGACCCGTTACCTCCTGACCGCAGGGCACTGCACGAACGCGGCGAGCAGTTGGTCGGCGACGTCCGGCGGGCCTTCGATCGGCATCCGCGAGGGCACCAGCTTCCCCACCAACGACTACGGCATCGTCCGCTACACCAACGGATCCGCGCCGGCAGGCAACGTCAACCTGTACAACGGCAGCTACCAGGACATCAGCTCGGCGGCTGACGCCATCGTCGGTCAGTCGCTGCGCAAGTCCGGTTCGACCACCAGCGTGACCAGCGGCACGGTCACCGCGGTCAACGTCACCGTGAACTACGGCGAGGGCCCGGTCCACAACCTGGTCCGCACCACGGCCTGTTCCGCGGGTGGCGACAGCGGCGGCGCCCACTTCGCCGGCTCGACGGCGCTGGGCATCCACTCGGGCAGCTCCGGCTGCACGGGCACGAACGGCACGGCGCTGCACCAGCCGGTCCGCGAGGCACTCGCCGCGTACGGCGTGGCCGTGTACTGAGTCAGGCTCCGTACTTCGTACGACGAGGGCGTGCCCGAGGCGGCGGGCACGCCCTCGTCGATCCCGCACGCCGGGCCGTCGGCCGGGGCCGCGGTTGCGAAGCCGCTGCAACAGGGCGATTCTCGTCAGTGGGGAGACGGGGCGAGATACCGCAGGGGGCAGGGAGGTTCCTCGTGATCAATCCCGTACAGATCCTGTGGTCACCGGCCGGTACCACCATGCCGTCCCTGGGCTCCCAGCCCCTGGTCGACGTCCATGACGGCGACACCCCGCGTGTCCGCATGCCGGTCCGCATGCTCTCCGTCGACACGCCGGAAACGACGGCCAAGAGCGCGGAACGGGCCGCAGAGATCGACCAGGAGTTCGTGCAGCTGGCCGAGTGGATCCGGGAGGGCATCGCACCGATCTCCCCCGGGCTCGCCGAGTTCCTCCTGCCGAAGCTCGAAACGGGGCACGCCGGCACCCTGCAGTTCGAGCAGGGCAGCGCCGCGTCCGCCTTCAACACGCAGAACATCAAAACCCGGCTGGACCGGCCCGGCCGACGCCCGGACCGGAGCCTGTTCATCCGTACTGCTGACAGCCCGTTCGACGACAACCATCGGCTGCTGGCCTACATCGCGCCCAACTACTCGGCGACAGAACGCGCGACCATGTCACGCGAGGAGCGGTCGACCTTCAACCTCGACCTGATCGCGGCCGGCTGGGCGGCGACGTTCATCCTCTACCCGTCCATTCCGGGCGAGCTCGACCTTCCTCTCCTGCTCACCGCCGCGGAGAAGGCCATGGCGGAGGAGAAGGGCATCTGGAGTGACCCCGACACACTGCCGGCAAACGAATACCGTGCGGTCGAGAAGCTGTTCCGAGTGGCGAGGAAGAAGGCCGAGGGCGACCAGTTGAAGCCGGGGGAAGCATTCTCCTGGCGGGTGCGGTACTGCGTGGACATGCGCGACCGGGTGCTGCACGGGCCTGAGGACTACTTCGGCATCGATCCTGTCTACCGGTTGTGGCTGTGGCCCCAGGACGTGCAGGAAGCAGTCGGCCGGCTCAATCTGCGACCGTCGGAAAAGCTCGTGGGCATCGAATAGGCGGGCGCCGGGTGCGCAACGGCTGTTCACCCGGATCCGGGACCTCAGTCCCCGTGGTCGTACACCGTGACCTCGACGCCGCGGGCCGTCAGCCGCTCGGATATCAAGGGCTCGACACGGGACCACTTGCCTCCCGCGAGCCCGCAGCCGATGCGGGGCATGTGGACCGACGCACCCAGCTCCACGGCCTTGTCCGCCACCGTCGCGAGCGCCGTGTCGATCGCCTCGTAGCGGACAGGGGCGCCCTTGCTCCCGGTCCGCATCCCCCGCTGGCCCACCATGTTGGCCACCCAGACGAACGGGGTGACCTGGACGAACTGCACAGCGCCCAGCCCGAAGTCGTTGGCCGCGCGCTCGCGGTGCCAGCGGCGGTACGCCGCCTCGGGCTCCGGCCAGCGGCGGGAGACGGCGAGGACGAAGCCCTTGCCCCAGCCACCCAGGTCGTTGCACACATGCGCGATCAGTTTGACGCCTTTGCCCTGCGGCGCGGTGGCGTCCCCCCGGACATATCCGATCTCGGTCATGGCGCCACCCTACGTTCGGCCACCGACAGCGCGGCCGGCCTTCTGCCACCGCTTTCACCACACTGGTGAGACAGCAATACTGTTGCACCGGGTGTGGTGCGTACAGCAGAAGGAGGGTCATGGCGACCGAGACCGAAGAGCCGACGCTCACCGTCGACGAACTGGCCGCGCGTGCCGGGGTCACCGTGCGCACGATCCGGTTCTACAGCACGCGCGGTCTGCTGCCGCCGCCGGTGATCGGTGCGCGCCGGGTCGGGCACTACGGCTCCGACCACCTCTCGCGCCTCGCCCTCATCGAGGAGCTGCAGCACCAGGGCATGACGCTCGCCGCGATCGAGCGTTATCTGGAGCAGCTGCCCCCGGATCTGAGCGCGCAGGATCTGGCGATCCATCGTGCACTGGTGTCCTCGTGGGCCCCCGAGTCCGCCGAGGAGGTCACCCGGCAGGAGCTGGAGCGCCGGGCGGGACGGCCGCTGTCGGACAAGGACGTGGCACGGCTCGCGGCGATGGGAGTGGTCGACCGCACCGCCGAGGGCGACTTCCGGCTGGACGGCGGGCTGCTTCGGCTCGGGGTCGAGCTGTTGGACGTGCCCATCGCGCACGAGACGATCCTCGCCTCCCGCACCGTCCTGCTGGAGCACGCGCGGGCGGCGGCGCAGGAACTGACGCGGCTGTTCCGCGACGAGGTGTGGGGCCCCTACCGCGAACGGGAGTCGGACCCGGACCATGTGGCGGCGATGAAGTCCCTGTCGGCCCATATGCAGCCGATGGTGATCCAGGCACTGGTGACGGCGTTCCAGCGGTCGCTGCGGGAGGAACTGCGGGGGGCGTTCGGTACCGGCAGGTCGTAATTGCGTTGCCGGGGCGGGGAACAGTGGGCGAGGCTTCGCGGCATGTCCGAACAACACGCCGGCACCGCGCACGATGTGCACGCCCTCTTCTCCCGCGGCCGGCTCACCGCCATCCCCCGCAAGGCCGCGCGCCGCGAGCAACTGCTCGTGCACCTCGCGCAGACACTCTTCGCGCACGACCGCGACTACACCGAGCGCGAGGTCAACGAGGCGCTGCAGACCGTGCACGACGACTGCGCGGCGCTGCGCCGCTATCTGGTGGTCGCGGGCCTGCTGACACGGACGAAGGACGGCGGCAGCTACCGGCGGGGCCGGTAGCCGACGGCAGCTCCCGGCCCACGCCGCCGGCCGCTCAGCCTCGGGCGCGCAGCGCTGCTGTGTGCGCCCTGACCTGGCTCGGTGTCAGATAGGCGTCGGTGAACTCGAAGTCGCGCAAGGTGGGCGACTTCTGCGCCTGGAAGCCGGTGCGTACGAAGTCGTCGCCGGCGACGGCGTTGAGCATCCAGTTGGTGAGCACCCTGGCCTTGGCGACATTGGTCCGCAGAGCCGTCCAGTGGTATCCGCGCGCCACTGCCTGGGCCGGCAGACCACGGAGTTCGATGCCGAGCGGCTTCGAGACGGCGTCCTTGCCACCGAGGTCGACCACCAGGCCGAGATCCTTGTGCGCATAGGGCTGGAGGGGCTGCCCGCGCAGCGAGGCGATGACGTTGTCGGCCACCTTGCGGCCCTGGCGGAGGGCGTGCTGTGCGGTCGGCGGACAGACGGCCCCGTCACCCTTGGCGAGGTCCGGCACCGCCGCCGCGTCCCCGAGGGCGAAGACCCCGTCGGCGTTCGGCACGGTCATCTCGGGGCGCACGACGAGTCGGCCGCGATCCGTCTCCACATCCAGCGTGCCGACCAGTGGGCTCGCGGCCACACCGGCCGTCCAGATCAGGGTGCGGCAGGGCAGTACGCGCCCGTCGGTGAGCGTCACCGTCTCGGGCCCGGCCTCCGCGACCGAGACCCCGAGAGAGACCTCGATGCCGCGCCTGCGCAGGATGTCCAGCGCGGCCTGGCCGAGCTTGTCGCCGAGCTCCGGCATCAACTTGGGAGCGATGTCGACCAGGTGCCACTTGATCTGCTCGGGGTTCAGCCGGGGATACCGCTTCACCGCGTGCTGGGTGAGGCGCTGCAGACACGCGGCCGTCTCCGTGCCCGCGTACCCTCCGCCGACCACCACGAACTGCAGCCGCGCGTTCCGTTCCGCTTCGTCCTGGCCTGCGTCCGCCAGATCCAGTTGGGCGATCACGTGGTCGCGGATGTAGGCGGCTTCCGCCAGCGTCTTCATTCCCCGCGCATGGTCGACGAGGCCCGGGATGTCGAAGGTCCGGGTGACGCTGCCGGGAGCCAGCACGATGTGGTCGTAGGCCACGTCGATCGTCTCGCCGGTGATCAGGCGGATGACACAGACCTTCCCGCCGGCGTCCACACCGATCGCGCCACCGGGGATGATCTGCGTGCGGTGCTTACGGCTGCGGCGCAGCGAGACGGCCACGGACTGGGGGGTGAGCACTCCGGCGGCCACCTGCGGCAGCAGCGGCAGATAGAGCTGGTACGAGAACGGTGTCACCAACGAGATCTCCGCCTCGGTGGCGGACAGCTTTCGCTCCAGTCGGCGCACGCACTCGATCCCGGCGAATCCGGCGCCCACTACGAGAATCCTCGGTCGTGCCACAGTGCCCATCCCCTTCTCCGGCCGGCAGGTCTACCAGTCGACTGCCCCGCATCGCAGGTCTTGCACGATCCGTTTCCCGACACGGACGGCGATTTCGCGGCGGTCGAGGGCTGTCACCCGTCCGACTCCCCGCACGAGCAGGGGGCTTTCCGGAGTGCCGGCCGACCGGATACGGCCTCGGAGCAGATGCCCTCGCGCATGCGAGGTCACCTGCTCCGGGATGAGCGGGCCGGTCAGGCGTCGGTGAAGACCTCGCCCCGCTCGGCCTTCTCCACGAGCAGCGCGGGCGGCTGGAACCGCTCGCCGTAGCGCCCGGCCAGCTCACGGGCGCGGGCCGTGAAGCCGGGCAGGCCGCCCTCGTAGCCGTTGATGTACTGCAGGACACCGCCCGTCCAGGCCGGGAAGCCGATGCCCATGATGGAGCCGATGTTGGCGTCGGCGACCGTGATGAGGACGTTCTCCTCCAGGCAGCGGACGGTGTCCAGCGCCTCGGAGAAGAGCATCCGCTCCTTCATGTCGTCGAACGGGATCTCGGTGCCGGATGTGGTGAAGTGCTCGCGCAGCCCCGGCCACAGTCCGGCACGCTTGCCCTCCCCGTCGTAGTCGTAGAAACCGGCGCCCCCGCTGCGGCCGGTGCGGCCGAACTCGTCGACCATCCGGTCGATGACCGCGTCCGCGGGGTGCCCGGCCCAGGTGCCGCCGGCCTCCTCGACCGCACGCTTCGTCTCGTTGCGGATCTTGCGCGGCAGGGTGAGCGTCAGCTCGTCCATCAGGGAGAGCACCTTGGCCGGGTAGCCGGCCTGGGCCGCGGCCTGCTCGACGGAGACGGGGTCCGCGCCCTCGCCGATCATCGCCACACCCTCGTTGATGAACTGGCCGATCACGCGCGAGGTGAAGAAGCCGCGCGAGTCGTTGACGACGATCGGCGTCTTGTTGATCTGCCGCACGAGGTCGAAGGCGCGGGCCAGTGCCTCGTCGCCGGTGCGCTCGCCCTTGATGATCTCCACGAGCGGCATCTTGTCGACGGGCGAGAAGAAGTGCAGTCCGATGAAGTCGTCCGGCCGTGTGACACCTTCGGCGAGGGCGGTGATCGGCAGGGTGGACGTGTTGGAGCAGAGCAGGGCGTCAGGTTCGACGACGTCCTGGATCTCCTGGAACACCTTGTGCTTGAGCGCCGTGTCCTCGAAGACGGCCTCGATCACGGCGTCGCAGCCCGCGAGGTCGGCCGCCTCCGCGGTCGGGGTGATGCGGGCGAGCAGCGCGTCCGCCTTCTCCTGCGAGGTCCGGCCCCGGGACACGGCCTTGGCGCACAGCTTCTCGGAGTACGCCTTGCCCTTGGCGGCCGCCTCGGCCGTCACGTCCTTGAGGACGACGTCGATCCCGGCGCGGGCGCAGGAGTACGCGATGCCCGCGCCCATCATCCCGGCGCCGAGCACGGCCACCTTGCGGACCTTGCGCGGCTCGATGCCCCCCGGCCTGCTCGCGCCGGAGTTGACGGCCTGGAGGTCGAAGAAGAAGGCCTGGATCATGTTCTTGGCGATCTGACCCGTGACCAGCTCGGTGAAGTAGCGGGCCTCGATGACCTGGGCGGTCTCGAAGTCGACCTGGGAGCCCTCGACGGCCGCGGCGAGGATGTTGCGCGGCGCCGGGTAGGGCGCGCCGGCGGTCTGCTTCTTGAGGTTCGCGGGGAAGGCGGGGAGGTTGGCGGCGAACTTCGGGTTCGACGGGGTGCCGCCGGGGATCCTGTAGCCCTTGACGTCCCAGGGCTGCTGCGCGGCGGGGTTGGCGTCGATGAAGGCACGCGCCTTGTCGAGCATCTCCTCCCGCGTGGTGGCCACTTCGTGGACCAGGCCGTTCTCCAGGGCGCGCTGCGGACTGTACTGGGTGCCCTGGAGCAGCACCTTGAGCAGGGCGTCCGCGATGCCCATGAGCCGTACGGTGCGGGTGACGCCGCCGCCCGCGGGCAGCAGCCCGAGGGTGACCTCGGGCAGGCCGATCTTGGAGCCGGGCGCGTCGAGGGCGATGCGGTGGTGGCAGGCGAGGGCGATCTCGTAACCGCCGCCGAGGGCCGCGCCGTTGATGGCGGCGACGACGGGCTTGCCGAGGGTCTCGATACGGCGCAGGGCGCGCTTGATGCCCATGCCCGCCTCGAAGACGAACTGCGCGTCGCCGGGTCCGGCCTGGATCATCTCCTTGAGGTCACCGCCGGCGAAGAAGGTCTTCTTGGCGGAGGTGAAGATGATGCCGCGGATGGATTCCTGCTCGGCCTCGACGCGGTCGGCGATCGCGGCGATGGAGGCCTTGAAGGCCTGGTTCATCGTGTTGGCGGACTGGTCGGGGTCGTCGAGAACGAGCGTGACGATGCCGGTCTCGTCCTGTTCCCAGCGGATGGTGGTGGACTCACTCATGGTTCTGGTCACTCCGGTAGGCGAGGGAAAAGGACGGGGGTCAGAGACGCTCGACGACGGTGGCGATGCCCATGCCGCCGCCCACGCAGAGGGTGGCGAGGCCGTAGCGCTTGTCCTGGCGCTCCAGTTCGTCGACGAGGGTGCCGAGGATCATCGCGCCGGTGGCACCGAGGGGGTGGCCCATGGCGATCGCTCCGCCGTTGACGTTGATCTTGTCGAGCGACAGGCCCATGTCCTGGGCGAAGCGCAGGACGACTCCGGCGAACGCCTCGTTGATCTCCACGAGGTCGATGTCGTCGATGGTCAGACCCGCCCGGGAGAGCGCCTTGCGGGTGGCGGGCGCGGGGCCGGTGAGCATGATGGTCGGCTCGGAGCCGGAGACGGCGGCGGAGACGATCCGGGCGCGCGGGGTGAGTCCGTAGCGCTCGCCGACCTCCTTGCTGCCGATGGCGACGAGAGCGGCGCCGTCCACGATGCCGGAGGAGTTGCCCGCGTGGTGGACGTGGTCGATCTTCTCCACCCAGTGGTACGTCTGGAGGGCCACGGCGTCGAAGCCGCCGAGGTCGCCGATGCCCGCGAAGGACGGCTTGAGGGCGGCGAGGGAGTCGGCCGTGGTGCCGGGGCGCATGTGCTCGTCGTTGTCGAGGACGACGAGGCCGTTGCGGTCGCGGACGGGGACGACGGAGCGCTCGAAGCGGCCGTCCTTCCACGCGGCGGCGGCCCGCTCCTGCGACATCGCGGCGTACTCGTCGACGTCGCGCCGCGACCAGCCGCCGAGGGTGGCGATCAGGTCGGCGCCGATGCCCTGGGGGACGAAACCGGTGTCGTAGTTGGTCATCGGGTCGGCGAACCAGGCGCCGCCGTCGGAGGCCATCGGCACCCGCGACATCGACTCGACGCCGCCGGCCAGGACCAGGTCCTCCCAGCCCGAGCGGACCTTCATGGCAGCCATGTTGACCGCCTCCAGGCCGGAGGCGCAGAAGCGGTTCTCCTGCACGCCTGCGACCGTGTCGGGCAGTCCGGCGGCGATGGCCGCGATCCGGGCGATGTCGGAGCCCTGGTCGCCGACGGGGCCGACGACACCGAGCACGATGTCGTCGATCGCGGCCGGGTCGAGGCCGGGGAACCGGCGCTCGATCTCGTGGATCAGCCCGACGACGAGGTCGATCGGCTTGGTGCCGTGCAGGGCGCCGTTGGCCTTCCCGCGCCCGCGCGGGGTGCGGATCGCGTCGTACACGTACGCTTCGGTGCTCACTGGTCAGCCTTTCAAGAGGGTTTAGCCGAGCAGGGAACGACCGATGATCTCCTTCATGATCTCGGTCGTGCCGCCGTAGATGGTCTGGATGCGTCCGTCGGTGAATGCCCGGGCGACGCGGTACTCGTTCATGTAGCCGTAGCCGCCGTGGAGTTGCAGACAGCGGTCGGCGGCGCGCTTCTGGAGCTCGGTCGCCCACCACTTGGCCATCGAGGCATGGACGGCGTCCAGTTCACCGTTCGCGTGGTCGGTGATGCAGCGGTCGAGGAAGGCGCGGGTGACGGCGCACTCGGTGGCGAGTTCCGCGATCTCGAAACGGATGTGCTGGAGCTTGGCGAGCGGCCGCCCGAACGCCTCGCGTTCCTTGACGTACTCGGTGGTGATCTCCAGCAGGTGCTCTGCGGCGGCGATCCCGGCAACCGCTATCGCCATGCGCTCCTGCGCCAGATTGGTCATCAGATGGACGAAGGCACCGTTGAGCTCCCCGAGCAGATTGTCCTTGGGGACGATCACGTCGTGGAAGAACAGCTCGGCGGTGTCCTGGGACTTCTGGCCGATCTTGTCGAGGTTGCGCCCTCGCTCGAAGCCCTCCATGCCGCGCTCGACGACCAGCAGCGACAGTCCGTGCGCGCCACCTTCCGGTGTCGTCTTCGCCACCACGACCACCAGGTCGGCGAGGATGCCGTTGGAGATGAACGTCTTGGAGCCGTTGAGGACCCAGTGGTCACCCCGGTCCTCCGCCGTGGTGCGGATGCCCTGCAGATCCGAGCCCGCGCCCGGTTCGGTCATCGCGATCGCGGTGATGATCTCGCCGCTGCAGAAGCCGGGCAGCCAGCGCCGCTTCTGCTCGTCGGTGGAGAGCGAGGTCAGGTACGGGCCGATGATGTCGTTGTGCAGCCCGACCGCGAGGCCGGGTGCGCCCGCGCGGGTGAACTCCTCGTGGAGCACGGCGGCATAGCGGAAGTCGTCGTTCCCGCCGCCGCCGTACTCCTCGGGCACCGCGAGACCGAGCAGGCCCTGACGGCCGGCGGCGAGCCACGCCTCCCGGCTGACGATGCCGTCCTTCTCCCACTGCTCGTAGTGCGGCAGCACCTCCTTGGTGAGGAAGGTGCGCACGGTCTCGCGGAAGGCGTCGTGCTCGGCGGAGAAGATCTGGCGCTTCAACGGTCCTCCTGGGTACGGATGCCGGGCACGCCCCAGTCACGGGCGACCTCCGCGGTGTCCGCGCCGGGCATGGCGGGCGGCCGGGTCACGGCCCCGGGGGTGGCGGAGAAGCGGGGCGCCGGCGCGGGCTGGGTGATGCCGCCGTGGTCGACGAACGTGGAACGTGCGGTGAGGTGCGGATGGCCCGGGGCCTCCCTGAGCGAGAGGACGGGTGCGACGCAGGCGTCGGAGCCCTCGAAGACTGCGGTCCACTCGGCGCGGGTGCGGTCCTTGAAACGGGCCGCGACGGCGTCGCGCAGCTCGCCCCAGCGCGCGAAGTCCTTGCGGGCAGGGGCCTTGTCCTTGATGCCGAGCAGCTCGATGAACTCGTTGTAGAACTGCTGCTCCAGAGCCCCGACGGCCATGTACTGCCCGTCGGAGGTCTCGTAGGTGCCGTAGAACGGGCAGCCGCCGTCGAGCAGATTCGCACCGCGGCGGTCCTGCCAGCCACCGGCCGCCATCATGCCGTGGATCATCGTGGCGAGGTGGGCGGCGCCGTCGACGATGGCCGCGTCGACGACCTGTCCGGTGCCGTCCGCGGCGCGGGCGTGCTGCAGCGCGGCGAGCACGCCGATGACGAGGTAGAGCGAGCCGCCGGCGTAGTCGCCGACGAGATTGGCGGGGACGGTGGGCGGCTCATCGGCCTTGCCGATCATGGAGAGGGTGCCCGTGAGGGCGATGTACGCGATGTCGTGGCCGGCGCGCTCGGCGAGGGGCCCGTCCTGGCCCCAGCCGGTCATCCGCCCGTAGACCAGCCGGGGATTGCGCGCGAGGCAGGCATCGGGGCCGACGCCGAGGCGTTCGGCGACGCCGGGGCGGTATCCCTCGATCAGGATGTCCGCCCTTTCGACCAGGTCGAGGACCTGGCCGGGGCCGTCGTCGGACTTGAGGTCGATCAGCACCGACCGTTTGTTGCGGTTGGTGAGGTCGTACGCGGGGTCGATGGCGAGGCCCGCGCCGCCGGGGCGGTCGACGCGCACGACATCGGCGCCGAGGTCGGCGAGCAGCATGGCGGCGAACGGGCCGGGCCCGATGCCCGCCAGTTCGACCACGCGCACCCCGGTCAGCGGACCGTTCCCTGACGCTGTCATCCAGTCCCCTGCCATCCTGGCTCGGCGGTGTGACACAACTGATGTCACACCGGTGATGGTAAGAACACGTTCCACTCAGCACAAGGGCTTCGGCCGAGCAAGCGCTTAGAAGTCCCTGCGATGCCAGGTTACCGATGGGGAACACTTCTTCTGCGCGGCCGCGCGGCGCGCTAGCCTCAGCCACCGACATCGGCGTGGTCGTAACGGCGGAGGAGCCATTGAACAGCCAGAACGGGACCGGTCGCGCACAGCGTCCCTACGACATCGTGCTCTTCGGGGCGACAGGATTCGTCGGCACGCTCACGGCCGAGTATCTGGCGCGGCACGCGCCCGACGACTGCCGCTGGGCCATCGCGGGGCGCAGCCGGGCCAAACTGGAGCGGCTGCGGGAACAGCTCGCGGCCGCCGCACCCGCGTGCGCGGATCTGCCCCTGATCGAGGCGGACGCCGACGACCCCGATGCCCTGCGCGAGCTCGCCGGGTCCACGTGGGTCGTCGCCACGACGGTCGGCCCCTACGTCTGGTACGGCGAGGCACTGGTCGCCGCCTGCGCGGAGGCCGGGACGGACTACACGGACCTGACGGGCGAGCCGGAGTTCGTGGACTCGACGTTCGTGCGCCATGACGCACGCGCCCGCGAAACGGGGGCACGCATCGTCCACGCGTGCGGCTTCGACTCGGTCCCGCACGATCTGGGCGTGCAGTTCACGGTGCAGCAACTGCCCGAGGACGTGCCCTTGACCGTCGACGGCTTCGTCCGCTCCAACGCGATGTTCTCCGGTGGCACGATGGCCTCCGCGCTCACCGCCATGGGCCGCGGCCGCGAATCGCTGCGCGCGGCGCGCGAACGCCGCCTGCACGAGCCACGCCTGGTCGCCCGACGGGCGCGCGCACCGCTGGGCGCACCGCACTTCAGCCGGGAGACTGGCGCCTGGGCGATCCCGCTGCCGACGATCGACGGCCAGATCGTGGCCCGCTCGGCCCGCGCACTGGAGCGCTACGGCCCCGACTTCCGCTACCGCCACTACGCGGCGGTCAAGTCCCTGCCGATGGCCCTCGGCGGCCCGGTGGCGGCCGGCGCGGGCTTCGCCCTTGCCCAGCTCCCCGCCGCGCGGCGCTGGCTGATGGACCGCTACGCACCCGGCGACGGCCCGAGCGCGGAACGCCGCGCGAAGAGCTGGTTCTCGGTGCGCTTCGTGGGCGAGGGCGGCGGCCGCCGCGTCTTCACGGAGGTGTCGGGCGGCGACCCGGGCTACGACGAGACGGCGAAGATGCTGGCGGAGTCGGCGCTGTGTCTGGCGTTCGACGACCTGCCGAAGACGGCGGGACAGGTCACGTCGGCGGCGGCGATGGGGGACGCGCTGCGGGAACGGCTGGTGGCGGCGGGCGTGACGTTCCGCGTGGCGCACGCGCGGTAGGCGGGGTGAGGGGGTGTTCCCCTCCCCGCCATTTCCCGAACCGGGTCCCGCCCGGACCCGGCACCGCACTCCGCGCGGTATTACGGGGGCTCCGCCCCCGGACCCCCGCGCCTCAATCGCCGGCGGGGCTGGAGTTCGCGGAGCGGAATCAGCCCGTCCGGGGGTCCCCCCACGCCCGCAGGGCGTAGGGGGAGATTGAGGACACCGCGCGGAGCGCGGTGCCGGGTCCGGGCGGAGCCCGGTAGGGGTCCGGGCGGAGGTAAGGGTCCGGACGGAGGTAGGGGTCCGGGTCGAGCCCGGTGCCGGGCCGAGCCCGGTTATGGGAAAGGGCCGGGAGGGGAAGCGTCCCGCGCAGCGGCCCCCCTCACACCCCCGTCGCCTCCCTCAGCGCCCCCCGGCACAGCGCATCCGCCCGCCTCGTCGTCTCCGGGACCCGAAAGTCCCGCGCCAGATGCAGCGCATGCGCGCATGCCGACTCCAGCGTCACGCGGTGGCCCGACGAGACGTACACAGGCTTCACGCCGTCCTGCGTCCGCAACGCGCGGCCGACCTCCTCGCCGTCGTCGGAGAGCAGCACGGCGAAGTCCCCGCGCCGGGCGCCGACTTCGGCGTGAGTGAAGACGAACGGGTTCTTCGCGACGCCGATCACCGGCAGGCCCGTCAGCACTCCGAGATGGCTCGCCAGCCCGAAGCGACGGGGATGCGCCTGCCCGTAGCCGTCGCAGACCACCAGCCCCGGCCCCGCGGTCAGGGACTCGAGCGCTGCCAGCACCGTCGGGATCTCGCGGAAGGCGAGCAGCCCGGGCACGTACGGGAAGGAGACGCGGCCGATCGCCGTGGCCTCGTCGACGACGGTCAGGGTCGCCGCGTCCAGCACGACGGCCGCCGCGGCGACGACGTCGCGTTCGTCGTCGTACGCGACGTCGACGCCGGTCACCAGTCCGGTGCCGGGCGGCGGACCGGGTTCGTCGAGGACGACCCGGGTGCGCAGTTCGTCCTGGACGGCGAGGGCCGCAGCTTCGTTCGCGGGCCAGCCCGCAGGCACTTCGACGATCTTCATGGTGCCCCCACCCTACGACCCGACGATCCCGGCCAATCCCTCGATCGCCGTCCGCGCCCACTCCTGCGCCCCTACCGCCGTGCCGGCCGCGACGCCGGTCGCGACCGGTGCCAGCGCACCCCTGAGCATGGTGAGTGCGCGACGGAGCCTGCCCTCCTCGGGCGGGTCCGGCCGGGTGATGGTCGCGAGGACCTCTCCGGCCGCCGACTCGACATCCTCGCGGTCCTGATCGGCAAGCCCAGCCTGGGGCAGTTCCCGGAGCAGGGCGGTGACCAACTCGGCCAACGGCTCGAACTCCGGGGACACGGCAGTGTTGTTCTGCTGGTTCTGGGTGACCGTCTCGTTGTTCCAGGCGAACTGGGCGCCCGAGACCTCGGCGTTGAAGACCGGGCCGTCGTAGTTGTTCACGTTCTGTGGCTCGTTCATGTGCGAGAACCGTCCTCGTTGGTCTGCTGCTGGATGACACCGTTGTTGTTCCACGCCAGCTGCGCGCCGTGGACCGCGGCGTTGAAGACCGGGCCGTAGAAGTTGTTGACGACCGTCGGCGGAGGCGCGGCAGGCTCTGCGCTCCGCACGACCGGCAGCGACGTGCGAAGCGAGACCAGGTCGACGCGGCCGTTGTCCTGCACGGCCGCCCCCTGCGTTCCGTTCACGGAACAGTCCACCAAGCGGCCGCCGCACTCGTCGTCGAAGCTCGCACCTGTGGCGGCGCAGTCGGTGAACTCGCTGTCCGCGATATCCAAGTAGGCGGAATTCTTCCCGCAGAGGCCGAATGCCTCCGAGCCGGTCACCGTGACGTTTCTCGCGACGAGCCTCGCCGTGCCGAACCCGAGCAACCCACCGGCGCGCACCGTTGTCAGGGCACAGTCGTGCGCGATCAGCTGGGCCTCCTCGCCGACGCCGAAGCCGAGCAATCCGCGCTCCGCCGTCACGCCCTTGAGGGTCACCCGGGACTGACCGAGGGCGGCAACCGCGGCCATGCGGAAGTCGCGGAACACCGTGTCGGTGACGTCGGCCGTGGTGCCACCGTCCCCGCGGGTCTCCAAGCCCGTCGGGCAGCGTTCCACACGGAGTTGCTCGAACTCGGCCTTGGCCGAGTCCCACACCCGCAGTGCGGTGCCTGTCAGGTCCGTGATCACGGCCCGGGTGAAGCGGCCTCTGGCGTCGTCGGTGACGGCAATGCCGACGTTGCCCTGCGAGATGCGGCAGTCCTGGACCTCCGGCGCACCACCTTTGGTGGAGAACACAGCGATGTTTCCCGCACCGACGACCTCGCAGTCCGAGAACCGGCCGCGGCCCGAGGTATGGACGTTGATGCCGGTGTCGCGACACGCGGTGAACACGCAGCCGCGGACCGCCGGATCGGCACCGCTCTCCACCACGACTCCGTGCTGCGCATCGGTGACGCGCGTGCCGTCCACGGATCCCCGCGACTGTTCGGAGAACATGATCGCCTCTGTGTGCACGGCGGTGATCGCGCAGCCGGACACGGTGAGTTCCGCCTGCATGTCCGCGATGAGGGCCGCTCTGCCGGTCCCGGTCAGCTCGCATCCGGTGACCTCGGCCCGTGCACCGCTGACTCGCACACCATGGATACGGCTGCCGCCGATCCAGCAGTCGCGGACCGAGGCATGGGCGCCTTCGATCACCGCGACCGCGTTGTCGGCCGCGTCGGTGAACCGGCACCGTTCGACGATTCCCCGGGCTCCGGTGAAGAGGGTCCGGCCATGCAGGATCACGCTGTCCCGCAGCGTCACCGAGGTGTTCGGCCGCGCGTGCACGCTGATGCCGTTGTCCGCCCGGATCTCCGACTGCTCGAGCGTGAGCGTCCCCGCACGGCAGCCGACGACCTCGGCGTCGCGGCCGATCAGTACGAGGCCGTGGACATGAACCGACCCGAAGGCGTCCAGTACGGCACCACGGGGCCGGCCGACCGTCACGGAGCCCGGACCGTCGATCGCGGTGAGCCGGACCTCGCCCTGGACGGTGAGCGCCTCCTCATAGCGGCCGGGTGCGATCTCGATCAGCGCCGGCCGGTTCCGTCCGGCCGCGGCGCGGAGAGCGGACGTGATGTCGGGGTAGGCACGGCGACCGCCGTGCGGCGAGACGAAGTACCTCGCGACCATGCCCTCTTCCCCCACGCCGCCGGCCCGGAACTGCCGATGCTACCCGAGCAGTTGAACGGTGGCGGAGGTGCAACCCGTGGGCCGTCCCGGCCGCCGAAGTGCCCGGGTCCGTTGCGAAAGTGCCGCGCGATTCCGCTCCGCTGTCGACCCGGTCCAGCGGCACCTCCGCCACCAGGGTGAACATCAGGATCGGCGGGGTCCGGACGGTACTCTGGCGATCATGTTCGTACTGGAATTGACCTACACCGCGCCCGTGGACCGCGTCGACGAGCTCCTCGCGGCGCATGTCGAGTGGCTGGACGCGCTGTACGAGGAGGGCGTGTTCATCGCGTCGGGGCGCAAGAACCCGCGCGACGGCGGCGTGATTCTCGCCGTCGGGGACGACCGCGCGCACATCGAGACGATCGCCGCGGCCGACCCCTTCGTCATCGGCGAGGTGTGCGCCTACCGGATCACCGAGTTCATCGCCACCAAGACGGCTCCCGAACTGGCCCCGTACCGGCAGCAGCTGCCCTCCGTCTGACCGGCTCCTCGGCGCCCCCGCGCCCTTTCCGGCCCGGCCGCCGCCGGGTGGGCGCGATGGCGCTACGCTGCCCGCCTGCGTCGATCACAGGGCCGCCGCCACGGTGGACCACGGGGGACCGACATGGGCTTCAGGAGTGCGAGACGGGTAGTCACCACAGTGGTGGCGCCGGCCGGCGGGGTGTTTCTGCTGGGTGGTTCCGCGATGCGACTGGAGACGCAGCTGTCGGGCACGTCCGGCCGGTTCACTGCCGACCACACTGTGTTCGGCCCGCCGAAGGGGACGGCGACGACGGCCTGGAGTGCTCGACGGCGGCCGCCCCGGACGGGCCGGCCGCGGAGCCGGAGCGCTCCGCGGTACCGGCCTCATGAGCCGTTCCTCTCAGAACTCCAGGCGCGCGACCCGGCCCTTCTCTCCCGATGCCCAGCACCCGAAGTCCGGCGTGCAGTCGACGGTGTCGAACGATCCGGAGTCCACGGTGCGCCACGTGCGGCCGCCGTCGATCGTGAGATCGGTGCCGGTCGGGCCGACGGCGAGCGCGGCGGACCGCGGGAACGGCAGCCAGGCGACGCCCGAGCGGTACGCGGGCGGCGCCGTCTTCGACTGCCGCCAGCTGCGCCCGGCGTCGCCGGTGACCGCGGCCGCGCGGGGGGATGCCTGGTCCGGGCGGTAGTCGCCGCCGACCGCGATGCCGTGCGTACGGTCGCGGAACGCGAGGGCGAAGACGCCGCGCGCGGGGTCTCCGGCGGGAATCGTCGACTCGGCGACGGTCCAGTTGAGCCCGCGGTCGGCGGAGTGCAGCACCCGGGCCTTCGCCCCTCCCCCGGTCGCCAGCCAGACGTCCTTCGGGCCGGCGCTGACGAGGCACTGTCCGCTCGCCGCGAAGCCCGCCTCGCCGGGCAGGGCGTCCGGCATTCCGTCGGACGGAAGCACCTTCCAGGAACGGCCGCCGTCACCGGTCGACAGGATGCGGTACCTGCCGTCCACCGGGTCGCTCATGGCGAGGCCGTGCCTGCTGTCGAAGAAGGTGATGCAGTCGTAGAAGGCCTTGGGGTCGTCGTTGCGGAAGGACTCGGTCCAGGTGGTTCCGCCGTCCTCGGTGCGGAAGACCCGCGACGCCTCCCCCTCGCCGATGGCGAGCACCACGGCACGTCGGCCGTCGAAGGCCTCGACGTCCCGGAACTCCAACTCCTGGGCGCCCGGCGGCGAGACGTTCAGCCAGCTGCGGCCTCCGTCGCCGGTGCGCAGCACGGTTCCCTTCGACCCGGCGACCCACGCCACCTTGCGGCTGACCGGTGCGAGGCCGCGGAAGCGTACGTCGGTCCCGGTGTCCTTCAGCTTCCAGGAGAGCGGCGCCGGCCGGTCCCTGTCCGCGTCCGGTCCGGCCGCCTGCGCCGGGGCGCTCAGCACCGCAGCAACCGCCGCCGCGCAGAGCCCCACCGACACCATTCGTCTCGTCTTCCCCTTGGACGTCATGGCGCTGGAAGCTAGCCCACGGGCCCTGCGGCGTCCAGAGTGCGAGACGCCCCCAGAACCGGGGTCCGGGCGGTGACACAACTCACGCGGGGTCCGAGTGCACGGAATCGGCCGTTCCATCGTCTTCCGTGGCGCCAGGGAAACCCTGTGCCGGATGATCCCCACGAGCCGCACACGAAGGAGCGGGCCTTGTCCACTGTCATCGAGCAGGCCGTTCAGGCCCGTCTCGTCGCCTCGGCGCCCCGTATGGAGTCGGTCCCGGCGACGCTGCACTACGACCGCAGCGACCCGTTCGCGGTGCGCATCGACTTCCCGGCGCCGGCGACCCTCGAGGGCACCGACATCTCGTGGGCGTTCTCCCGTGAGCTGCTCGTACAGGGCCTGGACGCATCGGCGGGCGTCGGCGACGTGAGGGTGCGGCCGTACGGCTACGACCGTACGGTGCTGGAGTTCCACGCCCCCGAGGGCATCGCCATGGTGCACATCCGCACCGGCGAGCTGCGGCGCTTCCTCAAGCGGGCGCAGGAGCTGGTGCCGGCCGGCAGCGAGCATCTGCATCTCGATCTCGACCACGATCTGACCGAGCTGCTGCGCGACGCCCGCTGATCCTGCAGCCGCCGTCCCTGCCACCGACTGCCGTTCCGTAAATACGTTTGCGCCGCCTTCAGCCGGCTCCTAGTGTGTTCGACGGTTCTGTTGTCGTCGATCGGAGAAGGACGTTGCTCGTCTGAGGTCTTGAGACACCCTGCCGCACGGCAATCGCCTGCGCGCATCGTGTGCGACCTCGACGCCCTGCCGTCCTCCGCCCGACCGGGACCGTTCTTCCTTCCCGTACGGCTCCGTCGCCACGCCCCGGTGTCTCCACCCGTTGCCATCAGCCCTTCCTCGCAACCGGGAGACCCGTATGTCACACACCCCCACCACCAATGTCACCTGCACCGAACTCGGCTTCGCCTGGCCGGACGGGACCGAGGTGTTCGACGCTTTCCAGCTGACCGTCGGTCCTGGCAGAACGGGCCTCGTCGGGCTCAACGGGTCCGGAAAATCCACCCTGCTGCGGCTGATCGCCGGCGATCTGACCCCCACCGCGGGCAACGTGTCCGTCGCGGGCAGGACCGGCTGTCTGCCGCAGAACGTCGTCCTCGACACCGGTCTGCATGTGGACCAGGTCCTCGGCATCGCGGCGGCCCGCGCCGCGCTCCACGCGATCGAGGGCGGCGACCCGAGCGAGGACCACTTCGCCGCGGTCGGCGACGACTGGGACGTCGAGGAGCGGGCCCGCGCCACGCTCGACCAGCTCGGGCTCGGGCACATCGGCCTCGACCGCACCATCGGGGAGGTGTCGGGCGGTGAAGCCGTAATGCTGCGGCTGGCCGCGCTGCTTCTCGCCCGGCCGGACGTGCTGCTGCTCGACGAACCGACCAACAACCTGGATCTGTACGCCCGCAGGCACCTGTACGAGGCGGTAGCCGCCTGGTCCGGGGTCCTGGTCGTCGTCAGCCACGACCGGGAACTGCTGGAACTCGTCGACCGGATCGCCGACTTGCGCGACGGCGAAGTCCACTGGTACGGCGGCAACTTCAGCGCGTACGAACAGGCGCTGGCCGTGGAACAGGAGGCAGCCGAGCGGATGGTCCGCGTCGCCGAGGCCGACGTACAGCGCCAGAAGCGCGAACTGGCCGACGCCCACATCAAGTTGGACCGGCGTCGGCGCTATGCGCAGAAGAGCAAGGAGAACAAGGTGGTGCCGAAGAACGTCGCCAACGCCCGCAAGGCGGAGGCACAGGTGTCGGCCGGCAAGCACCGCATCATGCACACGCAGCGGCTCGCGGAGGCGAGAGAACGGCTCGGCGACGCCGTCGAAGCGGTGCGCGACGACGACGAGATCCGTATCGAACTGCCGCACACCAAGGTCCACCCGGGCCGCGGCGTGCTGCGGCTGAACGACGTGCACCTGCGCCACGGTGCCCGGATCCGGGGCGAGTGGGAGGTGCGCGGACCCGAGCGCATCGCGCTGGTGGGACGCAACGGCGCGGGCAAGACCACGCTGCTGCGGACGATTGCCGGCGAGCTCGCGCCCGTTTCGGGCGAGGCGGTGCCGCAGGTGCCGCTCCGCTTCCTGCCGCAGCGTCTCGACATCCTCGACGACGGGCTGAGTGTGGTGGCGAACGTCGCCCGGTTCGCGCCCGCCGCGACGAACAACGCGATCCGTGCGCGCCTGGCCCGCTTCCTGTTCCGCGGGGCGGCCGCGGAACAAGGCGCCGGGACGCTCTCGGGGGGTGAGCGTTTCCGGGCCTCGCTCGCCGCGCTGCTGCTCGCCGAACCGGCGCCGCAGCTGCTCATGCTCGACGAGCCGACGAACAGCCTCGACATGGCGAGCGTGCGCAGGCTGGCCGCGGCACTGGAGTCGTACGAGGGCGCGTTGATCGTAGCCAGTCACGACATGGCCTTCCTCGACTCGATCGGGATCACCCGCAGGCTGTGGCTGGACGAGGAGGGCCTGCGGGACGTGTCCGCCCACGACCTGCGCACGGCCGGGCGGCCGACCGGCTGATGTCCTGCCGCGGGGGATTCCCCGCAGGTGGGGGGCCGGGTCATGATGGGCGCCGCTTCGGGTACCCGAGGCGGTGTCCGTCCCGACCCCGACCCGTCCTGGAGGCGAGGCCCGTGCCCAGCAGGAAAGCCCTGATCCGCCGCCCGAGCCCGCGCCTCGCCGAGGGGCTGGTGACACACATCGAGCGCAACCCGGTCGACGCCGATCTGGCACTGCGGCAATGGGAGGCGTACACCGAGGCCCTGCGCGAGCACGGCTGGGAAACCGTGGAGACGGCACCGGCCGACGACTGCCCGGACGGGGCCTTCGTCGAGGACACCGTGGTGATGTTCCGCAATGTTGCTCTGATCGCCCGGCCCGGCGCGGAGTCGCGCAGGCCCGAGACCCTGGCCGTCGAGCAGACGCTGGCCGAGCTGGGCTGCTCGGTCAACTGGGTGTGGGGGCCGGGCACCCTGGATGGCGGCGACGTCCTCAAGGTCGGCGACACGCTCTACGTGGGCCGCGGCGGACGGACCAACGCCGCGGGCGTGGCGCAGCTGCGCGCCGCGTTCGAGCCCTTGGGGGCACGGGTGGTGGCGGTACCCGTGAGCAAGGTGCTCCACCTCAAGTCGGCCGTGACCGCGCTGCCGGACCGGACGGTGATCGGGTTCCCGCCGCTGGTCGACGTTCCGAGCGTCTTTCCCCGTTTCCTGCCGGTCCCGGAGGATTCGGGCGCTCATGTGGTGCTGCTCGGGGGCGGAAAACTGCTGATGGCGGCCAGTGCGCCGAAGACGGCCGAACTGTTCACCGACCTCGGCTACGAGCCGGTGACGGTCGACATCAGCGAGTTCGAGAAGCTCGAGGGCTGCGTGACCTGTCTCTCCGTCCGGCTGCGCGACCTGTACGCATAACAGGACGTAATCGAACATTTCCATGCGGGGCTTGGCCCACCGCTTATCGCGGCTTAACCTACGGTTTCGTAACCTACGAATCCGTAGGTACTACTCCCGTCCCCAGGAGCACCAGTGACGATCACCTCTCCCCACCTCGGCAGTTCGGACGCCTGGACAGACGCCCGGCTGCTGTACGCGCTCGAAGAGGTGGTGGAGAAGGAACTCAACCGCCATCTCAAGGTTGCCAAGGACTGGATGCCGCACGAGTACGTGCCCTTCGGTGACGGCCGCAACTTCCCCGGCTTCTTCGAGGACGGCGAGGCCTGGGACCCGGAGCAGTCCAAGGTCACGGACATAGGCCGTATCGCCCTCGTGGTGAACCTGCTCACCGAGGACAACCTCCCGAGCTACCACCACGAGATCGCCAGCCTCTTCGGCCGCGACGGCGCCTGGGGCACCTGGGTGCACCGCTGGACCGCGGAGGAGGGCCGCCACGGCATCGTGATGCGCGACTACCTCCTCACCTCGCGCGCCGTCGACCCCGACAAACTCGAACAGTTCCGCATGGCACACATGGCGGAGGGCTTCGAGTCGGACAACCGGCACTCGATGCTGCACTCCGTCGCGTACGTCTCCTTCCAGGAACTCGCCACCCGCGTCTCGCACCGCAACACCGGCCACCAGTCGGGCGACCCCGTCTGCGACCGGATGCTGGCGCGCATCGCGACCGACGAGAACCTGCACATGGTCTTCTACCGCAACCTGCTGAGCGCGGCGTTCGAGATCGCGCCCGACCTGACCATGCAGGCCGTCCGCGACGTCGTCGTGAACTTCCGCATGCCGGGACACGGCATGCCGGGCTTCGAGCGTGCCGCGGCGCAGATGGCGATCGGCGAGATCTACAACATGCGCATCCACCACGACGACGTGCTGCAGCCCGTGCTGCGCTTCCTGAAGGTCCTGGAGATCGACGGGCTGGGGCCCGACGGCCTGAAGGCGCAGGAGGAGCTCGGCCTGTACATGGGCGGGCTGGACGCGGAAGCGTCGAAGTTCGACGAGAAGCTCGCGGCCCGCAAGGCGCGGATGGCGGCGCGCGCCGGAGGCTGAGGCGCGACGCCGGACGCCATGGCGCGCCTGCGGGTCCGGCCTACGGGTCCGGGCCCGGCGTGGGCGCCGGCAACCACCGCACGCCCCGCGGGAGCCATCTACGCATGGCCGCATCATGTACGTGATGTGGCCATGACGTGACCGGGCGCCCGCGGCCGGCGGATCGCCGCACCGTACGCTGTGCCGCGTGAAAGCCGTGACCCGCCTCGTCCTGTTCGGAACCCCGATAGCCCTCGCCGCCGCCTTCGTCGTCGGCTCGGCCGGCGGCGACGGCAAGCGGCCTGCCGACGACCCCGCGCTGCGGATCCAGCAGCCGTCGAAGGCACCGGATCCGCTCAAGGCGGGCAGCGCGGCACAGCGGAAGAAGCGGGACGCACGGATCGACGCGATGCCGCCCGGCCTGGCCGCACCCGCCGAGAAGGAGATCGCGGCCCGTCTCGTGGCGAGCGCGGAGAACTCGACGCTGGACTGGCGCGGGCTTTACGGCTCCATCGAGGACAACGGCGACGGCAACGGCTACGTCGCCGGGATCATCGGTTTCTGCTCGGGCACGAACGACATGCTCCAGCTCGTCGAGTACTTCACCGAGCAGCACCCGGACAATCCCCTCGCCGCCTACCTTCCCGCCCTGCGCAAGGCCGACGGCACCGACTCGCACGAAGGCCTCGGCCCCCGCTTCGAGCGCGCCTGGGCGATGGCCGCCGAGGATCCCGCGTTCCGCACCGCCCAGGACACGATGCGCGACCGGATCTACTTCGATCCGGCCGTGCGGCTCGCGAAGATGGACGGGCTGTCCACGCTGGGCCAGTTCCTCTACTACGACGCGATGGTGCTCCACGGCCCGGGCATCGGGCCGGACGGCTTCTACGGCATCCGCGAGGCTGCCATGCGAGCGGCGGACACGGCCGCTGAGGGCGGCGAGGAGCGGGCATATCTGAACGCCTTCCTCGACGCGCGGCGCGCCGTGACGGCCCGGCAGAAGACCGAACAGGCCAGGGACACCTCACGGATCGACACCGCTCAACGGGTCTTCCTCCGGGCCGGAAACATGGACCTGACCACGCCGCTCACCTGGCAGGTGTACGGGGAGACCTTCCGCATCACCTCCGTGACGCAGCCGTCCTGAGGCTCACCACGCCGCCGCAACGAGCCCAGCGGCCTTCAGGCAGCCGTGCGCACCGGCCCGATCCGCACGGCCGTGCACGGCGACCGCGTACCGCTCACGGGAAACGCACCTGACGCGCGGACGGCCGGACCGACGCCGCGCGAGCACTCGCGGTTGCCCGCGACGACGGGCCGTCAATCCGAGTATCCGGATATCCCACCACTCGTGCGGAGTACGGCAGTTGTCCGGGCCACCCGATGATCTGCCAGGGTGATCCGCCATGGATCGTGATCTTCAGGTGAACAGCCGCCAGTTGGGCCGCTTCTGCCATGCCCTGGACAGCTCCCTGAAATCGCTGGGAGAAGCGAGACGAGCGCTGGAGCACGTGCGGGCGGACCAGCTGGGTACGGCGGAGCTCGACGAAGCCTGCGACGGCTTCCAGAGCCGCTGGAAGTACGGCGCGCAGCAGCTGGACACCCGAATCGGCGCGGTCCGCGACGGCGTGAAGGCCACGCACACGGGCTTAAGGGAGATCGAGAGGGCCATCGAGTCGGCCTTCAGGACCGTGGGGGCGGCAAAGGGTGAGTGACGTGACGAGTGGCGTGACCGGTTATCCGCACCTGGGCTGGGACCCGGCGCCGGGAAACCCTGCGGAGATCTCCGCGCTGCAGAAGAAGCTCCACACTTGCGCGGCGTCACTGGGCACGGCGCACGCGCTGGTGAACCGGCTGCTCGGCGAGAGCACGCACTGGCGCGGGGAGGCGGCCGCCGCCTTCCGCGAGGCGCTGGACGGTGAACTCTCCACGTACCTGCGCAATGCCCACCGCTCGGTGTCGAAGGCGTCGAAACAACTGCTGTCGTGGCACGAGGACCTGGTCGGCTACCAGGCGACGGCGAAGAAGTACGAGGCCAGGGCGCGGCTGGAACAGTCGGACCTGACACGGGCGGAGACCCACCACGACGCGATGACCGCCACGCGTGACGCCCCGGCCGCGGAGGTGCGCACGGCGGCGCAGGCGGTAACCAACGCACGTGCGGCACTGGCGTCGGTCCGGACGCTGGCGCGGGAACTGGAGGAGACGCACCGGGCGGAGGCGTCGAGAATCGCGCGTGCGCTGAACGAGGCGACGGAGAGGCTGGCTCCGCGGGAGCCGGGGGCGTTGGACAGGGTCCTGAAGTGGATGGACGAGGACCTCGGCGACATGCTGTCGGACGTGTCGGCCATCGTCGGCTTCGTAGCCATGTGCATCGGCCCGGCCTTCCCACCCGCAGGCCTGGCGCTGATGGTTGTGGCGGCGGGCGCCAGCATGGGTGCGCTCGCCCTTCACGCGACCGATCGCCGCATTCACAAGTCGCTGAAGGACGGCTTCACCAAAGGCGAGTTCGACGCCGACTTCTGGGACAGCACTGTCACTCTCGCAGGCGACACGCTCGGATCCGTGCCCGGAGTCGCTGCCATCGCCCACGGCGCGAAATCGGCTTCCGCAGCAGCACAGGCCGCATCGGCTCTCGCAGACACGGGGACCCTCGCTACAGCGCGCGCCGGTTCCCAAGCATTCAGCAGCGGAGCCTGGGGAGCCATGGACGACATGCGTCGAGTGGAGAACCCCTTGATGGGTTGGGCACTGCGCAGCACACCTCCGGCCGTCCAGGAATCGGCGAAGTACACGCTCGCCGGAGCAGGTGCAGCGACAGCTGCCAGTCACTTCAGTCCCTACGACGACGAGAACGCAACCGTCGCCAACACAGGTACTGCCGTCGATGGCACGCGGGCCGTCATCGACGACGGCCCCAGCGCAGCGGCAAAGGCCGCCCACGCATGGGCCGCATTGGCCCGCTGAAGGAGGCCCACCGATGTCGAACACCCCACGGGTCTGGTTCAGACTGCCGCCCGGCTACCACTCTCTGGACGATGTGCCCCTGGACGAGCTGGAGGCCTCGGCCCACACCATTGCGCCGCTTCTGGGCGCGGAGGCCACCGCACGATGCCTCGACGACGTTCGCGTCGTGTCGGAATTGCTCCACGCCGTGCGCTCGGATCGCATGATCCATGTGGCCATCGGGGTTCACCCCGACAGCGACCAAGGGGCGAGCATCTCCTTCTTCTCGCTGTCCGTGGAAGAGACCGCGCCGCGGATTCCGGCGCTCGCGACAGCTCAAAGCGCCCTGGTCGTGATGGACTCCAAGCTCTGGCAGTCGAAGACCGGCACGCTACTGGAGCTGCCGATCGGCGTCCCCGCTGCACTGGTCGCCGGCACGGTGAAGGCGCCTCCTGCCCACCTGCTGAAGGCTGCGGGAATCGCGACACCATCGTGTGAAATCTTCCAAGCCAGGCTGACTGTGCCGTGTCCCACGGGAACCCACATCGCCATGGCCGAGTTGACGAGTGCTGCGGTCCGGCACGCGGACGACTACAAGGACATCCTCGAAGGAATCGCGCACACGCTGACTTTTGCTCCGCCCGAATCCTCGGGCGGTTCCCCCCGACCCACGTCCAGCATCATGGAGATTCCGACGTGACGCCCGAACTACCTGATCCACCGCTGCTCAAGTCCGCCTTCGAGCACCGGCCCACAGCCGTGGGGCACCGCAATCTCGTGTGCAAGCGCCGGTCCTGGTTGAGCCTGTTGGTCGCCATGGCCGCGGCAACGACCTACGTGGGTGCCGCACACCCGCCACGGGACATCGTCGGGTTCGTCATCATCAACCTCTGCTTCTATCCGATCATGCTCGGGACGACATGCCTCGCCCTGCGCCGCACCCGCCGCACCGCCGACATCCTGCGGGTCTATCCCTGGCGCGCTTTTCCCTGCGAGTACCCCCACCGGTCCCTGGAGAGCCCCAAGGTGGTCGTGATCAGGTTCACCGACGGTCATGCTCCTGTCCTACGGTTCACGCCCTTCTCCGTGAACCTCAAGGAGAAACAGAATCCGCAACCCGACATGATCTGGTTCGCCGGGGACATCCGCTACGGCGGTGTCGTCTCGCCCGTCGGCGGGCACTTTCCCGTGCGTGTCGTGCCCGACGTCCCCTCCGCTGCCGTGCCCGGCGGCACACCCGCCGACGACGAGCGCGCCCAGCGGGCCGGGCTCGTCGCCGACGGAAGGGCGAGCAGAACCTAGCGTCAGCCCCGCTCCCGCTTCAGCCGGTGCCGCTCCTTCTCCGACAGCCCGCCCCACACACCGAATCGCTCGTCGTGCGTCAGCGCATACTCCAGGCACGCCACCCTCCCCTCGCACGCCCCGCACAGTTGCTTGGCCTCGCGGGTGGACGAGCCGGGGGCCGGAAAGAAGAATTCCGGGCCCGCCTGGGCGCACAGCGCGGTCTCCTGCCAGGAGAGTTCTGCTTCGGTCATGGTGTTGATCGGCATGGGCATCACGTTGCCGCGCGCCGATAAACGACCGGTCAACGAAGCATCAACGGCCCCGGCGACGGCTCACGGCAGCGAGTCTCCTCCCCCTCCCTCGGCGAGCTCGCAGGGTTCCGCGACGTCGGCGCGTCGCGCGCCCGCGTCGCCACACAAGTGCGTTGCGCCCTCGTCGCGCGCTCGGGCAGGATTCGCGGCATGACAACGAGAAAGGTCCGTGCCGCGTAGGCCCCCGCTGCCCCCGGCCCATGCGCCGCCGGGTCCCGTGCGCCGTCACCGGAGCCGTCCGTACGCCCTGCCGAGGAGCATCATGGAAACAACGTCCCTGCGTCCCTACGCCCGCCTGCCCCGCGCCCATGCGCAGCGGGAGGTTCTCCACAGCACCGTCGACGTCTTCGGGCGTGCCCATTGGCTGATCGCCGAGGGGGATCGCCCGCCCTCGTACGACGCGCTGGTCGTCACGGTCGACGACGGGCAGGTCCAGGAGACGCATCTGTCGACCGTGTCCGCGCGCTTCCCGCTGCTCGACGCGCTTCCGGACGGCGGGTTCGTCGTCGCGGACGCCCGTCGTCGCGGCACCCAGGACCATGTCCAGGTGTTCGACGCGCTGGGCCGGCCGTCGTGGAGCTTCGCCGTCGGTGACGGGATCGAGCATCTGCTCGCCGACGAGTCGGGTGATCTGTGGGTCGGCTACTTCGACGAGGGCGTGTTCGGCGACGATCCGCTGAGCCACCCAGGCCTGCGGCGTTGGTCGTCGACCGGTGAGGCGCTGTGGGAGCTGAAGCCCGCCTCGGACGTCGAGCGCATCGCGGACTGCTACGCCCTGAACGTGCACGCGGGAACGGCCTGGGCGTATCCGTACACCGAGTGGCCGTTGCTGCAGATCCGCGAGGGCCGGCCGGTGACCGTGCGGTCGACGCCGGTCGCCGGGGCCAATGCCCTCGCGGTGCACGGCGGCGGTGCCGCCCTCTTCGGCGGGTACAGGGGCGAGGCCGACCGTCTCGTCCTGTGCACGCTCACCGGCACCGCCGCCGAGTCCTACGCGGTCACCACGCTCGTCCGTTCCGACGGCTCGCCCCTGGGGCGACGCCGGGTCATCGGGCGCGGCCCGCGGATCTACGTCCAGGCCGAGCCGTGCACCGCCTGGGAGGTGTGGGACCTGAGCGCGGCGACCTCCTAGCGCCCGGACAGGGCCCAGGGCCTCTCGTTCGGATCTTGCCGGGCTCGCGTGCCCTGGTACGCCCGCTCGCTGCGCCGGCCTGATCCAAACGAAAGACCCTAGTGCGCGTGGCCGCTCCCGGAGGCGGAGGAGGCTGAAGACGCCGGATGGTGCGGTTCGTGACCCGGGATCGTGCCGTCCGGCTTGGCGACCAGGAATAGTCCGGCCATTCCCATGTCCGAGTGGCTCTGCACATGGCAGTGGTACATCCACGCCCCCGCGCCCACATGTTCACCCGCGATGATCTGGAAGCCGAAGGAGTCCGCGGGGCCGGTGATCTTGTTGTCGATGACGCGGCTGACGTCCTCGGGGCCCGCGAGCAGTCCCGTGCGGTTGTCGGCCCAGCGATGACCGTGCATATGGAACGTGTGGTAGTACTCGCCGTGCGTGATCATGATGATCTCGACGCGGTCGCCCACCGTGGCTTGGAAGTTCGGCGGATCCGCGGCCGGCCGGTTGTTGATCGTCATGTCGTTGAAGACGATGGTGAACTGCTTGTCCGGGAGGATGTCGCCCTTCCTCCTCACCACTAGGGGCCCGTAGAGCCCCTTGCGGATCCCGCCCGTGCCGTGGTCGGTGCCCACGACATGGTCGTGGTAGTGCCAGTAACCCGCGCTGCCCGGCCGCCAGGTGCCGTCGGCGCGCTTGCCCGGGGTGTGGGTGCGCCAGGTGTAGGTGCGGGTGGCGCCCGGTTCGACCTGGCTCTTGCTCATTCTCGTACCGTCGTTGGCGATGTCGTAGTCGACGCCATGGGTGTGGAGGCTGACGGGCACGTCCATCAGGTTCTCGAACTCGATGTGGAGCGTGTCGCCCTCGTTCAGTTCGATCAGCGGGCCGGGGATGGTCGCCTTGCCCTTTTCGAGTCCGTATCCCATCTGACCGTCCGCCAGTTTCTCGGCATAGAGCTTGAGATGGCGTACCAGCCCGCCTGCCGGGGCAGTCTTGGGTGGTGTTGTGGCGGCAGGGGCTGCGGTGGAGGACGAAGCGAGGGACAACGATGTCATTCCCGTGGCCGCGACCGCTCCGCCCGCGAGCAGGCGCCTGTTGAAGCTCCGTCTGTCCATGGCGAACTCTCCAGTCCTCTACGGAGATTGACGGGGGCTGCTGACCCCGGGGACGGCCACACGGTAGCCGGACCGCACCCGTTTATCCACACTCAGGACAAAGTTCGTTCTGTTGCGGCCATACCTATTGGCGAACCGTCAAAAGAGGTCTAGCTTCACGGCTGTTGTTGTGACCAAAGAGGGGTGGGTGACCACATGCAGCGCGCACCACATCACCGGTCGAGGTCCCGAAGAAGCGTCGTGGCGGCCGCACTTGGTGCCGGCGCCCTGACCGTCTCTTTACTGGGCGGGAACGCCGCTTCGGCCGGGACGTACCCGGAACCACCGTCGACAACGTTGTCCCTTCCTTCGCCGCCCGGCGGTGCGAATGTGAAGGTGCTCGTTTTCCACGGGTCGGCCACGCAGGAATCACCGACCGTCGACGCGGGTATCGCGGCGATCGAGAACATCGGGCTGACCGGTCCCGCCGCCGGCCGGTACAAGACCGAGGCCACCGACGACCCCGCCGTGTTCACCAACGAGAAGCGGCTCGGCCGGTTCAACGCGATCGTGTTCCTGACCGGTGGCGGTGACGTCCTCGACCCGGCGCAGGAGGCCGGCCTCGAGTCGTATCTGGAGGCGGGCGGCGGTTTCGTCGGCATCCACGACGCGGCACGCACGGAACCGTACTCCGACTGGTTCACCGGGCTGATCGGCGCCCGGCCCGCCGGGGCGGCGAGCAGCACGCAGCGCGCGGTCGTCGAGGGGGGGGATCGCCGGCACCCGGCCACCCAGGCCCTTCCGCTGCAATGGAAGCGGCCCGACAAGTGGTTCAACTGGGCGCAGAACCCGTCCGGCACGGTGCACACCGTCGCCCGGGTCAAGGAGAGTTCGTACACTCCCGCCGAGAAGCCCAACGGCTGGGACCACCCGATCTCCTGGTGCCGTGACTACGACGGCGGCCGGTCCTTCTACACCGGGATGGGCGGTACGGTCGACAGCTTCGCGGAGACCGACTTCCGCGACCATCTGCGCGGCGCCCTCGCCTGGACGACCCGGCTCTCGCCGGCCGACTGCAAGGCGACGATCAACTCCAACTACACCGCCGAGCGGGTCACCGCGCCCAACAAGCCCGGACAGAACGATCAGATCGGCGAGCCGCACGGCGTGGTCGTCGCCCCCGACGGGCGGGTGCTCTACATCGGCCGCGGCGGCGCCGACTCGTCCCAGCCGGTGATCACGGACTGGAACAACCCCGACATGGGCAAGGGCCAGGGCGAGATCCATGTCTACGACCCGAAGACGAAGGCGGTCACCAAGGCGGGTGCGCTGACGGTCTTCGGCAACAAGGGTGGCGGCGACGAGCTGATCAAGGTCGAGGAGGGGCTGCTCGGTATCGAGCTGGACCCGGACTTCATGACCAACGGATGGGTGTATCTGCACTACACACCGCACTCCGAGATCAACCGTGACACTCACATGGCCGAGCGCCGTGTATCCCGCTTTACCCTCGACCTCGCCTCCAACAAGCTGGATCTCTCCAGCGAGAAGGTGCTGTTGCACTGGCCGGTGCAGATCCACAGCTGCTGCCACGCCGGCGGCGGGATGGCCTGGGACTCCAAGGGCAATCTCTACATCGCCACCGGGGACAACAACTCCTCCGGGTTCAGCAGCGGTTACTCCGGCAACAACCCGGAGCCGAATTTCAAGGGCGTCTCCTTCGCCGACGCGCGCCGCACCGCGGGCAACACCAACAACCTCAACGGCAAGATCCTGCGGATCCACCCGGAGGACGACGGCACGTACACCCTCCCCGAGGGCAATCTGTTCACGGGCGAGGAGACGGCCGAGGGCGGCGGCAAGACGCGTCGCGAGATCTATGTGATGGGCGTGCGCAATCCGGCACGTATCTTCGTCGACAAGTCGACGGACATCCTCTACGCCGGCTGGGTCGGCCCCGACGCGGGCGCCCCGTCGACGACGTGGGGTCCCGCCAAGTACGACACCTTCGCCGCGATCACCAAGCCGGGCAACCACGGATGGCCGTTCTGCATGGGCAACAAACAGCCCTACCGCGACCGGAATCTGCCGGACCCGAGCAAGCCGCTCGGCTGGTACAACTGCGACGCGCCGAAGAACGAGTCGCCGAACAACGACGGTCTGGTGAACCTCCCGCCGATCACCGCCAACACCATCTGGTACTCGCCGCAGGGCGGAGGTGTGGACTACCCGCGGGACGCGAACGGCATCCCGAGCTACAAGCAGGAGGAGCAGAGGGTGCTCCTGCCGTGGCTCAAGGGCGGCGGCCAGGCGACCATGAACGGCCCGGTCTACCGTTTCGACGCGGCGAGCGATTCGACGGTCAAGTGGCCCTCGTACTGGGACGGCAAGTGGTTCGTCGGTGACTTCTACGACGGTGAACAGCCCCGTCACGCGGTGCTGACCGACCCGAAGACCGTGGGCCGGGGCGGGATCCCGGTGCACGCCGAGTCCCTGAAGAAGATCATCCCGGTGGGGTCGGGCGGTATCCGCAACCTCATGGACTGGAAGTTCGCTCCCGACGGTTCGCTCTACGTCCTGGACTACGGCCGCGGGTTCTTCACCTCGGACGTCAACTCCGCGCTGTGGCACGTGACCTACAAGGGCGGCGGGGCGACCCCTGCCGCGGACCAACTGGCGAGGAGGGCGGCGCAGTGAGTCCCCGACACAGAACGGCGAGCTTGTGGACGGCACTGCTGGCCGCGGTGGCCATGATCGTGGGGCTGACATCGGCCGCCGCGTACGGGAAGACCGATGCCGACCAGGACGCGGCGGCCGCGCAGGTGCTGACCTGGACGGCCGGTGATCCCATCGACCGCTATCTGTCCTTTCCCACCACCGCGGTGGCGGGCGCGACGACGATCGTCTTCGAGAACAGCACGGCCACCGGCAACACGACCGGGATGCCGCACACGCTGACGTTCGACGTCTCCGATCCCGAGTACAACAACGACGTACCGCTCAACATCCTTGCCAACCCGAACGACTCCACGGGAGGCAAGCACACCGTCGAGGTCACCCTGACCCCGGGCCGGTACCTGTTCAAGTGCACGATCCCCGGGCACGGTCAGATGCAGGGAATCCTCAACGTCACCGAGGGCGGCGGCGAGGACACCACCGCACCCGCGACGACGGTGAGGGTCGACGGCGACAAGAACGCCGACGGGGCCTACATCGGCCAGGCGGCGGTCACCGTGGGCGCGACCGACGACGGTTCGGGCGTGGACAGGATCGAGTACGCGGTGGGGGCCGACGGCCCCTGGCAGCCGTACACCGCACCGGTGGTCGTCAACGAGGTGGGTACGCACAAGATCCGGTACCGGGCGAGTGACAAGGCGGGCAACGTGGCGGCCGAGAAGTCCGCGGACTTCGCCGTCGTCGCCCCGCCGACCGACGACACGACCGCGCCGGAGACCTCGGCGACGGTGAGCGGCGAGAAGGACGACCAGGGCCGGTACCTGGGCATGGCCACGGTCACCGTGACCGCGTCCGACGCCGGTTCGGGCGTCAACACCATCGAGTACGCGATCGGTGCCGACGGTGCCTGGCAGCCGTACACCGCACCGGTGATGGTGCACGAGGTGGGCACGCACAAGGTCCGATTCAAGGCGACCGACAAGGCGGGCAACGCGGCCGCCGAGAAGGCCGTGGACTTCACGGTCGTGGCGCCGCCCACCGAGGACAAGACCGTGCCGGAGACCTCGGCGACGGTGAGCGGGGAGAAGAACTCCGACGGTGCGTACATCACGAGCGCCAAGGTGACTCTTTCGGCCACCGACGAGGGCTCGGGGGTCGAGGGGATCGAGTACTCCCTCGACAGCGGCCCGTATCTCGCGTACACCGCCCCCGTGATCGTCGACCGCGTCGGCCACCACACGGTGCTGTACCGGGCGACGGACAAGGCGGGCAACACCTCGGAGGCGAGGAGCGTCGCCTTCTCGATCGCGGCGGGCGGCGGCGTCCCCGCGCCCAACTGCCCTGAGCTGGACGAGCGGTTGACGGTGATCGTCGGCGCGGTGGACACGGGCATCCCCAACCGGATGACCAACCGCCGTTGCACGATCAACGAGCTGATCGAGGACGAGAAGGACTGGTCCTCGCACGCCCTGTTCCTCAAGCACGTCGACAAGGTGATCGACCAGCTGCTCGCCGACGGGGTCATCGACCAGCGCGAGCACCGGAAGATCTACCGGGCGGCCAAGCAGTCCGGCATCGGCAAGCCGGGCCAGACCACGGGCTACCGCGACCTGTTCGACGGTACCCAGGAGTCGTTCTCCAAGTGGCAGCACGTCGGGGGCGGTTCGTTCGGTCTCAACGCCGACGGATCGATGACCAGCGGCACCACCAAGGGCGGTCTCGGCATGCTGTGGTTCCCGCAGCGGCAGTACGGGGACTTCTCCCTGAAACTGCAGTGGCGTGACGACGCGCCGGGCACGGGCAACGCCAACAGCGGCGTGTTCGTCCGCTTCCCCCACGTCCACGACAACCCGGAGGAGTCCCGGCCCGAGTGGGTCGCCATCAAGTACGGCCACGAGGTCCAGGTGCTGGACCGGCCCGACGGCGACATGTACAAGACGGGCTCTGTCTACGGCTTCGACCGGGTCGGGCTCGCGGGTGCCGGAGTCACCCCGAAGGGCACCTGGAACGACTACGAGATCCGGGTGGAGGGCCAGCACTACTCGGTCTTCCGCAACGGCAAGCTGATCAACGAGTTCGACAACGACGGCGGTCAGGTCTTCGAACCGCCGCGGTCCGACGACCCGGGCACCGACGGCCGGCGGTACGCCTCCGGCTATGTCGGTCTCCAGGTCCACGGGACGACGGATGTGGTCTCGTACCGCAACATCAGGGTCAAGGAGCTGTAGCCCTGTCCCCGGAGTGACGCCCCGGAGCAGCCGGAGCCCCGCCGTCGACGACGGCGGGGCTCCCGCACGCCACGCACGGACGGCCGTCTCGCGGACGTGCTGAGCGCCGGCGGCCGACCGTGCCCTGGCAGGAGGTCAGGCAGGTCCTTCGGGGGGCGCCTCGTCCTTGGCCCTCTTCGCCCGGCTGGGCTGCACCCTCTTCGGTTCGCCCGGCATCTTCGGGTACTCCGGCGGGTACGGCAGATCGCCCAGGCCGTGGTCCGCCTCGTCCTTGCGCGCGAGTTCGAGCAGGCTCTCCAGGCTGAAGCGGTGGTCGTCCATGTCGGCGTGGACGTCGCCGACCTCGGCGTAGCGCGTGGGCATGGTCTTGATGTCGAAGTCGTCGGGCCGCGCGTCGTCGATCTCCTCCCAGCGCAGCGGGGCGGAGACGGGGGCGTGCGGGCGGGGGCGCACGGAGTAGGCGGAGGCGATGGTGCGGTCGCGTGCGGTCTGGTTGTAGTCGACGAAGATGCGCTCGCCGCGCTCCTCCTTCCACCATTTGATCGTCACCCGGTCCGGCATCCGCCGCTCCAGCTGCCGTCCGCAGGCGATCGCGGCTCGGCGGACCTGAGTGAAGGTCCAGTGGGGCTCGATGGGGACGAAGACGTGCAGTCCGCGGCCGCCGGAGGTCTTGGGCCAGCCGCGCAGGCCGGCCTCGTCGAGCACGGCGCGCAGTTCGTGGGCGGCGTGGACGGCGTCGGCGTAGTCGGTGCCGGGCTGCGGGTCGAGGTCGATGCGCAGCTCGTCCGGGTGGTCGGTGTCCTCGCGGCGGACGGGCCACGGGTGGAAGGTGACGGCACCCAGATTGGCGGCCCAGATCACGGCGGCGGGCTCGACCGGGCACATCTCGTCGGCGGAGCGGCCGGAGGGGAAGGTGATGTGTGCGGTGGGGATCCAGTCCGGGAGGTACTTGGGGACGCGCTTTTGGAAGAAGGACTCGCCGGTCACTCCGTCGGGGTAGCGCTCCAGGGTGGTGGGACGGTTCCGCAGGGCGCGGGTGATGCCGTCGCCGACGGCGAGGTAGTAGCGGACCATGTCCAGCTTGGTGTAGCCGTGCTCGGGGAAGTACACCTTGTCGGGATTGGACACGCGAACGGTCCGTTCCCCCACTTCGAGTTCCACCGCTCCGGCCATGCCCGCCAGCGTAGGCCGTGCCGACATTGCCTGCATGCCGGAGAATCGGCCCATGGATCTGCCCGTGATGCCGCCCGTGAAGCCGATGCTGGCCAAGTCCGTGAAGAAGATCCCACCGGGTATGCAGTACGAGGCCAAGTGGGACGGCTTCCGGGCGATCGTCCACCGGGACGGCGCCGAGCTGGTGATCGGCTCTCGTACGGGCAAGCCGCTCACCCGCTACTTCCCCGAGCTGGTCGACGAGCTACTGGCCAATCTGCCCGAACGCTGCGTGGTGGACGGCGAGATCGTCATCGCGCACGAGGGGCGGTTGGACTTCGACCGGCTCACCGAACGCATCCACCCGGCCGACTCCAGGGTGCGGATGCTCGCCGAGCGCACCCCGTCGAGCTTCGTCGCGTTCGATGTCCTCGCGCTCGGCGACGAGTCCCTGTTGGAGACCCCGCTGGAGCGGCGGCGGGCGCTGCTGGCCGATGCGCTGTCCGGGGCGCGGCCGCCGGTCCATCTGGCGCCGTCGACGACGGACACCGCTCTCGCCCAGGAGTGGTTCGAGCAGTACGAGGGCGCGGGGCTCGACGGAATCGTCGCCAAGCCGCTGGATCTGCCGTACCGGCCGGACGCACGGCTGATGTACAAGATCAAGCACGAGCGGACCGCGGACGTGGTGGTCGCCGGGTACCGCTTCCACAAGAGCGGTCCGATCGTCGGTTCGCTGCTCCTCGGGCTGTACGACGACTCGGGGGCTCTGCAGCACGTGGGTGTGTGTGCCGCGTTCTCCATGAAGAAGCGGGAGGAGCTGGTGGAGGAGCTGGCGCCGTTGCGGATGGGGGACGTGGCGGAGCACCCGTGGGCGCGATGGGCCGAGGAGGCCGCGCACGAGGGTGCACGGCTGCCCGGTGCGCCGAGCCGGTGGTCGGGCAAGAAGGACCTGTCCTGGGTGGCGCTGCGGCCCGAACGGGTGGTGGAGGTGGCGTACGACCACATGGAGGGCGACCGCTTCCGGCACACGGCGCAGTTCCGCAGATGGCGTCCGGACCGGGAGCCCGCCGGCTGTACCTACGAGCAGCTGGAGGAGCCGGTGCGTTACGACCTCGACGAGGTGCTGTCACCCTCCGGTGGGTGAGCAGGGATCCTCTCCGGGCGCGGGCGGTTCCTCGTCCGCGGCGGGCTCGGACGGCGAGCCGGACGGGGAGGGGTCCGGAGCGGGCGTGGGACAGGGGGTGTCGGACGGGCTGGGATCGGGGCTCGGGTCAGGGCTCGGTACCGGCGGGTCGGAGGGGTCGGGGCTGGGCCCTGGGGTGTCGGAGGGATCCGGTGACGGGCCGGTGGACGGGGTCGGTACGGGCCGTTCGGGGGTCGAAGGCCGGGGCCGGGGCGGCGGGGAGGACTCGCCGCCGGGGGTGGGGCCGATGATGATGTCGCCGCCGCCCTGCTGGTCGCCGTCGCCGACGGGCGTCGTCGCGGGTGTCCGGCCGCCGGCGCCCGGACTGACCGGCAGGGTGCCGCTGCCGTCCGCCACCGGGTACGCGCCCTTGCGGTAGAAGTCGAACCAGGCGAGGACGGTCAGCCGATAGGCCTCGGAGTGGTTGTAGCTGAGGACGGCGCGGTCGAGGTCGGCGCCCACCGTCAGGTTCCGGTCGCCGGCGCACAGGTAGCGGCCGGCCGCGAGCGCCGCGTCGTGGATGTTGTGGGGGTCCCTCCGGCCGTCGCCGTTGCCGTCCTGGCCCCAGTTCACCCACGTGGACGGGATGAACTGCATGGGCCCGACGGCCCGGTCCCAGCGCCGGTCGCCGTCGTAGGCGCCCTTGTCGGTGTCGGGGATACTCGCGAACCCGATGCCGTCGAGGACGGGGCCGAGGATGGGGGTGAGCGTGGTTCCGCGCGCGTCGACGCGTCCGCCGCGGGCCTGGCCGGACTCCACCTTGCCGATGGCGGCGAGCAGTTGCCAGGGCAGGCGGCAGGAGGGGTCTCTTGTCCTGAAGTGAGCACTCCCGGGCGGGAGCGGGCCGGGCGGCCGGTTTGCGCCCGCCTCTCGGCCGCGCATATGTCACCACGTCCCAACTCCTGTGCAGGCGCGGCGGTCTGGTCTATGTTCAGCACCCAACGAACTCGCACGCCTGTCGGTCCGTGGGAGCGCTTCCCCCACAGCCTCATCCCCACCGGACATCACCGGAGACCCGGACAACGGGTGCAGAGGGGAGCACGCACATGCCGAGAACGACCCGGCCGTCCGACGCGGGAGAGCCGCTCGCGCCGCTGCCGCAGGAGTTCGCCGCGATCATCAGACCCGAACTGCCCAGTCTCATCAAGGAGATCGGGATCGAGGTCACCCGCGCCTATCCGGAGTACGCGCGACTGCTGAGCGGTCCGTACGGCCGGGCCATCCAGGTCGGTGTCGAGCAGAACATCTCCGTCTTCGTCGACCAGGTCGCCTCTCCCTCCGCCCCGTCGCCGCTGCGGGACGAGATGCTGCGCCGCTTCGGCCGGTTCGAGGCGTACGAGGGCCGCAGCCTGGAGTCCCTCCAGGGCGCGTACCGTCTCGGTGCGCGCGTGGCCCTGCGCCGCGCCAAGCGGGTGGGCCGGCGCTACAACCTCTCCCCGACCCTGATGCTGAGCTTCGCCGACGCGCTCTTCGCCTACGTCGACGAGCTCGAAGCCCTCACCAGGGAGGGGTACCTGGAGGTACAGGCCAAGACCGTGGAGCAGGACGAGGCCCTGCGGCGAAGGCTGCTGCAGCTGCTGCTGGCCGGTCCTCCCGTGCCGCGCACCGCGATCGCCGAGCTGTCCGAGCAGAGCGGCTGGCCGCTGCCCGAACAGGTCACCCTTGTCGCCCTGCGCCCGTCACCGGAATTGACCGGAATGGACCTCGACAACGATGTCCTGGCCGAACTCGGCGGGCCTCAGCCGCACTTACTGGTCCCGGGTCCGCTCACCGACGGCCGAAGACGCCGGCTGGAGCACTCGTTGACCGGAATCCGGGCCTCCGTAGGAATGACCGTACCGACCGCCTGCGCGGCGGACTCCCTCCGCTGGGCGCGCCGCCTCTTCGACTTCATCGACGCGGGCGTCGTCGACGACGCCTCCCTCGTCCTCTGTGCGGACCACATGCTCACCCTGTGGCTGCTCGCGGACCCCGCGCTGCTCGACCAGCTCGCCGAGCGGGAACTCGCCCCTCTCACCGGGCTCACCCCCACCCGCCGCAGCCGGCTCATCGAGACCCTGCGGATCTGGCTGGACACCCGTGGCACGGCCGCCCGGATGGGTGAGCTGCTGGACGTGCACCCGCAGACGGTCCGCTACCGGCTGCGCAGTCTCGAGGCCATCTTCGGGGAACAGCTCGTCCAGCCGGAGAGCCGGTTCGCCACCGAGGGTGTGCTGCGGGCCCTTGATTTGAGGGACCGCGCACACACCGACGGCTCCGGAGTCTGAGATCTGCCCCGAAGCCCCACCCCCGAAGCCGCCCCCTCACGCGTACAGCGCGTCGATCTCCTTCGCGTACGCGGCCGCCACCGCATGGCGTTTGATCTTCAGTGACGGCGTGAGCAGACCGTTGTCCTCGGTGAACTCGCCGGCCACGATCCGGAACCTGCGGATGGACTCGGCCCGGGAGACCGCGGCGTTGGCGTGGTCCACCGCCCGCTGGACGTCCGCGACGAGCGCCGGGTCCTCGCAGAGGTCGGCGAGCGGTGTGTCCTTCGGCCGCTTGCGCACCGCGAGCCAGTGCTCCACGGCCTCGGGCTCCAGGGTCACCAGGGCGGCGACGTAGGGCCGGTTGTCGCCGACGACGATGCACTGGCCGACCGGCGGGCGGCTGCGCAGCCGGTCCTCGAGGACGGCGGGCGAGACGTTCTTGCCGCCGGAGGTGACGAGGATGTCCTTCTTGCGGCCGGTGATCGTCAGATAGCCGTCGTCGTCCAGCGCCCCGAGGTCTCCGGTGGCGAACCAGCCGTCCGAGAGCGCCTCGCCGGTGGCTGCCGCGTTGTTCCAGTACGACCCGAACACGATGCCGCCCTTGATCAGCACCTCGCCGTCGTCGGCGATACGGATCGCGGTGCCGGGCACGGGCCGGCCGACCGTCCCCGGGCGCGGGGTGAGCGGCGGGATGATCGTGGCGGCGGCGGTCGTCTCGGTGAGCCCGTACCCCTCGTAGATCACGATGCCCGCCGCGCAGAAGAACAGGTTGAGGTCCCGGTCGAGCGGCGAGCCGCCGCTGATCGCATAGCGCAGCCGGCCACCGAGCTCCTTGCGGATGCGCCGGTAGACGAGCAGGTCGTACAGGCCCCAGGCCACTGTGAGCCCGACGCCCGGACCCTTGCCGGTGCCGAGGAACTTGGCGAGATACGCCTCGGCGAACCGTACGCCGATGCGGTGCGCACGCTCGAAGGAGGCGCCGCGGCCGATCTTCTCCGCCGTCGCCCGCCCGGTGTCGTGGATCTTCTCGAAGAGATAGGGGACGCCGACGACGAACGTGGGCCGGAAGCCCTGGAGCTCGGGGCGGAGTTCGTCGGGCTTGATCCCGGGGCAGTGGCCGAGCTCGATGCGTGCCATCAGGCAGGCCATCTGGATCGTCCGGCCCAGGATGTGGGCGAGCGGCAGGAACAGCAGCGTGGACGCCGTCAGTCCGGTGACCGCCCGGAAGACGGGGTGAAGCAGCTCCACCGTGTTCGCCGCCTCGGCGTGCAGATTGCCGTGGGTCAGGACGCAGCCCTTGGGTTTGCCCGTGGTGCCGGATGTGTAGCAGAGGGTGGCGATGGTGTCGGGGGTGATCGCGGCCCGCCGCTTGGTGATCTCCTCGTCGGGCACCTCGCGGCCGAGTGTGGCGAGTGTCTCCATCGCGCCGCCGTCGACGGTCCAGGTACGGGGCGGTTCGTCGAGTCCTCGTACGGCCTCGGCGACGGTCGCGGCATGGTCGTCGTTCTCGGCCACGAGGTGGCGGGCGCCGCTGTCCTGCAGGATCCAGGAGAGCTGCTCGGCGGAGGAGGTGGCGTAGACAGGGACGCTCTGGCCGCCCGCGGCCCAGATCGCGAAGTCGAGGACGGTCCACTCGTAGCGGGTGCGGCACATCACAGCCACCCGACTGCCCGGCTCCACTCCCGCGGCGATCAACCCCTTTGCCGTTTCGGTGACTTGGGCGGCGAAGTCCGCGGCGGTGACGGGATGCCAGTGACCGTCGTCACTCTTGCGCCGCAGGACCACCGATGAGGGTGCTTCTCCGGCGTTCGCGTAAGGTATGTCGGCGGTGCTGCCGGAGACGGACGGCCGGACGAGAGGCGCGGAACGTGCTTCTCGCACCACGCCGTCCTCCCTGACCAGTTCGACCGGGACGCGATCGGCGAGATCGCTGTGCTTTTTCGCCCTCTTCAGATCCTTGTGTACGCCCATGGTCGGCTCCTGTTCGCGGTTCGCGGGCGGGGAGTTGACGGGACCTCGGCACTTACTCGGGGGTCAAATTACTCTCGCGTAATCAGAACGCAACGGTGCGATCAACAACCGTTGCCACACAGAGACACCCCGGCCATGGAACCCGGAAACCGCTCCGGTACTCATGAAGGGGTGGGGGCCGACCGACCGACGGCTCCCGAACGGAAAAGCAGACAAGGATTTCGACGTGACGGCCTCCAACCTCGTCCCGGTACCGATCCCCGACCGCGTCGCGGCGATGATCGGCTCCTGCATGCCGGTCCACATCCTGCAGGCGGAGATCGACGCCGAGTGCGCGGCACGCGAGGTGGCGCGTTTCCGCGGCCCGCTGTGCGCCGACGACCGGGCCGACCGCGAGCATGCACTCTCCGTACTGGCACGGGCGAACAAGGTGCTCGCCGCCTGGGACCCGAGGCTGACGGTCAGGCCGGCCCGCGCACACTGAGGGCCCTGCCCCGCCGGAACGCCGACCGCTTCACCGAAGGAGAGGCCGCCCCCCTTGCCGGGGGGCGGCCTCTCCTTTACTTTACTCCGAAGTAAGTTTACTCCGGAGTAAGGACGCGGCGTGGCGGACAACATCGGCAACGAGCTCGGCGGGCTCGACTTCTCCACCGTCTCCCCCGAGGAATTCGCGAAGATCGTCAAGGGCCTGACCGGCAAGGAGATCGCCGAGATCATGCAGGGCGAGCTGAGGCAGCGTGTGCTGCGCGAGGTGTTCGGCCGCATGAAGCAGCAGTTCCGCTCCGAGAGCGCCGGATCACTGGAGGCCCTGATCCGCTGGGAGATCACCGGCGAGAGCGAAGAGGTCTTCGAGACCGCGATCGCCGACGGCACCTGTGCGGTCACCGAGGGGCGCTCCGAGCGGGAGCCACGCACTACGCTCGTGATGGGCGATGCGGAGTTCCTCAAGCTGGTCTCCGGCAACGCCAATCCCGTGACCATGTTCATGATGCGCAAGCTCAAGGTCTCCGGAGACGTCGCCCTGGCCGCCGGTCTGACCCGCTACTTCGACATCCCGAAGGCCTGATCACCATGCCCTTCTCCCTGCACCTGACCGAGGAGCAGCGTGATCTGCGCGAGTGGGTCCACGGCTTCGCCGCCGATGTCGTGCGGCCCGCGGCGTCCGAGTGGGACGAACGCGAGGAGACCCCCTGGCCCGTGATCCAGGAGGCCGCGAAGATCGGCCTGTACGGATTCGAATCGCTCGCCGACATGTACGGCGACCCGACCGGGCTCTCCCTCCAGATCGCCAACGAGGAGCTGTTCTGGGGTGACGCCGGGATCGGTATGGCGCTCTTCGGGACTTCGCTCGCCGTCGCCGGCATCTTCGCCTCCGGCACCCCCGACCAGCTCGCCGAATGGGTCCCCCAGTGCTTCGGCGACGAGCAGGACCCCAAGCTCGCGGCATTCTGTGTCTCCGAGCCGCAGGCCGGTTCGGACATCTCCGGGTTGCGCACCCGCGCCCGTTACGACGAGGCCAAGGACGAATGGGTGCTGAACGGCCAGAAGGCCTGGATCACCAACGGAGGCATTGCGAACGTCCACGTCGTCGTCGCCTCGGTCGACGCCGGACTCGGTACCCGCGGCCAGGCCGCCTTCATCGTGCCGCCGGGCACCCGCGGCCTGGACGGCTCCAAGAAGATCAAGAAGCTGGGCCTGCGCGCCTCGCACACCGCCGAGGTGTTCCTCGACGACGTCCGCGTGCCCGGCAGTTGTCTGCTCGGCGGCAAGGAGAAGCTCGACGCCCGGCTCGCACGCGCCCGCGAGGGCACCAGGGCCAAGGGCCAGGCCGCCATGGCCACCTTCGAGGTCAGCCGCCCGACGGTCGGAGCGCAGGCGCTCGGCATCGCACGGGCCGCCTACGAGTACGCCCTGGAGTACGCCGGCGAGCGCGAGGCCTTCGGACGGCCGATCATCGAGAACCAGTCGATCGCGTTCACGCTCGCCGATCTGCGCACCGAGATCGAGGCCGTACGCCTGCTGATCTGGCAGGCCGCCTGGATGGCGCGCAGCGATGTGCCCTTCGACGCCGGGCAGGGCTCGATGGCCAAGCTGCGGGCGGGCGAACTGGCGGTGAGCGCCACCGAGAAGGCGATCCAGGTCCTCGGCGGCGCGGGCTACAGCCGCGAGCATCCGGTGGAGCGGATGTACCGGGACAGCAAGATCTACACGATCTTCGAGGGCACCAGCGAGATCCAGCGGCTGGTGATCGCACGGGCCATCTCGGGCCGTCACATCCGCTGAGGTCAGGGCGTCCCGGCGCCCCGGAATGCGCGCCGGTAGGCGTGGGGGCTGGTACCGACCTGGCGTCTGAAGCGGTCACGGAACGCGGTCGGCGAGCCGAAGCCGACCTGTTCCGCGATCCGGTCCACCGGGTGCGCGGTGGTCTCCAGCAGATACTGCGCCTGCCTGATGCGCGCCCGGTGCAACCACTGCACCGGGGTCGTCGCCGTCTGTTCGCGGAAGCGGCGGTTGAGGGTACGGGTGCTCATGCCCGCCTGCGCCGCGATCCGGTCCACGGTGAGCTCACGGCGTACGTTCTCCTCCAGCCAGCGCAGCAGCGGCTCCAGGGTGGCGCCGCCGGGGCTCGGCGGACGGTCGTGGACGATGAACTGGGCCTGGCCGCCCTCCCGTTCCAGGGGCATCACCGAGAGCCGGGCGGCATCCGCCGCGACGGCGGAACCGTGGTCGCACCGGATCATGTGCAGACACAGGTCGAGCCCGGCGGCTGCTCCCGCCGACGTCAGGAACTGGCCGTTGTCGACGTAGAGCACGTCGGGGTCGACCTCCACGTCCGGGTGGAGCTCGGCCAGCGCCGCAGCCGCCGCCCAGTGGGTGGTCGCCCGTCCACCGTCCAGCAGCCCCGTGGCGGCCAGCACGAAGGCGCCCACGCAGATCGACGCGATCCGGGTACCTCGCGCCGCCGCGGACCGCAGGGCGTCGAGCACCTCGGGCGGCACCGGCATCGTGGGGTCCGCGCAGCCGGGCAGGATGATCGTGTCCGCGTCGGCGAGCGCATCCAGCCCCCAGGGGGCGCGCAAGGCGAAAGCACCCGCGTCGACCTCCTCCACCGGGGCGCAGACACGGATCCGGTATGCGGCCCGCCCGTCGGGCAGCCGGGTGCGGGCGAAGACCTCCAGCGGTGTCGAGAGGTCGAAGGCGATGACGCCGTCCAGGGCGAGTACGGCCACGGTGTGCATGGCAGTACCGTAGGCGGCTCCCGGTTTCCGGCCAAGCGCCGTCCACCTCGCTGTTCTCCCACCGGAGCCGGGCAGGGACGGGTGGCAGAAATCCTGTGGAACGTGGCATTCACGCCACTGTTCCGGCGCCGGCCCACTCCCTAGCGTCGGGTGCAGCCGTCCCGGCCGGGGCGGCTCCCCTCCGGAGCAAGGACCGACCGACGCATGCTCATCCAGATCGTTCTCTTCGACGGCTTCGACCCCCTCGACGTCGTCGCCCCCTGTGAAGTGCTGGCCGCGGGTTCGGCGGCTGCCGGTGGCGGCCCTGTCGTCGAACTGGTCTCGGCCGAGGGCCCCCGGGAGGTGCCGGCCGGTGTCGGCATGCTGTCGCTGCGCGCGACCGGCAGCCTCGAGCCGGGGCGCGCCGATGTCGTCGTGGTGCCGGGCGCCTCGGGACGGATCGCGGACGACGGAGGCGACGACACCGTTCCCGCGATCCTCGGCCGGGCGCTGGAGACCCCGCTCCCCGCCCTGCTGGCACAGGCCGTGGCGCGGCCGGACCTGACCGTGGCCACCGTCTGCGGGGGCTCGATGCTCCTCGCCGCCGCGGGGCTGATCCGGGGCCGTACGGCGACCACCCACCCCCTGGGTCTGGACGCGCTGGCCGCCGCGAACGTCCACGCGGTCGACGCCCGGGTCGTCGACGACGGCGACCTGGTCAGCGGCGGGGGTGTGACCTCGGGGCCGGATCTCGGTCTGTATCTGCTGGAGCGCGAGTTCGGACCGCGGGTCGCCCTCGCCGTCGAGCGGCTGCTCGTCCATGAGCGGCGCGGCACGGTGCACCGGGCCGTCGGCACCGAGGCGGAGGGCGTGGCGGCGTGACCGAGTTCCTGCTGATCGTGCACGTACTGGCGGCGATCGTCGCGGTGGGCCCGGTGACCGTGGCCGCGAGCGCCTTTCCCACCGCCGCGCGCCGCGTCGCCGCTGAGCCGGACAGCGAACAGGCGCTGGGCGTGGTGCGGAACCTGCACCGCATCTGCCGTGTGTACGCGACCGTGGGCGTCGTCGTCCCTGTCTTCGGGTTCGCGACGGCGAGCAGCCTCGGCGTCCTCGGGGACGTCTGGCTGATCGTGTCGATCGTGCTGACGGCGCTTGCCGCGGCGGTGCTGGCCGGACTGGTGCTGCCGGGCCAGAACGCGGTGCTCGCCGACCCCGGTGCGGCCGTCCTGCCCCGTCTGGCCATGTACACCGGCGTGTTCAATCTGCTGTGGGCGACGGTGACGGTGCTGATGATCTTGCGCCCGGGGTCGACGACGGGCGTCTGAGTCCCGGCCGCCTACTCGATGAACGTGCCGTCCACGTAGACCCATGCGCCGTGCTCGCGGGCGAAGTTGCTGCGTTCGTGCAGTTCGCCGCGCTTGCCGTGGTGCCGGAAGCGGGCGCGGAAGGTGACCGTGCCCTGGGGATGGAACGCGCTGCCGTCCGTGGTGTCGGTGATCTCCAGGCTCGACCACTGCATGCCCTCGTCCAGTTCGAGGTTCCGTGGCCTTGTCGACGCATGCCAGGTGCGCAGCAGATACGCCGCGTCGTGGACGGCGAAGGCGCTGTAGCGGGAGCGCATCAGCAGTTCCGCGGTGGGGGGCTGCTCCTCTCCGCGGTGGAAGCGGCCGCAGCATTCGCCGTAGGCGGCGGGAAGGCCGCAGGGACAGGGCGATTCGGCGGTCGGGGCGGGGGGTGCGGTGCGCGCTGGGCGCTTGATGCGTCGTGCCATGACTCCATTTTCCAGCCAATGCGCGAATGGGCCCACGCGTGGCTTCCGAGTCGTGAGTGTTCTCCGTAAGCTCCTGCGCCGCAGGCGACAGTTACCGCCGGGTAAGGGGGATCGGATGGACCGTTCGGGCACCTCACGACGTACGTCAGGGCGCACCTCACGACGCACTTTCATGGCAGGGGCCGCCGCGGTCGGCGGCACCGCGGCGCTCGGGGCGGTCGCCACCGCCGGCACCGCGCAGGCGGCGGCCGCGCCCTCCGTCGCCGTGCTCGGCGGCGGAGTCGCCGGACTGACCGCCGCCCACGAGCTGGCCGAGCGCGGCTTCCGTGTCACCGTCTACGAGCGCCGTGCGCTCGGTGGCAAGGCGCGCAGCATGGATGTGCCCGGCAGCGCCCGGGGCGGCCGGAAACCATTACCCGCCGAGCACGGCTTCCGCTTCATCCCCGGGATCTACCACAACCTCCCCGACACCATGCGGCGCATTCCCTTTCCCGGGAACGCCAACGGGGTCTGGGACAACCTCGTCGCACCGCCCGAGATGTCCTTCGCCCGTACCGGCCGCGAGGATCTGCGCCTGCCCCTCCCCTGGCCCGGGCACCGGCCGGCGGACCTCACCCCGGACGACATCCGCCGCGCGCTGACCGCACTGCTCGACACCGCCCTCGGCATCCCCCTCCACGAGACGGCGTACTTCGTCAATCGCTTCCTGGTCTTCCTCACCAGCTGCGACGAGCGCCGCAACGAGGACTGGGAACGCACCGCCTGGTGGGACTTCATCCGGGCCGGCCGCATGAGCCACGACTATCAGCGCATCCTCGCCGTGGGCGTCACCCGCAACATCGTGGCCACCAAGGCCGAGGTGGCCAGCACCCGCACGGTGGCCGGCCTGCTGGAGGCGTTCGTCTTCAACGGCCTGGGCCGCGGCGCCGACGGGCCGCTCGACCGGATCCTCGACGCGCCCACCAACGAGGCGTGGATCGACCCCTGGGTCCGGCATCTGACATCCCTGGGCGTCGAGTTCAGGGTCGGCTGGACCGTACGGGAGGTGGCGTACGGCGGCGGACGCGTGACGGCCGCGGTGATCGAGGACCCGCAGGGAGCCCGGCAGTCGGTGACCGCCGACCACTACGTCTCGGCGATGCCCGTGGAGCATGCCCGGCGCACCTGGGGCCCCGCGCTGCGGGCCGCCGATCCGCAGCTCGCACGGTGCGACAAGCTGCAGACCGACTGGATGACCGGCATCCAGTTCTATCTGACGGAGAGTGCTCCGCTGCTGCACGGCCATCTCAACTGCATCGACTCACCGTGGTCCCTGACAGCCATTCAGCAAGCAGGGCACTGGCCGGAAAGGGACTTCCCCGCCGACTACGGTGACGGATCGGTCGTGGACTGCGTCTCCGTGGACATCTCCGAATGGGACCGGCCGGGGATGCTGTACGGGAAGACTGCCAAGCAGTGCACCAGGCCCGAGGTCGCCAAGGAGGTGTGGGCCCAGCTGAAGGCCGCGCTCAACGACACGGGGAAGACCGTGCTCAAGGACAGTGCGCTGCACTCCTGGTTCCTGGACCCCGGCGTCGACGGCATCGGCACCCCGCACCCCGTCAACGACGACGAGCTCCTCATCCATCCCGTCGGGACCTTCCACAACCGGCCCACCGCCGCCACCGCCGTCCCCAACTTCTTCCTCGCCGGCGACTACGTGTCCGTCGACATCGACCTCGCGACCATGGAGGGCGCCAACGCCTCGGCCCGGGCGGCGGTCAACGCGCTGCTGGACCGCGCGGGTTCGTCGGCAGCACGGTGCACGGTCACGCCGCTGTTCCGGGCCCCCGAGATCGAGGCGTTCAAGCGGCACGACCGCGCGCGACACCGCTGGGGGCTGCCGAACGCCTTCGATCTCGGGTAGCGGCTCAGGCGCCGACCCCCGCCGGCGTCCTCATGTGTGCGGGGGCGGTCAGCCGGTTGTTGGGGTTGTCGCCGAGCGGTTCGCCGTTGACGACGGTCTGCCGACGGGCGTCCAGGAGCGCCTCGTGCAGCGCCTGAGGTGAATCCGCCGTCACCACGAACATGGTGACGGAGTCGAGCTGGTCCGACCTGCCGGACAGCCGCTGCCCGATCTCCTTCGTGAACCGGACGTGGCGTGCGTTCCCGGGAACGGTGATGTCGCGCAGCTCGGTGGTGCCGGGCCGCGGAAGGGTGAGGCACTCGACGGCCCATCCTGCGGGCCTGAGCGCCGCGAGGTCGGGCGACTGTCCGCAGCCGAGGTCCGTCAGCAACTCCTCGTACGGGGTGCCGAGCACCTGCCCGAAGACCAGCACCATCCCCACGCCCGCCACCCGGACGTTGAAGTCGATCAGCTCGACCGGGCCGTCGTCGGCGACCATGACCTCGAGATGGGTGGCCCCGTGGGTGATGCCGAGGCAGTGGTGGAAGGCCACGGCCGCCGCGGCGATCTCGGCGTGCCGCGGGTGCTCGTAGGGGAAGACGACCGCCTGCTCGACCACGGGGTCCGAGGCCAGTACGTAGCGCCCGGACAGCCCGACGACCTTCACCTCGCCGTCGCACACAAGGGATTCGACGGACAGCAGCTCACCGCTCGCCTTCTGTTCCAGGACGAACTCGCCGTTCTGCAGGATGAAGTCACGGGTCATACCGGCGTCGAGCGTGGTCCGTTCGATCTCGGAGGCCGCCGCGTGCAGACCCTCCAGGGAGTCGACGGTGAAGCACAGGGCACTGCCCGTGCCGTTGACCGGCTTGAGGATGGCCGGGCCGTCGAATCCCCAGGTGTCCCAGCGCAGTGCGCCGGTCAGGGTCGTCGAACGGAGCCGTGACAGTCCGGCGGCGCGCAGCCGGTCCCGTACCGCGGCCTTGTCGATCGCCGCGCGCACCGTGTCCGCGCCGCTGGTGGGCAGTCCCACCCGCTCGCGCAGTTCGGCGTCGTAGGGCAGCGCGGCCTCGAACGCGGCGTAGGTGCCGGCGATGTCGTAGCGCCTGCTCAGGTCGTCGAGGACGGCCCGTATCGCGTCCGCGTCGGACCAGGAGGCGATGGGGACGAGCTCGTCGACGACTCCGTCAGGAACCGCGAACGGACCCTGCTGCGGCAGCGGGTTCTGCCCCACCACCACGACCGTCAGGCCCCGGGCCTTCGCCGCTCTCGCCACCAGGGCCACGTGATTGACGAGTTCCAGCAGGACGAATGCTTTCTTCATGGCGGCTCCCTTGTCGGCGTGCGCGCAGTTCCCAGCCGGTGACCAGCAGGGCGATGAGGACGAGATCCAGAGCGATGGCCCACTCGGCACCGAGCGAGTCCATGCCCCAGGAGAAGACGAATCCGAAGACGGCCATCAGGCTGTAGCCGACGGCGGACAGCAGGCCCACGACGGAGGACACCTTGGTCTCGGGCGTGTGGGCGATGAGCCGCTTGTAGTGGTGGGCCCAGATGGCCTCGCCGGTCAGGACGAGAGCCACGAAGGCTGTGAGTGCGAGGACGAGGCTGCCCTGCACCGCGGGAAGCGCCGCGTACATGCAGACGGCGAAGGCGACCGCGGCCAGGGTCAGTCGCCCCTGCCGTGCGTCGGGCACCAGCTCGCGGCGGCTGAGGAACTGGTACAGGAACAGGCCGGCGATGACCGCGAGCGACTCGGCGGTGAAGAACAGCGCGGTCCCCGACTCCCCCAGTCCGAACCACAGATCAGGAACGGCGGTGATCAGCACCTCGTACGTCGCCTGGAAGGCCGTCACCGCCAGGACGATGTAGAAGACGGCCGCGGAGATCACGGGGCTGCCGGCGATGATGCGTGCGGCCGAACGGACGTTCGCCGCCGCGCTCTCCCGCATGCCGCCCGCCGCGCGCCGGGCCTCCTCGATACGGGCCGCGTTGGGCCGCACGAAGGCGAACAGCGCGGCGGACACCAGGAAGGTGGCGACGTCGATCAGCACGACCGTGCCCATCCCGACGAACCGCAGGATGACGGTGCCCACCGCTCCGGCGGCGGCGATCGCGATGAAGAGACTGGAGTTGAGGACGGCGGAGTAGACGTCGGTCTGCTGCTTGTCGAAGAACTGCACCAACGCCTTGACGCGCGCGGCATTCACCGCGCTGTTGAGCAGGGCGCGGACGAAGATCACGGCGACCGCCACCGGGAACTGTTCCGGCGCCAGACATGCCAGGAACAGGACCGTGACCGCAGCCGCGGACAGGTTGAGCCTCAGCAGCAGCCGCCTGGCATCAGCCCGGTCGATGTACTGCGTGGTCAGCAGGCCGACGAAGAGGTTGGCGATCCAGTCCGCGGCGAACACGGCGGATGCCAGGGTGGCGCTTCCCGTCTCGCCGTAGACGAAGGCCACGTAGGAGATCATCAGCAGCTTCGAGCCGAACAGCGAGATGAACGACGCCGCGTACGTCAGCAGGAAGTTGCGGTCGAGGTAGACGCGCATGAGGGGCGCTCCTTGGTGGCTCCATGGCGAGGCCGGGACACCGTCGACCGTAAGCAGCGCCGGCGGAGCCGGGGAACGAGCGCCCCTCGACTTCATCAGTTACGCGACGCGGACCCCCGCGGGTAGGCGTGGCCCACCTGGATCTCGTCGATCTGGAGCTGCTTGTGGAAACGGGGGACCGTCTCCTTCGCCCAGGTGCTGTCGATCTCCAGCCGGATGTAGCGGGTCGTCACGCCGAGGTCGATGAAGCGGGTGCCACGGGCGCTCTCCAGGACGGCCGTTCTGATCGGACTTCCCCAGTTCCTGCCGTCCTTGCTGACGGAGACCTTGTAGTCCTTGATCCGTGCCGAGTCCTCGGGCCGCCCGAAGGTCTCCCTGTTGTATGTCGGCGACCATTCGCGCTGGTTGACGGCGAGGTACTGCGCCTTCTTCACCCGGCCGAGGTCGAGGGTGAGTGACACCGGCACGTGGGCGTCGGAGTCCCAGTAGCTGCTGAAGTCCCCATCGGTCAGGGCGTCGGCGGGGAAGCCGTCCTTGGCCGCGCTCGCCGTGGAGCGTACGGAGGCTGCGGGGTAGAGGCCCTCGCGGTGCGGGTGCGTGTCGACGGTGAGGACCGTGTCGTACGGATCCCAGTCCGTGATGCCCTTGAGCGTGAGACTGCCGTCGCGCTGGTCGAAGGCGATGCGTTCACCGGTCCGCAGGTCGCTGACACGCTTGATCCGGTGACCGTTGTCGCGGATGCGCAGCGTGGTTCCGGCGGTCGGTTTCGTCGTCACATGGATGTACTGCCGGGTCGGCGTCGTCCTGGAGACGGTGAGGTAGCCGTAGGCGCCGTCGTTCCAGGCTCCCGGCTGAAGTCCGCCGTACCGGTATCCGCCGCCGTGGACGCCGGAGAGGGATTTCCGGATGGGCGACAGATAGCGCTGCATGAAGTCGGTGAACTCCTGCTGTTTCGGCGGGAATCTGCCGTCCACCATGGCGGTGAGGTTCATCAGGGACTTGATGGAGGTGCCGGCGTTGGCGACATAGCGTCCGACGTTGAGCCCCGTGGAGACCGGCCGGTCCTGGCCGTCGTACCACCAGGATCCGGTGTCGGGAACCTTGTAGCAGGATTCGGTCAGCCTCGGCATCGGGGTCCAGATCGCGGAGGGCTGGTCGTAGGCGGGCGTCATGCCCGTCTTCTGTTCGTGGGACACCATGTCCATGATCGGCGTGTCCTCGTTGTTGTTGCTGAGCGTCATGTCCGGGCGCTTCTGCCGGATCTGCTCGTAGAGACCGTGCTCCTCCCAGTACGCGTTGTCGTTGTCGATCCAGAACCCGGCCAGGTCGGGGTAGTTGTCCATGACCTCGAAGAAGTTCTCGTAACTGAACTCGCCGAAGCCCGGCCTGGTGGTGAGGTCGACGTCGCGGCCCTTGTACGCCGAGTAGGCCCGGGAGTCCAGCGTCTCGATGCCCTGCTCGGCGTGCCACTGGGGGTCGTCGGTCATGTAGAGGATGACCTCGAGTCCCTCGGACTTCGCGGCGGTGACGAGCTCGCCGAGGATGTCGCGCTCGGTGGAGCAGCTGCCGGGGATGTCGGAGGGCCAGGGGCGGGCGTAACCGAGCCGGGAGTGGAAGGTCGCCAGCACGATGTAGCTCGCACTGAGCTTCTTCGCCTCGTCGACCCAGTACTCGGCGGTCCAGCCGCCGTCGGTGACGGCCTTCTCCCATGCGGCGCAGTCGTGGTGCATGGGGCGGGTGAACATGCCCCAGTGGAGGAAGAGTCCGGCGGTGGCGTTCTGGAGCATCGTCTGGCGTGGCGGCCAGGGCGCCTCCGGGCCGACGCCGGCGCCGGCGCCGGCGGGGACGGAGGCGGAGGGCGCGGGGTGGGAGGTGGCGGGGTGCGCCGTGAACAGGCCGCACAGCAGGGCGAGTACGGCGATCCAGACGGCGCCGGCGGCGCGTCGTCTCATGGGAGGGTCACCTCGGTTCCGTTGACGAAGACCTCACGGATCGTCAGATCCGTGGCAGGCCCGAAGATGTTGGCGTCGGCGATGCCGGTGAAGGTGCAGCGTTCGATGTGGACGCCGGTGAACGGGTCGGACTCCAGTCCCTCCAGGTTGATGGCGCGTCGTGCGCCGTCGTGCACCATGTCCTCGATGCGGACATTGCGGATGACGGCGGGCCGGTCGCCCTGCTGATTGCTGTAGCGGGTGGTCAGATAGATGCAGTCCCGGTCGATGGCGCGGCCGGTGAACCGGCGGACGTACACCCCGTCGATGTAGCCGCCGCGCTTCTTGTTGGTCTTGATGAAGACCGGATGGCGGGGGTTGTACCGGCCGGGGAAGTCGAGCGGGTTGATCCGGCAGTCCTCGGCGAAGATGTCGCGTGCCCCGCCGGACATCTCGCTGCCGACGGCGATGCCGCCCCACCGTCCGGAGAACACGCAGTCGCGTACGACGATGTTCTCGCTGGGCACGCCGACGCGGATGCCGTCCTCGTCGCGCCCGGACTTGACGGCGATGGAGTCGTCCTCGGTGTGGAAGCGACAGCCGCTGATGAGGACGTCCGTGCAGCTCTCCGGGTCGACCCCGTCACTGTTGTTGATGCGGCCGATGACATCGACGTCCTGGAGGGTGACATTGCGGCACAGCACCGGATGGATGGTCCACATGGGCGGCTCGAGGACGGTGATGTCCCGCATCAGGATGTTGCGGCATCGGTAGAACTGGACCATGTTGGGCCGCAGATGATGGCCGTCGCCGAAGACGCGCTGCTCGACGGGAACGCCCTCGGAACCCATCCGTCGCAGTTCGGCCTGGTCGACGAGTGCGTTGCCGCCCGGGTCGCGCCAGCCCTTCCAAGGGCCGTCCATGCCTTGGCCGTCGAGGGTGCCGCGTCCGGTGATGGCAAGGTTCTTCTGCCCGTGGGCGTAGATGAACGACGAGTAGTTGTAGCACTCGGTGCCCTCCCAGCGGGTGAACACCACCGGGAGGTAGTCGCGCGGCTCCTTGGAGAACAGCACGGTGGCGCCTTCGCTCACATGCAGTTCCACATTGCTCAGCAGATGGACGGCGCCGGTGAGGAACCGGCCTTCGGGCACGAGCACCCGGCCGCCGCCGGCCCTGTTGCAGGCCCTGATCGCGGCACGGAACGCCTCGGTGTTCTTCGTCAGCCCGTCCCCTACGGCCCCGTGGTCGGTGATGTCGAAGCAGCGGTCGGGGAACGCCGGCGGGCGGATGCGCTTCAGGATGTGCGGGACCTTGTCCCAGGGGTCGCAGGCCATCCGGGCGACGGTGGCCTCGGCGGCTGCGACGGTCTCGGCGCCGAGCACCGGCGGCAGGGCCGCCGCGGCGGCCGTGACGCCCACACGGGTGAGGAAGGCACGTCGGGAGGTCGGGGGCGGTTTCACGGACGGTTCACCTCTTCCGATGAGGGGCGGGGTACGGCGATCGAGTCGTAGCGGTCCCAGCCCTGGGAGATCCGGGTGCGGTACTTGTCCGCCTCGGCAGCGTCACGAATCCAGTCCCACTCGCCGCTCGCGGCCTTGTCGGGGTAGGCGCGCATCTCGTCGGCGATGTTCTTCGACTCGTCGAGCCCGCTCCAGATCAGCCGCTTCATCGGCTCCGTCTGCTCCTGCGGTCCCCGGACGTAGACGCGGTAGCCGAAGTAGGCGGTGCTGACGGCGAGATGGAGTCGGGCGGTGAGCACTGTCCGCTCGAAGTAGGCGTTCAGCTGCCGGTGGTCGGCCGCGGACAGATTAGGCCGGGCCTGGTCGATGTCGCGCAGCGCTGCCCGCGCGAGCTGCACTCCGTACGCCTTCTCCTTCAGCACGTACCGCAGGTACTCGCGGTTCATGGTGTTCCTGTCGGTGAGCCAGCCGTTCTCCAGGACGTGCGGGTTCTCGCGTTTCATCGTGGCCGAGGTCTTGCAGTACGCAGGTCCGAGATGCTCGACGACCCCCGTCCAGAAGTGGAACGTCCTGTCGACCGTGTGGCGCACCTGCGTCACGGGCGGGTCGATCCACTTGCCGGAGATGCTGCGGTCGTAGCTGGAGCAGTACGGGTCGTAGTCCAGGCGCGAGTGGTTGGCGTTGTTGGTGCCGAGCGTGTAGAGCGTCGAGGTGACGATGTCGTACGACCTGGCGAGCGCGGCCGCCACCTTGGGCGCCGCCTTCGGGCCGTAGGTGCGTGCGGCGAATGCGCGGTACATGTCCTCGGGCCGCGCCCGGCGGTCCTTGTCGGCGCGTGCGAGGGCGTAGAGGTTGATCTCGGTGGGGGTGCCGACGATCCGCGACTCCTTGTAGCGGTCGGTGCGCGCCACATAGCCGATGACGTTCGGCTGTTTCTGGAAGTACCGCATCCGGTCGACGTGTTCCTCGGTGAACGCGTTCGCGATCTTCCCCTGGCCGTTGTATTCGCCGGTGGTGTCGTACTCGACGAGCACGGGGCGCTTGATGCGGGTGACGGTCGTGTCGACCGGATGGGTGAGGAAGAAGTCGTGCGGCTGAGCCTTGATCACGACGCGGGCGGCCTTGTTCGTGACCAGGTCGATGGCCTTGATCGTGCGTTCCATCTCCTGCGGGAAGTAGCCGAAGGTCCTCAGATAGAGACCGAGTCCGCGCTCCTCGTCGACGACGTCGGCGACCTGGTCGACGAGGTACGCGAGCTTGGCCTCCTCGGTCATGAGCTTTGCGGAGTACTGCCGCTCGACGCGCGCCCCGGTCTCGATGAAGGTCAGGACGACTGCGTCGACATCCGGGACCAGGTCGAGCATCTGCCGGTAGTCGTCCCGGAACCACTCCCAGAAGGCGGGATTGTCGAGGTCGATGGTGCCGCCGGGTCCCGTGCGGAATTCGGCCGGGTAGTAGTCCAGGCTGTACAGCGCGTGGTCCCAGATGGCGACCTCGCCGATGCCCGCCCGGTGGGCGGCGGCGGTGATGCGGTTGGCCTGGACGCGCTTCCTCTCCTCGCGTACCTCCCTCAGGTCGTGCACGATCTCGTGGCTGATCTGGAGGTGGTTGATGCCGTACTCCGGGGCGGCGGCGATCACTTCGTCGGCGCCCTTGTCGCTGTCGGAGAGGATGGTCCAGCCGCGGACAGGGGATCCTGACCGGCCGTCCGGCTCGGTCCGGTCCGTGGCACCGCCGGGCTGGACGGCACCGGCGAGGGCGAGGCAGAGAACCGCGAGCAGGGTCACTCCCCGCCTGATGATCATGCTCATGACACCTCCACCCCGTTCACGGACACCTTGTGGAACGTCAGGTCGTCGGTGAAGGCGATGGTGTCCGGGCCGCGGACCCCGGTGAAGGTGCAGTGGGACAGATGGACACCGCGCAGCCGGTCCGTGTCCAGCCCCACGAGAGCGAGGACAGCGCGAGCGCCGTCGATCCGCATCTCGGAGAGATGGATGTCGTGCACGGACACCGGCAACGTGCCGCCCTCGCCGCCGTTGTAGTTCATGTTGACGAAAGCGATCTCGCGCTCCACCGCGCGTCCCTCGAACCTGCGCACGTACACCCCCTCGATGGCACTGCCGCGTTTTTTGCTCGCCTTGACGTACAGCGGGTACTTCACGGGGTGATGTCCGGGAAAGTCGGGCGCGTTGACCCGGCAGCGCTCGGCGAAGACGTTGCGCACCCCGCCGGACATCTCGCTGCCGACCGTGATGCCGCCCCACCGGCCCGAGAACGCACAGTCCTGGACGACGATGTTCTCGCTCGGCACGCCGACCCGGTGGCCGTCCTCGTCCCGGCCGGACTTGACCGCGACGCAGTCGTCGTTGGTGTTGAAACGGCAGCCGCTGATGTGGACATAGCTGGACGACTCCGGGTCGCAGCCGTCGGTGTTGTAGAGGGTGCTCTCGACCGTGACGTCCCGGACGGTCACATGCGTCGACAGCACCGGATGCACGGTCCACATGGGCGGGTCGACGATCGTCAGATCGCTGACCAGCACATCGCGGCAGCGGTAGAACTGCACCATCTTGGGCCGGAGATGGTGCCCTTCGCCGAAGATCCGCTCCTCGACCGGCACTCCGGTGGAGCCCATCCGGCGCAGCAGCTTCTGGTCGGCCCCTTGGGGACCCCCGTTGCGGTACCAGCTCTCCCACGGGCCCAGGCGGGCCTGTCCGTCGAGAGTGCCCCGGCCGGTCACGCCCACGTTCCGCTGCCCGTAGGCGTAGATGAAGGGCGAGTAGTTGAAGCACTCGGTTCCCTCCCACCGGGTGAGCACGGCGGGGAGGAAGTCGGCCGGGTCGGGGCTGAAGGCGAGCGTGGCGCCCTCGGAGACATGGAGGTCGACATGGCTGCGCAGATGGACGGCGCCCGTGAGAAACCTGCCCGGCGGAACGACGACATGGCCGCCGCCCGCGCGGTGGCAGGCCTCGATCGCGGCGCGCAGGGCAGCCGTGCTCTTCGTGATCCCGTCCCCCACCGCCCCGTAGTCGGTGATGTCGAAGTACCGGCGGTGAAAGCGCGGGGGCCGGATCCGGGCAAGGATGCGGGGAACCTGGCGCCAGGGATCGTCCCGGACGGCAGCCGCCTCGGCAGGGCCGGCGGCGAGGGCCGGCAGCAGGGCGCCTGCTGCCAGCGCTCCGCCGGCCATGAGGGCCGAGCGGCGGGAGGGGTGCGACGGGCACGAGGGGTGCGGATGCATGGCGGATCACCTTCCGTGTGTGGGGCGGGCGGGATCAGCGTCCGGTCCGGTCCTCCTTCACCCTGGTCACCAGCTGTGTCGGATTGACGAAACGCAGGGCCGCCACCAGCAGCACCAGCATCGACAGCGTGTACATCACCGCCATCGCGTCGATCGACTGCTGGGTGCGGATGCCCGCCGAGAACACCGCGTAGTAGAGGGCCACGACGAGGGTCTGGCTGTCGGGCCCGGCGGTGAGGAACGTCAGCTCGAACATGCCGACCGTGCGGACCAGGACCAGGACGGACGCGGCGAGTACGCCCGGCAGCAGCAGTGGCGCCAGAACCCTCAGCAGCACCGCGCGCGTCCCCGCCCCGCACATCCGCGCCGCCGACTCGATCCGCGGATCGATCTGCTCGATGAACGGCGTCAGCGTCAGCACCACGAACGGCACCGACGGCACCAGATTCGCCAGCACCACCCCGGTGAAGGTGCCGGCCAGCTGGAACTTGTACAGCACGGTCGCCAGGGGGATTCCGTACGTGATCGGCGGGACGAGGATCGGCAGCAGGAACAGCAGCAGGACGAGCCTCTTGCCGGGGAAGTTGCGCCGGGCCAGCGCGTACGCCGCCGGGACGCCGACGAGCACCGAGCCGGCGACGACGAGCACGCTGACGAGAGCGGTGGTCCAGAAGACCTGGCCGAGCGAGAACTCCTGCCAGGCCGACCCGTACCACTTCGTCGTCCATCCGTCGGGCAGCCAGCTGGTGAACCACCGGGTGCCGAACGAGTCGACGAGCGGCACCCCGACGACCCCGGCGAGATTGACGAAGAAGAAGCCGAAGACGGCGGCGGCCACCCACGTGCCGGGACGGCCGAAGCGCCGCCTCCCCGCGGCCCTCATCCCTTGCCTCCCGTCGCACCGCGGTACAGCATCGAGCGCCAGGCCAGCACCAGGATCACGACCGCCGCCATGACCGCGGCCATCACCATCGCGATCGCCGAGCCGAGGGAGTAGTCGAACCGCTGGAAGGCCGCCTGGTACGCCTCGATCGAGATCACATGCGTACTCCCCCGCGGGTCGCCGACGAGCTGCGCGGACGGGAACACCGCGAAGGCCAGGACGAAGGAGAGGCAGAAGGTGATCGCGAGACCCGGCGCGAGGAGCGGCAGCGTGATGTGCCGAAACCGCTGGAACCGCCGCGCGCCGAGGGTCGCGGCGGCCTGTTCCAGGCTCGGGTCGATCCCCGTGAGGTACGACAGCGTGAGCAGATACGAGAACGGGAACCCGGTGATCACCAGAGACGCGAAGACACCCCAGTAGTTGTGCACCAGTTCCAGAGGCTCGTGGACGACACCGATCGCCAACAGGGCTTTGTTGAGCCAGCCGTTGGGGCCGAGGTAGCCCAGCAGTCCCTGGGCGGTCAGCACGGTGCCGAGGGTGATGGGCATGACCAGCAGCGTGGTGATCAGCCGCCGGCCGCGGAAGGCGCCTCGGGTACGGAAGGCCACCGGAACGGCCGCGAGGCAGTTCACCAGGGCCACGGGCACGGCGAGTTGAAGGGTGATGAGGACCGTCTCCCGCAGGTACGGGTCGGCGAAGAACTCCCGGTAGTTCGCGAGCGCGCCGCCGCCGTCCTTGGGCTGGAAGGACAGCTGGAGGCCGTAGAGGAACGGGTAGCAGAAGAGGAGGACGAGGAAGAGCACGCCGGGTGCGAGCAGAATCAGGGTGCGGTCGATGCCGCGCTCGGCCAGCCGGTGGCCGAGCCCCGGGCGGGCGGACGGCCCCCGTTCGTGGGCGGCCTGCGGCGTCGCCTGTGTCGCGGTCACCGTGCCGCCTCCGCCTGCCTCGGCAGTCCGGCGGCCGGCTGCGGCACCGGTTGTCCCTCGTCCGCGGCGAAGACGAGCACGCGGCCCGGCCGTGCCGCCAGCTCCACCGCATCGCCCGGCGCGACCCGGGACGCCGTGCGGAAGTGCACCTGTCGGCCGTCCCGCAGCCGCGCCTGGACGGCGAGTTCACGTCCGTGGTACTCGACGACCTCGATGGCCACGGGGATGCGCGCGTCCGCGTCCTCGCCCGCGATGTCCAGGTCCTCGGGCCGAATCGCAGCGACGGCCTGCGCGCCCGGCGCGAGGTGCTCGCGGCCGAGGCCGGTCAGCGGCACGCCCGCGAGCCGCAGGCGGACGGCGCCGTTGCCGCCTTCATCCGGGACGACGGTCACGGCCAGCATGTTGCGGTAGCCCATGAACCCCGCGACACAGCGGTTGGCGGGACTGCCGTACACCTCTTCCGGTGTGCCTGCCTGCTGCATCACCCCGTCCCGCAGGACCACGAGCCGGTCGGCGAGCGAGAGCGCCTCTTCCTGGTCGTGCGTGACATACACGGTCGTCAGCCCGAGGTCCTGGTGCAGCCGTCGGATCTCGGTCCGCATCTCCAGCCGCAGCGCCGCGTCGAGGTTGGACAGCGGCTCGTCCATGAGCACCAGCCGCGGTTCCAGGACGATCGCGCGGGCGATGGCGACCCGCTGCTGCTGACCGCCGGAGAGCTGGCCCGGCCGCTTCCCGGCGTGCCCGGTCAGCTGCACCATCGCCAGCGCATGGTCCACCCGCCGCGCGGTGTCCGCCTTGCCGGTCTTCGCCATCCTCAGGCCGAAGGCGACATTGCCGCGGACGGTCAGATGCGGGAAGAGCGCATAGTTCTGGAACACCATGCCGAATCCGCGGCGCTCCGGCGCGATGCGGTCGATGCGTTCGTCGTCGAGCCAGATCGAGCCGCCGGTGAGCGGGAGCAGCCCGGCCAGGCAGTTCAGCGCGGTCGACTTCCCGCAGCCGGACGGGCCGAGGAGGGCGACGAACTCACCGCCCCGGATGTCGAGTCGGAGGTCCCGCAGCGCCGCATGGCGGCCGAAGCTGCGGGAGACCCGGTCCAGTCTGAGCGTGGAGAAGGCGGACATCAGCGGCCTGCGACCCGGCGGTTCCACAGGTCGAACGCCTTCACCTGTGCTTCGGCCGGCAGACTCGGCTGCTTCGGGAACGTCTCGATCCACTCGTCGAACTCCGGGACGCCGAACTCCTTCAGCACCTGCTGCGACTTCTGCGGCGCCATGCCGACCGGCACATTCGCGATGGCGGGTCCGGGGTAGAAGTACCCGTCGTCGTAGGCCTTGGCCTGTTGCTCGGGGGTGAGCATCCATGCGATGAGTGCGAGGGCCGCCGACATCGTGTCGGCATCGACTCCCTTGGGCACGACCGCGTACTGGGCGTCGGTCACCCAGGTCATCGCGTCGAAGTGGCCGGCCTTCATCTTCTTCGGCACGGTGCCCAGCGCCCGCGGGTTGATGTACCAGCCCGTCGTCGTCATCACCATGTCGTGCTGGCCGGACGCCAGGTTCTTCATGGTCTCCGTGGTGCCCGACCCGTACACGCCGATGTACTTGTCGAGTTCCTCGAGGTACGCCCACGTCCTGTCCCAGCCCTCGACCGGATCCTTGGGGTCCTTGTCGCCCAGGAGGTAGGGCAGTCCCATCAGGAACGTGCGTCCCGGGCCGGAGTTGGCGGGGTCGGCGTACTGGAACTTCCTGGGATGTGCCTTGGCCCAGGCGAGCAGCTCGGCGGGGGTGGTCGGCGGGTCGGGCACCTTGTCCGGGTTGTATTCGACGAGGGGTCCCGAGGGGTAGTAGACGACCGCGGTGCCGTGTCCCTGCGCCAGTTTCTGCATGGCGGCCGCGGGCGGCAGGTAGTCCGGTGTGCCGATGCGGGACTGATGCTCCGTCATCGAGCTCCACAGCCCCTGCGACAGTCCGGCGGCGAGGCCGTCCGTACCGGTGAGGACGAGGTCGATCTGCACCCGGCCCGCCTGCTGCTGGGCCTTGATCTTGCCGGCGAGATCAGGGGCGGGCGCTTTGGAGTAGGTGACGTCGCCGATGATGTCGGGATGCTCTTCGACGAACGCGTCGATCATGCCCTGGGTCAGCTGGAGGTTCCCGGCGACATCGAGGATGTCGAGGGTGACCGGCCGGGCGGGTTTCGCCGGGATCTTTCCCTGGGCCTTCCCCCCGGAATCCGGAGTCCCTGAGTCCGGGGCGCCGCACCCCGCGGCGGCCACTGCGAGCAGCAGTCCCGCGAGCGCGATCCTTGCTGAACGGTTGCGCAGTAAACGGGACATGGCGACTCGCATCCCTCTGGAGAGATAGCGCTTTCTGTGCCCTGTGCCCGACCAAAGTCCACCCCGTCCGGGGCCGTGTCAAGAGAGTGCGCCGGTGGAACCGCGTACCCGCAGCTCAACGGGGATCGTCTCCGGTTCGATGTCCTCGTCACCGGCCATGATCCAGCCCAGTGCGGCGCCCGCGGCCCGCCCCAGCACGTCCCGCGGAACCGCTACCGTCGTCAGCGGAGGCGCCGAGAAGCGAGCCAGATCTATCTCGTCGAATCCGGTCAGGGACATGTCCTGCGGTATGCGTACGCCCAGTTCGGCGAAGCGGGCGAGTACGCCCAGCGCGACGAAGTCGTTGTACGCCACCACCGCCGTCGCTCCGCTCTCCAGGGCCGCGGGGGCCGCCGCGTATCCGTCGTCGGTGGTGGACCCGCAGGGCACCGACACGACTTCGAGCCCGAAGGCCTCGGCCCCCGAAAGCGCGCGCCTGCGCTCCTCGTTGGCCCATGCGCGGGCGGGCCCGTCGAGATAGACGACCTTGCGGTGGCCCAGCCGTGCGAGATGACCGCACACGGCCATGATGCCGCGGAAGAAGTCCACCGTGATCGAATGCAGGGCCAGGCCCGCGTCCTGCCGGTTGGTGACGAGCATCGGGCAGTCACGCCCGGCCAGTGCGGCGAGGTCGGCGCGCGGCATCCGCGGCGAGCACAGCAGCAGGCCGTCCGCGTGGCGGATCAGGTCCTCGGCGAGCTCGCGCTCCACCTCGGGGTCCTCGTCGGAGTCCATCACCAGGACGCGGGTGCCGGCCTCCCTGGCCACGACCGACACCGATTTGATGATGTCGTGGAAGTAGGGGTTCGCGAGGTCGGGGACCAGCACCCCGATCGTGCCGGAACGGCCGCGGGCCAGCCCCTGGGCCGCGGCGCTCGGCCGGTAACCGAGCTCACCGATGGCCGTTTTGACCCGTTCGGCGAGACCTGGCGCGACGGTGTCCACACCGTTCAGCACCCGGGACACCGTGGCGACCGAGGCCCCCGCCTCCCGCGCGACATCCGCGATCGTGACCCGCTTGGCACGCTTCGAGGCAACCATCAGGTAACTCCCCCTCAGGCACGGCCCCGGGAACCGGTGTGCGCCAGGGCCGAGAAACCGGTTTCTCGCCCGAGGAACGTAGCAGAGTCACAGGCAAGCCGGACCATCGCGGCCGAGTAGCGTACGGGCATGAAGCTCACGATTCTCGGCGGCGGCGGATTCCGGGTGCCTCTCGTGTACGGGGCGCTGCTCGGCGATCACGCCGAGGGCCGGGTCACCGATGTCACCCTGCACGACGTGGACGCGGACCGGCTCGACGCGGTGGCACGGGTGCTCGCCGGGCAGGCCGCCGGGCAGCCCGACGCCCCGCGCGTCACCGTGACGGGGGACCTCGACGAGGCGGTCCGCGGCGCGGACTTCGTGTTCTCCGCGATCCGCGTCGGAGGTCTCGACGGACGCGCTGCCGACGAGCGGATCGCCCTGGCCGAGGGCGTGCTCGGGCAGGAGACGGTGGGCGCGGGCGGGATCGCGTACGGGCTGCGCACGGTCCCCGTGGCCGTGGACATCGCGCGCCGGGTCGCGGAACTGGCACCCGCGGCCTGGGTCATCAACTTCACCAACCCGGCCGGCCTCGTCACCGAGGCGATGAGCCGGGTCCTCGGCGACCGGGTCATCGGCATCTGCGACTCCCCGGTGGGTCTGGGACGCCGGGTCGCGAAGATCCTCGGCGCCGATCCGGCGACCGCGTGGATCGACTACGTCGGGCTCAACCATCTCGGCTGGCTGCGCGGGCTGCGCACGGGCGGACGCGACCGACTGCCCGAGTTGCTGGCCGACACCGCGGCGCTGGGTTCGTTCGAGGAGGGGAAGCTCTTCGGCCCGGACTGGCTCCGCTCCATCGGCGCGATCCCGAACGAGTACCTGCACTACTACTACTTCAACCGCGAGACGGTGCGCGCCTACCAGGAGGCGAAGCAGACGCGCGGTGCGTTCCTGCGGGCCCAGCAGGCCGGATTCTACGAGGAGATGAAGCGTCCCGGGAGCGTGCCGCTGGACGCATGGCGACGCACGCTCGCCGAGCGTGAGGCGACCTACATGGCCGCCAACAGGGAGGCTGCCGGGGTCGGGGAGCGCGACGAGGACGATCTGGAGTCCGGCGGATACGAGAAGGTCGCACTGGCGCTGATGCGTGCCGTCGCCCGCGACGAACGCACCACGCTCATCCTCAACGTCCGCAACCGGGGCACCCTTTCCGTCCTCGACGCGGACGCGGTGATCGAGGTGCCGTGCTTCGTGGACGCGAACGGCGCGCACCCGGTGGCCGTCGATCCGCTGCCCTTGCACGCAACCGGCCTGGTGACCTCGGTCAAGGCCGTCGAACGGGAGGTGCTTGCGGCCGCGGAGGGCGGTTCGCTGTCCACGGCGGTCAAGGCCTTCGCCCTCCATCCGCTCGTCGACTCGGTGGGCGTCGCCCGCCGCCTCGTCGACGGTTACCGTGCCGCGCACCCGGGTCTGGCCTATCTCAGGCAGCCGTAGGCGGGGGCGTCACGCCGGGCCCTCGTTCGGTCCTGGCGAGTCCTTACGGACCTGTGACGCACCCGCGCGGATCGGTGATCAGGGGTGATCACCGCCGTAGCGTCGGGGACATGCGAGTACTGGTCACAGGAGGCGCGGGCTTCATCGGCTCGCACATCGTCGCGGCACTGGCGTCGCGCGGACATGATCCGGTCGTGTTCGACGCCCTGCTCCCCCAGGCGCATCCGGTGCCTCCCCGGCTGCCGGACGCCGAGTTCGTCCACGGCGACGTACGGGACCGGGCGGTCGTGGCGCACGCACTGCGCGGGGTGGACGCGGTGTGCCACCAGGCCGCGATGGTCGGACTCGGCACGGACTTCTCCGACGCCCCCGGTTACGTGGGCTGCAACGACCTCGGCACCGCCGTGCTGCTGGCGGCCATGGCGGAGGCGGGAGTCGGGGACCTGGTGCTCGCGGGGTCGATGGTGATCTACGGCGAGGGCCGCTACGACTGTCCCCGGCACGGGCAGGTGCGGCCGGGACCGCGCACCGCCACGGACCTGGCGGCCGGGCACTTCGAGCCCCGGTGCCCGGAGTGCGGGACAGCGCCGGCACCCGGCCTGGTCGGCGAGGACACCCCGGCCGATCCGCGCAACGTGTACGCCGCGACGAAGCTGGCGCAGGAGCATCTGGCCGCGGCCTGGGCCCGGTCGGGCGGCGGACGGGCGGTCTCGCTGCGCTACCACAACGTGTACGGGCCCGGGATGCCGCGCGACACCCCGTACGCGGGCGTCGCCTCGTTCTTCCGGTCGGCACTGGAGCGGGGCGAGGCGCCGAGGGTCTTCGAGGACGGGCGCCAGCGCAGGGACTTCGTGCATGTGCGCGACGTGGCGGAGGCGAACGCGATCGCTCTGGAAGCGGTCCACGGGCGGACACCCGGTGTCCTCGCCGCGTACAACGCCGGCAGCGGCAGCCCGCACACCGTCGGGGAGATGGCCGCCGCGCTGGCCGAGGCGCGCGGCGGGCCCACTCCGATCGTCACGGGCGAGTTCCGGCTCGGCGACGTCCGCCACATCACTGCCGACTCGTCGCGTCTGACGGCCGAGTTCGGCTGGAAGGCGCGCATCGGATTCACCGAGGGCATGGCGGAGTTCGCGGCGAGCGGGCTGCGGGGTGCACGGTCATGAGCGTGGATGTCGTCCTTCCGTGCCTCGACGAGGCACAGGCCCTGCCATGGGTGCTGGCACGCATCCCGGCGGGATGGCGGGCGATCGTCGTCGACAACGGGTCGACGGACGGTTCGGACCGGATCGCCCGCGCTCTGGGCGCCCTCGTCGTGCAGGAGCCGCGGCGCGGATTCGGCGCCGCGTGCCATGCGGGTCTGCTCGCTGCCGACGCCGAGTTCGTGTGCTTCTGCGACTGCGACGCGAGCCTGGATCCCGGGCTGCTCACCGGATTCGTACGCCACGTCGCGGACGGGGAGTCCGACTTGGTGCTGGGCCGCCGACGCCCGCAGGGGCGCGGGGCATGGCCCGCGCACGCACGGGCGGGGAACGCCGCGCTGTCGCGGATGCTGCGCAGGCGCACCGGGCTGCGACTGCACGACCTGGGCCCGATGAGAGCGGCACGCCGGACGGATCTGCTGGCGCTGGGTCTGACCGACCGGCGCAGCGGCTACCCCCTGCAGATGGTGGTCCGCGCGGCGGACGCCGGACTGCGGATCGTGGAGAGGGACGTCCCGTATCTGCCGAGGGCGGGGAGGTCGAAGGTGACGGGCACATGGCGGGGCACCTGGCAGGCGGTGCGCGACATGCGCGCCGTGCTGGCGGAGGAGCCACGGGCCGAGTCGGCGGGCGGTGTCCGGTGAACGCAACGCTGCTCGTCATCGCCAAGGCCCCGGTACCGGGCCGGGTGAAGACCCGTCTGACACCGGTCTTCACGCCCGAGGAGGCCGCACTGCTCGCCGAGGCCGCGCTGCGGGACACGCTGGACGCCGTACGGGCCACGCCGGCGCGACGGCGTGTGCTCGTCCTGGACGGCCGGCCCGGGGACTGGCTCCCGCCCGGCTTCGAGGTCGTTCCGCAGTGCGGCGGCGGCCTCGACGAACGGCTGGCGCACGCGTTCGGGCTGTGCACGGGCGCGCCCGGCGGACCAGTTTTGCTGGTGGGCATGGACACCCCGCAGATCACTCCCCGACTGCTGCTCACAGGGTTGGCGGCGGAGCCGTCCGAGGCGTCCTTCGGCGCCGCCGAGGACGGCGGCTTCTGGGCGCTCGGCTTCGGTGCGGCGCCGTCGCCGGAACTGCTGCGCGGTGTGCCGATGTCGTCGCCCCGGACAGGTGCGGTGCAACGGGCGCGGCTGGTGGCGGCCGGGCTGACGGTACGTGAACTGCCGCGTCTCAGGGACGTGGACACCGTCGCCGACGCCCGTGCCGTCGCCGCGCTCGCGCCGCGGACCCGGTTCGCCGCGACCCTGGCCCGGCTGGCCGGGGCGGGGGCCCGATGACGGCCCCGGCCGCCTGGCAGGCCGACCCGTACACCGATGCCCTGCGGACCGAACGCGGGCCGTTGTTCCTGCGGCGCCCGGACGGCTGGCTGCTGCCGCTGGAGGTCGAACGCTGGTGCGCCGACCCGGACGACGCGGATCTCACCGTGCTGGAACGGTGCCGGGGAGCAGTCCTGGACATCGGCTGCGGCCCCGGCCGCCTGGTCGCGGCGCTGGCGGCGCTCGGCCTGCCCGCGCTCGGCATCGACGTCAGCCCGGAGGCCGTGGCGCGCACGATACGCATCGGCGGGAGGGCGTTGCGCCGGTCGGTGTTCGACCCTGTGCCGAGGGAGGGCATGTGGGACACGGCCCTGCTGATCGACGGCAACGTCGGCATCGGCGGCGACCCGGCGGCCCTGCTGGCGCGGGTGGGTGAAGTGGTCGCTGCCGACGGCTGCGTGATCGTGGAGACGTCGCCGCTGGACGTGGACGAGCGGGCGGAGGTCCGGGTGTTCGCTGGCGCGGGCGTCGAGGGTGCGGCCTTTCCCTGGGCCAGGGTGGGGTCGGCGGCGCTGCGCCGGTACGCGGGGGCGACGGGGTGGGTACGGGGCGAGACGTGGACGTCGGCGGGCCGGCACTTCGCGGTGCTGCGGCGGGCAAGGTGACGCGGTGGGCCCCTCTCAGCCGGAGACCACCCGCAGCGCCCCCGGGCGGCGGCCCGTCAACGCGTCCAGTCCCCGCGACGTCGCCTCGTCCGCAGGCAGCTGCACCAGCAGGCGCTGGTCGTCGTCCGTCGGGAGTTCCAGCGTCTCGTAGGACAGGCGCAGTGCGCCCGCCTCGGGGTGGGTGAGGCGCGTGACGCCGTTGGGTCGTGGCAGGCCCGGCACGGACCGCACCCGGTCGGCGAACACCGCTCCCGCGGTCACCGTCAGTTCGTCCGCCAGGCCCGCGACATGGCGGTCCGCCAGGAACGGTCCCTGCTTCAGCGCGGCGACCTGTTCGTCGGCCACCTGGTCCCAGTCGGGGAACGCCTCCCGTGCCCGGTCGTCGGTGAAGACGTAGCGCGCCAGGTTCGGCGGGTCGCCGTCGAGCATGCCGAGCGGGCGGGCGAGGTGTTCGTACGCGTCGGTCCAGGCGAGCTGTTCGCCGAGGCGGTTGAGCACCACCGCCGGGGCCGGTTCGAGCCGGTCGAGCAGTGCGCGCACCGGGGGCCGCACGAGGCGGTTGGGCGTCGCGTCCCCCATGCAGCTGAAGCCGCCGTCGGCGCTCTTGGAGAGGCGGTGCAGATGGATGCGTTCGGCGGGCGCGAGCCGCAGCGCGTCGGCCAGTGCCGACAGCACGGGAGGTGAGGGCCTGCGGTCGCGGCCCTGCTCCAGGCGCGTCACGTATTCGACGCTGACCCCGGCGAGGGTGGCCAGTTCGGAGCGACGCAGTCCCGGCGTGCGGCGCCGCGGCCCGGTGGGCAGACCGACGTCGGCCGGTGCGATCGCCTCGCGGCGCGTGCGCAGGAAGAGACCCAGCTCGTTGTCGCTCACCCGTCGAACGTAACAGTCCCGCCTCCGCGGATCGTGGCCCTGTCACTACCAGCCTCGGCCCGGCCTTCCTGGGCACGGGCGAGGGCGGCAGGTTGGGAGGTGCGCCGCCCGGCCCGGGCGGTGCGAGGGATCACATCCAAGGAGTATCCGCATGTCCGAGAACAGCCTTCACCTCGCCGTGATCGTCGGCAGCGTCCGGGAGGGCCGGTTCGGGCCGGTCGTCGCCCGGTGGTTCGCCGAACAGGCCGAGCAGCACGGCCGTTTCACCGTCGATGTCATCGACCTGGCGGAGACACCGCTGCCGCTGGCGCTGCCGCCCGTGCCCCCGGCCCTTCAGCCCGGGATGGACCGGCCGGCCGCGATGGCGGAGCTCACCCGGCGACTTGATGCTGCCGACGCCTACGTGGTGGTGACGCCCGACTACAACCGCAGTTTCCCCGCCTCCCTGAAGGCTGCCGTCGACTGGCACTACACGCAGTGGCAGGCCAAGGCGATCGGCTTCGTGGGTTACAGCGGGGGCAGCGGCGGGCTGCTGGCGATCGAGCAGTTGCGGCAGGTGTTCGGCGAGCTGCACGCGCACACCGTCCGCGACTACGTCAGCTTCCCGCGGTACTTCGAGCTGTTCGCCCCCGACGGTTCCCTCATCGCCCCGGAGGGTCCGAACGGCGCGGCGAAGGTGCTGCTCGACCAGCTGGAGTGGTGGGGGTCCGTGCTGTCCGACGCCCGTCGTGAGCGGCCGTTCGCCGCCTGAGGCCGGGAACGTGCCACGGCGTGCGGGGGCCCCGGGGGGCGCGGGGCCGCCCGCGGTGGCCCCACCACCATCGCCCGCCTGCGGCCGCGAGCGTGATCACCGCCACGGCGGCGATCGTCAACAGCCAGTTGCGCGGATAGTCCAGCGGCAGCGCCGAGGGGTTCGTGGGTGCGCCGGGCCGCAGCAGCACCGGCAGTGCGACGAGGGTGAGGCAGCCTGCCGTCATCAGCGCCCCGCGCACCAGTCCCCGGGCGGGCAGACTCGCGACCAGCAGGCCCACGGCGAGCACCACGGGAGCGATGATCCCGTCGTGCACGACGACCGCGCCCACGAGCCACAGGGCGACATCCCCGATCTGCCCGCCGTCCACCAGCAGTGAGGCACCGACGGCCATCAGGGCCAGACCGACCGCGCCGATGACGTACCGCATCACAGCACCTCCATCCTCGTGACCCACTTGGTCTGGAGCACTCCGGGCCGGTTGGGCGCGATGATGCGGGCGGGGTAGCCGTGGTCGAGGGAGAGGACCTGTCCGTTCAGGCGCAGGGCCAGGAGGGTGAGGGGGTCGTCGGTGTAGCCGCCGCCCATCTCCATGATCCGGTAGGCGCCGCGCCGCTCCAGCGAGATCACGCGCAGCGCGGTGCCGGGCGCGGCGCCCGCCCTCAGCAGCAGATCCTCGATGCGTACGCCGGTCCACTCGGCGGACTTGCTCCAGCCTTCCACGCACGCGATGGGGAGCGTGACGGTGTGCTGGGGCAGGGCGACGAGTTCGTCGAGCGTCAGCTCGTAGGGGCGCGGGCCGGTCACGGTGAGCCGCCAGTCGGCGGCGACGGGTGCGCCGACTCCTGCCGCGGCGGCGGTGCGGTTCACGGGCAGTCCCTGCGGGCCGTGGTCCGGGTGGCGGGGCGCGAGCAGGTCGAGGCGCCGTAGTGGGGTGAAGGACTGGCCGACGGTCGTCACGGTGACGGCTCCTACGGCCGCGGTCAGCCCGAGCAGCAGGGAGCGCCGGTCGGGACCGTCCTCGGCAGGCAGCTCGCGCGTCCCCTGCGAGCGTTCGGTCCAATGCGCCCTGATCTGCGGATACTTCACGGCGACGTGCAGGAGCAGCGCGCCGGTCAGCAGCCAGGCCACGGCGAAGTGGACGGGGACGAAGGAGAACGGCCAGGGATACCACTGGACGATGTTGAGCAGCCCGATCGCCAGTTGGAAGACGGACGCGGCGACGAGCACGCCGATCGACAGCCGCTCCAGCGCGTGGGGTACGGAGCGCACCGGCGGCCGCACGAACAGCCGCGGGTAGACGGTCCAGAGCTTCGCCAGCAGCAGCGGGACGGCGGCGATGCCGCTGGCCACGTGCAGCCCCTGGGTGACGCGGTAGCCCCAGTACGGCCTGCTCGGCAGGAGGTCGGCCGCCCATACCGGCGGATGCTGGAGATAGTGGCTGATCAGACCGGTCACGAAGCAGACGGCGAACGCGGCACCCAGCAGGCGGCCGATCGCGGTGGCCGTCCTGGCGTCGTGCAGGCGGCCGGAGAACGTCGGCAGCGGAGGCCGGGGCAGGTCCGCGAACCGTCGGGTGATCGAGGGCGGCCGGATCTTCATGTCTTCCATGAGAACCCCGCCGACCGCCGTGTGGGCGGTCGGACACCTTACGGAATGCGGACGTCGCACCGCGCATACCGCGATCCGCCCGCCCGGGCTGCCACGCTGAAACCGTGATCATCATGCGTACCCTCACCGCCGGTGTCGTGGTCGCGGCCCTGACGGGCGCACTCGCCGCGACGGTCCTGCGGGGCGGCTACGTCAGCGACCCCTTCGGGCTGTCGTGGTGGTACGCGGCGTGCTGGGTGCTGTTCGCCCTGGCAGTGACGGCGGTGCGCAGGGCGCCGGTACGGCACGCGGTGGCGCTGGTCCTCGTGGGCGGTGTGGCTGTCGCGGCGACCGGTCTGCTGGCTCCACCGCGCACCAGTACCGACTCGTACCGTTACGCGTGGGACGGCAGGGTGCAGGCGGCCGGGATCTCCCCGTACGACCACCCGCCCGCGGACCCGGCGCTCGCCGGGCTGCGGGACGCCTGGCTCTTTCCCACGGGGGCGGCGTGCGAGGTTGCGGAGCGTGCCCGCATCCCGGGTCCCGCGGGCGAGGCGCACTGCACGCGTATCAACCGGCCTCGGGTGCACACCATCTATCCGCCGGTCGCGGAGGGCTGGTTCCTGCTGGTCCACGCGGTGTCGCCGGACGGTGTGCGGCACAAGGCGCTGCAGACCGGCGGCGCACTGCTCGCGGTCGGCACGACCGTGGTGCTGCTTCTGGTGCTGCGCAGGCACGGCGATCCGCGCGGGGCGGCCTGCTGGGCGCTGTGTCCCGCCGTTCCGGTCGAGGCGGTGAACAACGCGCACGCGGATGTGCTGGGGGTACTGCTCGCGGTGGCGGGGCTGGGTGTGGTGGTGCACGGCCGGGTACGCGGCGGGATCCTGCTCGGCGCGGCGGTGGCGACGAAGCTGATGCCGGCGGTGGTGCTGCCGGGGGCGCTGTCGGGGGTGCGGCGGCCGCGGGACGCCGCCGCGGTGCTGCTGCCCGCGGCGGCGGTGGTGGGACTGACGTATCTGCCGTACGTCCTGGTGTCCCGGGGCTCGGTGTTCGGCTATCTGAGCGGTTACACGAAGGAGGAGGGGTACGACGACCCGGCCGCGCGCGGCCGCTACGCCCTGCTGCGTCTGGTGCTCCCGGACGACTGGGCGCTGCCTGTGGTGGCCGTCGTGCTGGCGGGCGTGGTGGCGTACGTGGTGCGGCGCGGTGATCCCGAACGTCCCTGGAGCGGCGCACTGTTGGTGACGGGCACGGCGTTCCTGCTGCTGACTCCCGGCTATTCGTGGTATGCCCTGCTGCTGGTCGCCCTGGTGGCGATGGACGGGCGGTGGGAATGGCTGGGGGTCGCCGCGGCGGGGGCGGCGAAGTACGTGACCGTGCACACGGACGCCGACCCGGAGACGGTGGGAACGACGGCGTACGCGATCGCAGCGGGCATGGTGCTCGCGGGCCGGGTGCTGCGGCGTCGCGCGGCAGGGAAGGCGGGCGTCGGCGGCTGACCGTCGCGGGTCGCCGCCGACGTGGCACGCCGAGCCCCGTCGGTCATCTGCTGTGCCGGAACTGCGCGCGGATCTCGCCGGGTGTCAGGACGCGGTCGAGGAACATCAGGTCGTCCATCCGGCAGTCGCAGGGGTTGCCCTCCTTCGTGTTCTGCGGATAACTGCCGCCGATCTTGATGCCTCGCGGGTCGCTGGCGGTGGCCGTGTCCGGTTCGGGGGGTCCTTCGACGGCCCAGGGGTCGCCGGTGAGGGTGTAGGAGCCGGGCAGCGGACGGCCGTTGCGGTACAGCGCCATGGTGGCGTCGTCGTAGTCGAAGGTCGCGGCCAGGAACACCCACGTGTCCCGCGGCAGCAGGTCCTGCCAGTTCCCGTCGGCGGCGAACGTCTGCGAACTGCCGCCGTCGACGCGGCGGCCGAGTGCCACGACCTTCATCTCGCCGTCGACCGTGATGAGTTCGAGGAGGGCGCGCACGTCGTGCCCCTGCGAGGTGCCGGAAAGAACACCGGCGAGACCGATGGCGCCGTAACGGTCTTCGGGGTCGGCCGAGTTGGAGTTCGGGAACGGATTGTCGCCGGTCATCTTGAACCAGCCCATGACCGTGGCCCCGCGGACCCCGTTGAAGGCTTTCAGGGTCGGCACTCCCCCGGGTCCGTAGACGCCTGCCTTCCAGTCGTCGTTGCTCTGCACCGTGGGTGAGATCTGCCGGGTGCGGAGCACGCTGCCACGGTCCTCGTCCCACACCCGCATCCGTGTGCCGCCGCCGACGAGCCGGATGTCGGTGCCCGACCGGCCGCGGTCACGTTCCCAGGCGGGGGCGCCGGGGACGGGATGTCCGAAGTCGTAGTGCGCGACGAGATTGCGCTGCACGGTGGGGAGTACGGGGTCCGGCACGCCGCCCGCCGGTGCCGCCGCCGTGGCGCACAGTCCGGCGGCCAGGACGAGGGCGAGTGTGCCGTTACCTCGCATCGGACACCTTCCAGACCTTGCCGTTGGCCTTGGCGAGGACATAGAGCTCGCCGGAGCGGTCGGTGCCGAACCGGAGGTCGACGCGTGCGTCGCCGGCGAGCGCCTGCATGGTGGTCCGTGTGCCGTCGGAGTCGAAAATCTGGAGCTGGTGGACCTCGGCGAGCGGTCCGCCGCGTTTCATGCGCGCGACGTCGGAGGAGAAGATGCGGCCCCCGACGCCCTCGGCGTAGATGTACTTCCCGTACAGCTCGGGGATGTGCCGGCCCCGGTAGACGAAGCCGCCGATCAGGGCGTTGCCGCTGTCGGCGCAGGGCCTGTCGGCGGGCGGGTTGTGGTCGAACGCGGCGACGGGATACGTGTAGCCGTACTGCGCGTCGTCGGCAGGGAGCGGGAAGACGCCGCACGTGGGATTGTCGTCCTTGCGGTAGGCGAAGGGGCCTTCGCGGTTGCTCCAGCCGAAGTTGTCGCCGGCCCGCACGTCGTACACGGACTCCACGCGGTGCTCGCCGATGTGCCCGACGAACATCTGGTGGCGGCCTCCGGTGTCCCAGCTGAAGCGGTGGGGGTCGCGGAGCCCGTAGGCGTAGATCTCGCCGAGCCGTCCGGGCTGTCCCGCGAAGGGGTTGGTGGCGGGGATGCCGTACTTGCCGCCCGCGCCGTCGTGGCCGAGCGGGTCGATCCGCAGGATCTTGCCCTGGGGGGCGGTCAGGTCCTGCGGCACGGCGCCGCCCACGCCCGCCGCCCCGTCGCCGACGGCGACGTACAGCAGCCCGTGGTCCTGGTCCCAGGGGCGGGCGTTCGGGTTGAAGTTGATCTCCTGGATGTCGTGGTAGGTGTCCTGGAATCCGAGGCGCATGACCTCGCGCCGGGTGCCGGTGAAGGTGTCCGCGGCGGGGTCGTCGGCGGTCCATTCGGTGATGACCGAGTGGATGCGGGTGACGGCGGGCGCGGCGAGGTCCACCGGCTTGGTGGTGAGCGCGTCACGGGCCTCGGTGTGGACGGTGTAGAACTTTCCGTTGGCCGCGAACCGCGGGTGGAAGGCGACGAAACCGAAGCCGCTGCCGAGTCCCTTGTGCGACCAGAAGTCGGGTCCCACGGCGGCGGCGACGTCGAGGTACCGGTGCGATCTGCCGTTGCGGTCGAGGAGGTGCAGGCTTCCGTTGAGGTCCGGGACGTACAGCCGCCGGGAGCGGTCGGGGATCTCCCCGAGGTAGTTGATGCGGGCCCAGCGTTTGAGCCGGGCGTCGGTCGGTGGCGGGACGGACTCCGACTTCGGCAGCGTCGCGAACTCCTCGAGCACGAGCCCGTGCCGGGAGACGGTCGGGTCGGGCAGCGGGTCGGCTATGGGTCCGTCGTCCTGTGCGCTTGCCGGTGGCGCGAGAAGCGCCATCAGGAGCACTCCCGCAGAAATGGCTAACCGGCTCTTTCTCCGCTGGGGCATCCAGTTCACCTCGTCGAGTCGAACGGCATAGAAAGCGCTTCCTCAACGTGCCTGCGCCAAGCTACCGATCGCGGCGGAGGGCGGCAAGGGGTGCGATGCCGAGGATGTGACGCGGGGTCGGGTCCTCCCGTCGACGGCCGGGACGACGACTCCTGGCGGCGCGTCGCATCCCTTTGGCCCACGGCGGGCAGAGAAAGGGAATGACAACTTCCGCCGAACGGACCGACCCGCCCGTACGCTCCCGTCGCGCACTGCTGGCCGGTTCGGTCGGCAACTTCGTGGAGTGGTACGAGTTCGGGGTCTACGGGTACTTCGCGACGATCATCGCCGCGAACTTCTTCACCCCCGAGGGCGGCAGCGACGTCGAGGGCCTGGTGAAGACCTACGCCTCGTTCGCGCTCGCCTTCTTCTTCCGTCCCGTGGGGGCCGCCCTGTTCGGGCGGATCGGCGACCGGATCGGCCGGCGGCCGACGCTGATCCTCGTCATCGGACTGATGACCCTGGCGACGACCCTGATCGGCGTGCTGCCGACGTACGCGACGGCCGGGGCCGCCGCGCCCTGGCTCCTCACGTTTCTGCGCATCCTCCAGGGGCTGTCCGCGGGCGGCGAGTTCGGCGGCGCCGTCTCTCTCATGACGGAGTTCGCTCCACCGGGGAAACGCGGCCTGTACGGGTCATGGCAGTCCTTCACGGTGGCGCTCGGGTTGCTGGGCGGCGCGGGTGTTGCGGCGCTGCTCGCGACCGTTCTCACCGAGAGTGCGCTCAGCGACTGGGGCTGGCGGCTGCCGTTCCTGCTGACGCTGCCGCTGGGGGCGGTCGCGCTGTGGCTGCGGCTGCGCCTGGAGGAGACTCCGAGCTTCCGGCGGGTGGCCGCGGAACCTGTGCCGCCACCCCCGACGGGCGAAGTGGTGCGCGCGATCCTGCTCGGGGCGGGGCGGATCATGGGCTGGGCGGCCGCGGGTTACACGTTCCTGGTGGTACTGCCCGCCTACCTGCAATCCGTGCTGAACGCCTCGTTCCAGGAGGCCCTGGTGGCCACGGTCCTCGCCAACCTCGGTTTCGCCGCCGCCATCATCCCCGCGGGCGCGCTCAGTGACCGGATCGGGCGCCGCGCGGTGATGCTGAGCGGCGCCGTGCTGGTGGTGGTCCTGGCCCTGCCACTGATCAATCTGCTGCAGGACACGGGCAGTTCCACGGCGCTCAAGGGGGTCTCGGTGTTCGTCGCGGGCGCCGTGGTCGGCCTGCTGGCGGGACCGGGACCCGCGATGCTCGCCGAGATGTTCCCGACACGGGTGCGGTACACGGGTCTGGGACTGGCGTACGCCCTGTCCAACGCGGTGTTCTCGGGCTGCGCGGGGCTCATCATCACCGAACTGATCAAGAGGACGGGCAACGTGGACATCCCCGCGTACTACGCGGCGGCGACCTGCGCGGTCAGTGTGTTCGCGCTCCTGAGTCTGCGCGGCGACGACCATCGCGGAGCGCTGCGGTGAGGGTCGTGGGGCTGATGTCGGGGACGTCGTACGACGCGATCGACGCGGCTGCGGCCGACATCCGGCTCGAGGGCGGCACACTGACCGTGACCCCGCTCGGAATGATCAGCGGCGGGTACGACGACGCACTGCGGGCGGCGCTGTCCGGCGCCCTGCCGCCCGCGGCCACCACACTCGCGGAGGTCTGCCTGCTCGACACGCGGATCGGCCAGGCCTTCGCCGAAGCAGCCGTACGCGCGGACCGCGAACTGTGCGCGGGGCGGGCCGAGCTGGTGGCATCGCACGGCCAGACGGTGCACCACTGGGTGGAGGACGGACAGGCGCACGGCACGCTCCAGTTGGGGGAACCGGCGTGGATCGCGGAGGCGACCGGCCTGCCGTTGGTCTCCGGCTTCCGGACCCGTGACATCGCGGCGGGCGGTCAGGGTGCGCCGCTCGTGAGCCTGATGGACGTGCTGTGGCTGCGCGGCCGGCCCGGGGTCCCGGTCGCCCTGAATCTGGGCGGGATCGCCAATGTCACCGCCGTCCCGGCCGGGGGCGACCCGGTCGCCTTCGACACGGGTCCCGCCAACGCGCTGGTGGACGCGGCGGTGCTGGAGATGACCGGCGGCCGCGCCTCGTACGACGCCGGGGGCGCGCTCGCGGCGGCCGGGGCCGTCCACCGGCCGCTGCTGGAACGGCTGCTCGCCGAGCCGTACTACCGGCTGCCCGCACCGAAGACGACGGGCAAGGAACTGTTCCACCGGGGCTATCTGCGGGCCGCACGGGAAGGTTTCGGTGCGCTCGCGCCCGAGGACGTGGTGGCCACGCTCACCCGGCTGACGGCACGGACCGTCGCGGACGCGGTCCGGCCGTTGGGTGCGACCGAGGTGATCGCCTCGGGCGGAGGCACGCGCAATCCCGTGCTGATGGCCATGCTCGGCGCGGAGCTGGGCAAGATCCGGCTGCGTGTGTCGGACGAACTGGGACTGCCGGCCGCGGCCAAGGAGGCATACGCGTTCGCCGTGCTGGGGTTCCTCACCGCGCACGGGCTGCCCGGGAGCGTGCCGTCCTGCACGGGTGCGCGAGCCGCGCGGGTGCTCGGCTCCCTCACTCCGGGAAGCGGTCGGCTGCAACTTCCGGCCACAGGGCAGGACTCGGTCAACTCCCTCATCTTTACCGAGCGTTGATCGCGCGCGTACGCTGCATCACCATGACCTCATCCGTCACACCGGTGCGCAGGGCAGCCCTGTTCGCGACCGCGAGTGCCGTTCTCGTTTCGACGCTGCTCGGCACCGGCGCTTCGGGCGCCGCGGCGGACGTGCCGGTGACGGAGGCGGCGAGGGTCGTTCCGGTGCAGACGACGGGCCCGGCGGACAAGCGCTTCAACCTGGTGGTGCTCGGCGACGGTTACACGGCCGACGAGCTGCCGGAGTTCCGCGCGGACGTGGAGACCCATCTGAGCGTGCTGTGGTCTACGGAGCCGTTCGCCTCCTACCGCTCGTACATCAATGTGTGGGCGGTGGAGGTCCCCTCCCCCGAGTCCGGTGTCGACTGCGATCCGGGCCTCGACGCCCCGCGCCGCGACACCCCGCTCGGCATGGGCTTCTGGGGCGGCTGCAACCCGGAGAGCGTGCAGCGTCTGCTGACCGTGGACAGCGGTGCCGCCACCGCACTGGCCGATCTGGTGCCGGGGACGGCGGACGCGAACCGGCAGATCGTGGCGCTCGCCAACAGCGACACCTATGGCGGCGCGGGCGGCACCTATGCCACCGCTTCCGGCGGCAACCCCCTGTCCTCCCTGATCACCCCGCACGAGATCGGCCATTCGCTCGGCAAGCTCCAGGACGAGTACGACTACTACGCGCGCGGGGTGCCCGGCGGCACCTACGGCGGCGGCGAACCGGCCTCCGCCCATCACACCCTGCTGACCGAGGAGCAGATGCGGGGGCAGCGCGCGAAGTGGTGGCGCTGGCTGGGCGAGGAGAGCGAAGCCGGCGGGAAGATCGGCCGCCACGAGGGCGGGATGTACAGCACCCAGGGTGTGTGGCGCCCCAGCAAGCACTCGATCATGAAGACCCTCGGGTACCCGTTCGACCAGGTCGAGCGGGAAGTGATGGTGCAGAAGATCTCCGCCAAGGTGAACCTCGTCCAGGACCACACCCCGAACACCGCACCGGTCGGTGACGACCGGACGGTCTGGGTGGACACGTTGCACCCGGTCGGCGGTGAACTCGACGTCGTGTGGCGGCTGGACGGCGAACGGCTGCGTGCGGTGGGCGACGCACGCACCGTCGATCTGCGCCGGCTCCGGATCCCGGCCGGAACACATGCGCTGACGGCGACGGTCTCGGATCCCACACCGTTCGTACGGGACCCGGCCGCGCGCGCCTCCTCCGCTCTCACGCGCACGGTGACCTGGACGGTGGACACCGCCGCGACGACCAGTCCGACGCCTGTGGCCGCCGCCTTCACGGACCACACCGGGACCGCCGCACCGGTCGGGGCCGGCGCGGTCGTGTACGCCGACACCACGCACCCGGCCGACCGCACACCTGTGGTCCGCTGGGCGCTCGACGGCCGGCCCGTCGCGAACCCCGGCAACGACCGTGACCTGGACCTGGGCAGGCTTCGCCTGCGGCCCGGCACCCACCGGCTGACGGCCTCGATCCCGGGTACGGACGCGAGGCTCGCCTGGACCGTGGACGCGGCGCCGGCTACGGGCGCGTACGCGCTCTCCGAGCCGCTGCGGACGGTCCACCGACCCGGCCGGCCGGTGGAGTACGTCTACGACGGCCCGTTCACGATGAGGCTGACCGCCGAGGACGACCAGGACGGCTATGTGGTGCGCCAGTTCAGGGTCGACGGCGACGGCTGGCAGACGTACTACGGGTGGCCCACCGACGCCGACGCCCCCTATCGGTTCACCCCGCAGGGCACGGTGATCGACGACCTCGTGTACGGAAAGCTCGGCACGCCCCGTGCAGTCCCCTGGGACGACGCCACGCCCGACTACGGCACCCACACGATCGAGCACCGCACCGTCGACCCTGCCGGGAACATCTCGTCCGCGAAGCGGTTCCTGGTGACTCTGCTGCCCCCGCGGCAACAGGTCAGCTGACCAGGAAGTCCGCCTTGCCGGACTTCGCCCCCTGGATGAACGCGGCGATCTCGACGGAGGTGTAGATGAGAGCGGGTCCGTCCGGGTCGGCGGACTGCCGCACCGCGACCCTGCCGTCGGCGAGCTTCATGGTCTCGACGCAGTTGCCGCCGTTGCCACCGCTCCAGGGTTTGTGCCAGCCGTCCTCGCCCAGCTCACCTGCGGGCATGCCGTTGTATATGTGAATCATTCACAGCTCCTTGCGGAGTTCATGGAGAATCTCCTTCGTACGAGGTGCCGTTGCGGCCTGTGCCGCCATGCGGTCCATGACCTCCAGATGCGTGGCGACCTCGGGGCGCGCGTCGAGGTAGACGGCTCCGGTCAGATACTCGCTGTAGACCATGTCGGGCAGTTCCGGCATGGCGAACCTGAAGAGCACGAACGGCCCGTAGGTGCCGGGGTGGTGCCCGCTCGCGAACTCCGCGATCTGCAGGGTCACATGGGGCAGTCGCGCACAGTCGAGCAGCTTCTCGACCTGTGCCCTCATCACACCGGGTCCGCCGACCGGCCTGCGCAGCACCGTCTCGTCGATGATCACCCAGAGCCTGGGCGAGTCGGGCCGTGCGAGCAGCGACTGACGCTCCATCCGAAGCGCGATGTAGCGCTCGACGTCCTCCGGGTCGGTGTGCCCGATGGCCCCGCTGTACATGATCGCCCGCGCGTAGTCCTCCGTCTGGAGCAGCCCGGGCACGAACTGCGGTTCATACGCACGGATGAGGCTTGCCGCCCCCTCCAGGCTGACGTACATGCTGAACCAGCCCGGCAGGACGTCATGGAAACGCTGCCACCAGCCCGGCTTGTTGGCCTCCTCGGCCAGCTCCACGAACCCGCGGGCCTCTTCCTCGCCGATTCCGTACGCACCGAGCAGCAGCTGGACATAGGGAATCTTCAGCGCGACCTCGGCGGTCTCCATCCTGCGGATGGTGCCGGGGGCGACGCGAAGGACCTTGGCGGCTTCCTCGCGTTTGAGACCGGCCCGCTCCCGGAGATCCTGCAGGCGCCTACCGAGGACGACCTGTCCCACAGTGGGGGCGGACCGCGGTTCACTCACTTCGAGACCTCCCCACGTGCAGTGTTGCGAGCAGTGTGCCACGGCACCTCTGCGATGAATATGCCCACTCTGGATTTTTCACAGTGGGCCTTGTCAAGGTGACTGGTGCAGCGGGAGGATGGTCGTGTGAACCGTGACGCGCTCACCACCCCCCTCCTGGACGCGAGTCCGGACACCACCCTTTCCCCGTACGGCTTCGAGGTGGCGGCGCGCGTCGAATCCGTCTCGCGCGCGAGAGCCCTGGCCGCCGAGCGGCTCCGCCTCTGGGCGATCGACGACGACACACGTGACACGGCCCTGCTGATCGTCTCCGAACTGGTCACCAACGCCGTCGTGCACACCGACGGGAATCTGGTGTCCTGTCATTTCCTCCGCTCCGACTCGCTGTTGCGCATCACCGTGCAGGACCAGGGCTCCGCCCCCACAGGTCCCCGCGTCTGCCACGGTCTGGAGGAGGAGCGCGGGCGGGGGCTGCTGCTCGTCGAGGCGGTCAGCAGTGCCTGGGGGACCTACGACTGCGAGCACGGCACCGGCCGGGTCGTATGGGCCGAACTGTCCGACGGCGACGAGCCGTTCGAGCCGGAGTGGCCGTGCTGATGTGTCTGACGACGCTCCTCAACCGCGGAGCGCGCCACCGTCCGGCCCACCCTCCGCCCCGCCCCACCGAGCAGCCGCGCCCGGTCCACGGACACCGGGAGGCCCGGCTCACCCTTCTCGATCTGCCGGCGGCCCTCCCGGCAACACTCGGCTGCGATGCCGTCGGCGTGCCCGCCCGCTTCGGCTTGCGGCTCCTCGGCCGCATGCCGGCCAGCGGCTGTGTCTTCGCCGACAGCCAGTGGTGGTGGTGGATCGTGCCGGCCGGCTCCGACCTCGACCTCCTGTGGCCGCTGCCCGCGCACTACGCCCACGGAGCGCGGGTGCCCGGCGAGGCCCCCCGGCTGATCCGCGAGCCCGACGGCCCCAGCCCTTACACGCCCCCCATTCCGCTGTACCTGATGACCTGCCAGCTCACCGGCACCACGCCGCGGTGGCCTGCCGGGCTCGGCACCGCCCGCATCGCGTGACAGCCGCCGGGAACGGGGTCCGCCGACCTCGGCGGGCGCCCGCCGGATAGGCTTCTGTGCATGTCAGAAGCCGATACGAGTCCGGAGCGGCAGGGGCTCACACCCCGTCAGGCCCGCCATGTACGCACAGCCCTCTCCGCCGCCATCATGATCGCCGTGGGTGCGGTTCTGGTGCTGCGGCTCGGCAGCACACACTCCGTACTCACCCTGGGCTTCTACGGCATGGCCCTGATCCTCTCGGGCAGCGCGCTGGTCCTCAGCCGCGCCGGGCGCACCCGCTGGGCGACGCTGGTGCTCGGCGTGGGTGTGGCGGTGGCGATCGGCGCCGAGTGGGCGCTGGCGGCGATGCGCTGAGGCACAGGCAGGGCGCGGCCGGCCCCCGGGCCGGCCGGCCTCAGCCGCCCGAGACCGCCCGCAGATGCGACTTGCCGCGCCGCACTCCCGGTGCCGCCGAGCGGCTCTCGCGCAGGACCAGCGTGAGACGGGTGTAGCCCTTGTCCCGCAGCCTCGCGGGGGTCTCGTCCACGATCCTGCAGTCGGTGCGGCCCCACCGCGGATCGGGGTGGTTCAGCGGCCGCACCGCTCCGTCGTGGTGGATCGCGGCCGCGCCCACCGCACTCATCCAGTGCGACAGTCCGCAGCGGTAGGCCGCATCCATGATCGGGTCCAGGGCGATGTCGTCACGAATGGCCTGAAGCGCACCGTCCTCGCCCTCGCCCTCGCTCTCCAGGGCTCCGGCGAGCTGCGCCATCAGCGGCAGGCACCAGCTCGTCTCGTGCTCCACGAGCACCGCGGGGGCATCGGGGTGGAACAGCGCGAAGCGCAGGAAGTTCTGATGGGGCATGGCGGTGGGGTGTGGGCCCATCGTGCGGAACAGGGCGTCGTAGGCCGGGTTCGTGTGGGTCACGTCCCAGCGCCGGTCGAACAGCAGCGACGGCAGCGGTACCGCGTCCATCAACGCGCCGAAATCACGCAGATAGGCCTGCGTCTCCGGGTCCACGGGCTGTGGCGGCCGGGACGGCGGCGCGGGCACCGGCGGACGGACCGGGACAGGCGGATGGAGGGGGCCCGAGGGGTGCGCCGGGTACGGCGTGCGCGGCGGCCCCGAGGGCGGGATCGGTCCGGACGGCCGCAGCGGGGCGTTCCACTCCCGGTCGGTGCCGCGGTCCGCCGCGAGCCTGCGCACCCGGGTACGCAGGGCGGAGTCCATCTCCAGGGCGTCCATCAGTGAGGCGAGTGCGGCCTCCTCGATGTCCTTGACCGGGCTCCGCTCCAGGCCGGCATAGGTGTAGGCGCTGATGCCCAGGCGGGCGGCCACGTCCTCCAGGCCGAGGCCCAGTTCCTCTCTGCGCTGCCCGAGGAGGTCGTCGACGCGCTTCGCACGGGCGCTGCCGCGTGCGGTGCCCGTACGGCCGTACGGCCGCCCCTGGGCGCCGGGGCGTTCGACGCCTGCCTCGTACGTCATCGAGAACGCCACCTTTCCGAAGCTTCTCGAAGTCCTGCCAAGCGCCGCTGCGGCAGCCCCCTTTGGATCTTCATGCTGCCTGGCGATCCTGCTACCGCGGACCCGACTATGTCAACTATCGTGGCATTCACGGTCGTTGAGCGCGCGATTCCCGCCACAGCTGTGGCAAGACCTGGCTGCATTCCCTCGAAACGGTTAATCTCCCGTCAGCCCCTTGAGTGCGGGGCTGTCCCGCATGATCTAGGAGACCTACTGGTGACGGACGGCTTCTCGGTTCCGGGTCGGGCCGCGGGTGACTCCCTTGCGGCATCGGTCGCCCGGGTCGCCGATCTTGCGGACAAGCTCGGAATCAGCCATGACAAGGTCTTCGACCTCCATCTGCTCTCCGAGGCCTCGGGCGTACCCGCCGATGTGGTCCGCGCCCTGCTCGAAGGACGGCCGGCCGGCGAACGGGACCTCCAGACCCGCTTCCTGCAGCGCTTCGACCTGCTGCGCACCACGCGGCTCAAGCCCAACGGCCGCCGGTACACCCAGCAGGAGATCGCCGACGGTGCCGGCATGTCGCGGCAGCAGGCCGGGGCCCTGATCAACGGGGACCGCAGGCCCACCATGGAGCACTGCGACGCGATCCAGCGGTTCTTCAAGGTGCACGCCGGATTCCTCACCGCGGAGGACACCGACGCGCTCGACGGCGCCCTCCAGCGCACCGAGCAGGGGCTGCTTCAGGACTTCGCCGGGGAAAGCGACCCGCTGGAGCGGCTGTTGCAGGACCATGGGGTCCGTGGCATCGCCTGGCGGGCGGCGCAACTGCCCACCGACAAACACCGGGACAAGGTCACGGAATGGCTCGACATGCTCCTGGAGAGCGTCAAGCCGACCGAACCCTGATTCCAGGACAGGCTTGGAGTCGTACGTGTCCCAACCGGTACGGGCGGGGAGAGGAGAGCGGTGAGCATAGGCAAGGACATGCGTCGGCTGTGCGGCGAGCTGGTCGCCGGGATCGACCTGCCCGCCCCCGCCGACCCCGCCGATCTCTACGGCGCCCTGTGCGACGGCATGAGCAAACGCCGCGGCCGGCCCGTCCGTTACCGCATGGCCTCGTTCCCGCCCGGCACCGCCAGCGGCCTCTGGCTCGACATGGCGGACCAGGATCTCATCGTGATCGAGGAGCGCACCGCGCCGGATCACCAGCTGGTGATCCTCGGCCACGAGCTGTGGCACATGAAGGCCGGGCACTGCAGCCACCACGTCGAGGGCGCGGCCGTCGCGGCGCGTCTGCTGACCGACGAGGCCGATCTGCAGGCCACCGTGCTGCGGGTCGCCGCACGGTCCCGTTCCGACCAGGCCGAGGAGCGCGAGGCGGAGAGTTTCGGACTGCTTCTGGGCAGCAAGTGCCGTGCCTGGCTGGCCGGTTCGACCGGCCGTGGGCCGACTCCTCGGGACGGTCTGGCCGGACGCATCGAGGCCTCCCTGGGGTACCGCGGGCCACAGGGCTGATGCGTGGACGGTTCGGACTACTACATACCGGCGGCCGCCCTGGGAGCCGCACTAGCGTTCAAACTCCCGGGGATGTGTCGCGACTGGCGTGACCCGCTGCTGCGGTCCGTCTGTGCGCTGCTCGTCCTCGGCGCCAGTACGTTCTTCTTCGCCGCACCGCCGACCATCGCCGCGGTCAACCGCCTCACCGGTGTGCCGAACTTCTCGGCCCCGCTGGTCTACTGCATCCTCAGCGCGTTCAGCGCCTCCTGCCTGATCCTGCTCGTCAACTGGCGCGGCGGGCCGCCCGAGGAGACCCGCCGCATCTCCGTCCGCTGGGTCGTCGGCTACGGCGTCGTGGTCGTCCTGCTCGTGCTCCTCTTCGCCCTCGGCGACGCACCGGTCGAGCGGCTGCGGGATCTCGACACCTACTACGCCACGACGCCGTACATGCGGGAGATGATCGCGCTGTACCTGCTCGCGCACAGCGTGGCGGCGGTCGGGATGACCGCGCTGTGCTGGCGCTGGTCGTTGCAGGTACGCGGCTGGCTGCGCGGCGGGCTGGTGATCATCGTGGTCGGGTCACTGTTCAACCTCGCCTACGGCGCCAGCAAGTCCTCCGCCGTGGTCGCCCGCTGGACCGGGCACGACTGGGACGTGCTGAGCACCTCGGCGGCACCGCCGCTGGCCTCGGTCGGCGCGCTGCTGAGCGCGATCGGCTTCGTCCTCCCGCTCGTCGGCCGGCGGCTGTCCGACACCTGGCACGCGTGGACGGCATACCGTCGGCTTGGCACACTGTGGCGGGAGCTGCGCTCCGCGCTGCCGCCGGGCACACCGTCGGTACGGATCGCGTTCTTCTCACCGGTCGAACTGCGGGTCACCCAGCGCGAGTCGGACATCCACGACGGGATGCTGCAGCTCGACCCGTACTTCGACCGCAGGCTGCGCGCGGGCGTCTACGAGGACGCGATCGCGGCAGGTACCGATCCCCCGCAGGCACACGCTGTCGCCGACGCCGCGATGGTCGCCTCCGCACTGAGGGCCCGGGAGGCCGACCCGTCGGGGGAGATCATAAGCTCGGCCCAGGCTTACACGTCCGAGGCAGTGGAAGGGCCGCGCGATTTGGTGCGCATGTCCCTGGCGCTGCGTCATTCACCCGTCGTCGCAGCAGCCCGCGTGCGTGCGGCCAGGTCAGAGAGCGGCGCCCCATGAGTGATCCTGTGAGAACAAGCCGGAGCACACCCCGCAGAGCGGTCGTGATCGGCGGCGGTCTGGCCGGCATGCTGGCGGCCGGTGCCCTGCGCCGGCACGTCGACGAGGTCACCGTCGTCGAACGCGACCTCCTGCCGGACGGGCCCCGGTCGCGCAGGAGCCTGCCCCAGGCACACCACGCCCATCTGCTGTGGTCGGGCGGAGCGCGGGCCATCGAGTCGCTGCTGCCGGGAACCACCGACCGGTGGCTCGCCGCGGGCGCGCGCCGCATCGCGCTGCCGACCGGGCTGGTGTCCATGTCGGCGCTGGGCTGGTTCCGCCGTTGGCCCGAGATGCAGTTCCTGATCGCCTGCAGCCGTGACCTGCTCGACTGGGTGGTCCGTGAGCAGGTCACCGCCGAACCTGGCGTCACCGTGCTGCAGCGCACCGAACTGCTGCGTCTCGAGGGCAGCGCCGCCCGAGTGACCGGCGTACGGGTGCGCAGCGACGAGGCGGGCGAGCGGGTGCTCACGGCCGACCTCGTCGTGGACGCGAGCGGCCGTGGTTCCCGGGCGCCAGAGTGGCTGCGTTCGCTCGGCGTGGGCGAGGTGCGGGAGGAGAAGGTCGATTCGGGGCTCGCGTATGCCAGCCGGGTCTTCCGGGCGCCCTCCGGGTCCGAAAAATTTCCCGTCGTCAACGTGCAGGCCGACGCGCGCGAGCCGCGGCCCGGGCAGACCGCGACGATCGTGCCGCTCGAAGGTGGCCGCTGGCTGGTCACCCTGTCCGGCACCCGCGGGGGCCAGCCGACGAGCGCCGCCGACGAGTTCGAGAACTTCGCCCGCTCCGTGCGGCACCCGGTCGTCGGCGAACTGATCGCCGATGCCGAACCGCTGACCGATGTCGTCGTCAACCGCAGCACGGTCAACCGGCGGCGCTTCTACGAGAAGGTCACCGACTGGCCGGAGGGCTTCGTCGCGATCGGGGACGCGGTTGCGACGTACAACCCGGTCTACGGTCACGGCATGTCGGTGGCCGCCCAGGGCGTGCTCGCGCTGCGCAAGGCAGTCGCCGCCCGCGGTGTGACCTCCCCGGGACTCTCGCGCAGGGTGCAGCGGGCCGTCGCCGGTCCCGTCTCCATGGCGTGGGACCTGGCGACCGGGCAGGACATCCTCTATCCGGGGGCCATCGGCAAGGACCCGGGGGCGAGCGCCAGGTTCCTGCGGCACTACGTGGACCGGCTGATGCTCACGGCGACCGGGCGGCCGCTGGTCACCAAGGCGCTGTTCGACGTGATGACCCTGTCCGCGCCGATGTCCTCGCTCCTCAAACCGGAGGTCGCGCTCGCGGTGCTGCGCGGGCCGAAGCTGCCGCAGCTGCCGGGGCCGCCGCTGACGGACGAGGAACTGCGGATCGCGAAGGAGCCTCGCAGCGAGCGTGCAGCGGATCCTGCGGACGCGTGATGCGTGGTGACACGTGACGCGGACCGCGCCCGGGCTCGGCCGCACCCGCTGTGGCGGCATCGCCTAGGCTCTGCCGCAATATGAACGGCAATCACACAGGCCGCGGGGCGGGCCGTCAGGCGTCGGCGCCCCTGGGGCCGAAGGCCGACCGGGAGACGGTCCGGCGGCACAACCTCAGTCTCGTCCTGCGGGCCGTGCGCGACGAGGGCGAGGCGACGCGGGCGGGGGTGTCGGCACGCGTGGGACTGACCCGTGCCGCGGTGTCGTCACTGGTGGAACAGCTGCTGGACAGCGGGTTCCTCTCGGAGTCCGGCAAGACGTTCAGCGGGCAGGCGGGCAGGCCCGGCACGGTGCTGAAGGTGGCGCGCACCGGGGTCGCGGGCATCGGCGTGGAGATCAACGTCGATTATGCGGCCGTGTGCGTCGTCGACCTCGCGGGCACCGACCGCGTACGGCTCGTGGAGCATCTGGACAACCGGAGCGCACCGCCCGCCCAGGTCTTCGACCGGGCGGCAGGGATCGCGGAGCGTGCGCTGGCGTCCGCCGCCGAGCAGGATCTGCGCCCGGTGGGCGCGGCGCTCGCGCTGCCGGGTCTGGTCTCGGCGGGGGCCGTGCGACACGCGCCGAATCTGGGCTGGACGGCCGTCGCCGCCGAGTCCCCGTTCGCCGCGGCGCTCGCGGCGCTGCGGCCTGGGCTGCCCGCGCTGCCGGTCCGATCGGAGAACGAGGCGAACTTGGCAGCGCTGGCCGAGCTGTGGTTCGGCGGCCTCGGCGAGACTCGCAGCTTCCTGTATCTGACGGGCGAGATCGGTGTCGGCGGCGGGCTGGTCCTGAACGGTGAACTGCTGCGCGGCGGGAACGGGTTCGCGGGCGAGATCGGCCATGTGGCCGTGGCGGACGACGGTCCGCTGTGCCGCTGCGGCTCGCACGGCTGCCTGGAGCAGTACGCGGGTCAGTCCGCGCTGCTGCGCGCCGCCGGGATCGACGAGCATGCCGGCGCGGCGGGCGTCGCCGAACTGGAGCGCCGCGCCCGCGCCGAGGACCCGGTGACGGTGGGAGCCCTGACCCGGGCCGGTCTGATGCTGGGGCGGGCGCTGTCGGGAGCGGTCAATCTGTTCGACCCGGACGCCGTCGTACTCGGCGGCATCTACCGTCCCCTGTTCCCCTGGCTGTCCCCGCCGGCCGGTGCCGAACTGTCGACGCGCGTGGTCTCGGGGCTGTGGCCGTCGGGGAGCACGCGTCTGCGTGCCTCGTCACCCGCGGCGGACGCGGCGCGTGGTGCGGCGGCGCTGGTGGTCCAGGACGTGCTGGCGGATCCGGTGGCGTACGCGCGGTACGGCGAGGAGTAGCGGGCGGCCGCGGGCCGCGTCGCAGCATGACGACGCGGCCCGGCACCTCCTGCCCCGTCGTCAGCGGGCGCCCAGCAGGTGGTCCATCGCGAGTTGGTCCAGGCGCTCGAACGCCATTCCTCGTTCCGCCGCGCCGTCCACGTCGAACTCCTCGAACGCCGCCCGGTCGGCGAGCAGCCCCGCGAGGCCGTCCTCGGCGGTGGGGCGGGCCAGTTCGTGGAGGCGGGAGGCGCGGAGCGCCTCGGCGACCTCAGGGTCGGCCCGGAAGGCGGCTGCCCGCTCCTTGAGGATCAGGTAGTTGCGCATGCAGCCTGCGGCCGACGCCCACACGCCGTCGAGGTCCTCGGTCCGCGGCGGCTTGAAGTCGAAGTGCCGGGGGCCCTCGTATCCCGCCGTCTCCAGCAGATCGACCAGCCAGAACGCGGACCGCAGGTCACCGGCCCCGAAGCGCAGGTCCTGGTCGTACTTGATGCCGGTCTGGCCGTTGAGGTCGATGTGGAAGAGCTTGTCGGCCCACAGTGCCTGGGCGATCGAGTGGGGGAAGTTGAGACCCGCCATCTGCTCGTGGCCGACCTCGGGGTTGACGCCGTACAGCTCGGGGCGCTCCAGGCGCTCGATGAACGCCAGCGCGTGGCCGACGGTCGGCAGCAGGATGTCGCCGCGGGGCTCGTTCGGCTTGGGCTCGATCGCGAACCGGAGGTCGTACCCCTGCTCGGTGACGTACTCGCCGAGCAGGTCGAAGGCCTCCTTCATCCGGTCGAGGGCCACGCGCACGTCCTTCGCGGCGCCCGACTCCGCACCCTCGCGCCCGCCCCATGCGACATACGTCCGGGCGCCGAGCTCGGCGGCGAGGTCGACGTTGCGGATGGTCTTGCGCAGCGCGTAGCGGCGCACGTCGCGGTCGTTCGCGGTGAAGCCGCCGTCCTTGAAGACGGGGTGCGTGAAGAGGTTGGTCGTGGCCATCGGCACGACGAGGCCGGTGGCGTCCAGCGCCTGCCGGAAGCGCTTGATGTGCGACTCGCGCTCGGTCCCGCTCGCCCCGAAGGGGATCAGGTCGTCGTCGTGGAAGGTCACCCCGTACGCACCGAGCCCGGCGAGCCGCTCGACCGACTCGACCGGGTCCAGGGGCAGCCTGGTCGCGTCCCCGAAGGGGTCCCTGCCCTGCCAGCCGACGGTCCACAGGCCGAAGCTGAACTTGTCGTCGGGGGTGGGCGTGAAGCGTTCCGTCATGGCCTTGTCCCGCCTTGATCACTAATTTGTTCGTTGGCTTTACTAATAATGCACGGCACGGGTGTTCCACAGAAGACCCCCAGACCCTGTTGTCACGAGGCAGGGTGTCGTAATTTGTTTCTCACCCGGCAAAATACGCCGGGGCAGCGGTGAGAGGTGGAGCAATGCCGACGAACGCGGTCGTCATCGGGGTGGACAGCTCGACGCAGTCCACGAAGGCGGCGTTCACGAACGCCGCGACCGGACAGCTCCTGGCCGTCGGCCGCGCACCCCACACCGTGGAGGGCGAGGGCGGCGCACGCGAGACGGACCCCGAGATCTGGTGGCAGGCGCTGCGCGTGGCGGTGACCGCCGGCCTCGGCGAGCTCAAGGGCTCCGGGATCAAGCCCTCCGCCGTCACCGGCATCGCCGTCGCCGGCCAGCAGCACGGCCTCGTCGTCCTCGACCGGGCCGGCACCCCGCTGCGTCCCGCCCTGCTGTGGAACGACACCCGCTCTGCGCCCCAGGCCGCGTCCCTCACCGAGGCGCTCGGCGGCCCGGACGCCTGGACGGCACGCACGGGATCGGTGCCGGTGGCCTCCATGACAGCGGCGAAGTGGCAGTGGCTGCGCGAGACGGAGCCCGCATCCGCCAAGGCCGCGGCCGCCGTACGACTCCCCCACGACTTCCTCACCGAGCGACTGGCGGGCGTGGCGGCCACCGACCCGGGCGACGCATCCGGCACCTGCTGGTACTCCACCGCGACCGGTGCCTACGACCCCGAACTCCTGGACCTCGTCGGCCTCGACGCCGCCCTGCTGCCGCCGGTGGCCCCGACCGGCGGCACCCGCATCGGCACGCTCACCGCCTCCGCCGCGGCCGAACTGGGCCTCCCGGCCGGCATCGCCGTGGCCGCAGGCACGGGCGACAACATGGCCGCGGCCGTCGGCCTCGGACTCGGCGGGGCCGGACTGCTGGACCACCCGGTGCTCAGCCTCGGCACCTCGGGCACGGTCTTCGCCGCCAGCCGCACCCGTCCGGCATCGCCCGCGCTCGCCGGGTTCGCCGCCGCGGACGGCACCTACCTGCCGCTGGCCTGCACCCTCAACTGCACACTGGCCGTGGACAAGGTGGCCTCACTGCTCGGCCTGGACCGCGACGCTGCCGAGGCGGGCGGCGAACTGGTGGTCCTCCCCTACCTCGACGGCGAACGCACCCCCGACCTGCCCGCGGCATCCGGCCTCCTCACCGGCCTGCGCCACACCACGACCCGCCAGCAGATCCTCGGTGCCGCTTACGAGGGGGCGGTGGTGACGGTGCTGCGCGCACTCGACGAGGTGATGCGGGCCTGTGGCCAGGACCCGGCCGCGCCGGAGACGGCGGCAAGGCCGCTGCGCCTGGTCGGCGGCGGTGCGAAGGGCAGGCACTGGGTGGAGACGGTGCGCCGGCTGTCCGGCCGGCCTCTGCTCGTTCCGGACAGCACCGAACTGGTCGCGCTGGGTGCGGCGGCCCTGGCCGCCGCGGCGGCGACGGATGCGGACGCGGTGGCGCTGGCGGCCGACTGGCAGACGGGATCGGGCACGGAACTCCCGCCGGTGGAGAGGGACATGGCCGCGTGGGACCGTGTCTCGTCGGTGCTCGACCGCGCGACTGGGACGCTGCTCGCCTGAATCCCGCAGGCCGGCTGTGCCTCGCCGCGGGGATTCTCGGTCACGGCTGCAGGTCGAGGTCCAGGTCCAGGTCCTCCAGCTCAAGCTCCGCGTCCACATCCAGGTCCAGATCCTCGTCCGGATCGAGATCGGGGTCCAGCGTGGGGTCGAGCTCGAGTTCCTCGTCCAGGCCGAGCGTCACCGGCGGGGCTGGAACTCCGGACCCGTCACCCTGAAGGGGAAGGCCGCCGTACAGGGCGATCTCCGCCATCACCACACTGCCCGTTTCCCTGCGGTGCGCGACTGTGCGGGTCGCGTACGCATCGACCAGGCGCAGACCCCGCCCGCACGGCACGTCCTCGTCGAGCGGCTCCTGCCGGCGGTCCATGCGGTGCTTCCAGCAGCCCGCGTCCATGACCTCGACCATCAGCGCGTCGCCGCGGACACTGATCACCGTGGACACCCACGGGCTTCCGCTGTGCATCACCACATTCGTGACGAGTTCGGTGACGATCACGGACAGCGCCTCGTCGAAGTGCTCGGCCAGTCGCCATCGGCGTGCGACTGCCCGGGCGAAGCGCCGTAGTTTGTGCGCGGCTTCCGGCGAGGCAGGCATTGCGCAGTGGGCCAGGCTTCGCAGGGCAGCGGTCGGGCCGGCCCGCTTCCGGGCCGGATCCGTGGCACGTTCTATGGCAATCACTTGGGCTCCTGTTCGGTCGGGCTCTGTGCCCTGACCAAGGTCCAGCGTCCGGGAGTGCGGTTCACGCACTTCACCGGGCGTCGACAGCCACGCGGAAGGCATGCAGATCTTCAGCGGCAGTCCAACACTGGTGTCCGTGCACAGCCGGAGCAATCAGGGACACTGAAACCCGTATACGTAAACAATCGAATTGCCCCGGAACCTCCCAGGAGAGTGATTCGGTGGACACGTTGAGTGATGCCGCAGCCGACCGCTGGCTGAGGTGTGTGCTGGTGCGTGACGACAAGGACACCGACCGTGCCGGTGAGGCCGCGCTGCTGCTGATCGAGGGCGCAGCCGGCACCGGCAAGTCCCGGTTGACGCGACGTCTGGTCCAGGCGACCGAGAGGCACGGAATCGTCGTGGCGTTCTCCCCTCATGGCGTGTCGGTGACCCATCACGCCCGCGGTGACAGCGACACCGACATCGGCCACGCTCCGTCACCGGGCCCGCTCGCCGCCCCCGACGCTTCCTCCGCCGCGCCCCACGGGAGTGGATTCCCGGGCTCCTTGGCGTCGCTCCTGGAACCGGGCCGCGAGCCGGGTCTCGCCCAGGTCCTCCTCGTAGCCGAGGACGTCCACCTCGCCGACCGCCCCTCGCTGGAGCTGCTGCGGCGTCTGTTCGCGCAGCCGCCCGCCGGGCTCGCCGCCGTGCTCACCTACCGTCCCGAGGAACTGCGCCGGTCCGGGCTCCCCCTGGGGCGCGGCACCGTACTCCCCGCCGAACTGGCCGTACAGCGGCTGCGCCTCGCGCCCCTCGACGAGCGGCAGGTCCGGAGCATCGTCGAGGAGGGGCTCGGCGCCGACTGCGGACCGACGGAGCTGTTCGCGCGGATCCGGCAGCTCTCCGGCGGCAATCCGCAGGTGGTGACGGACCTGGTGCGGCTGCTGCGCGGGACCGGCGAACCCAAGGTGCGCTACTCGGTCCGGGATCTCGACGCGGCCGGTGCGCCGCCCCGGCTGGCACAACTCGCCCTGGGCCGCACCGCGGCACTGGGGGAACGGACGCGTCCCGTGGCGTGGGCCGCCGCCGTCCTGGGCGAGCCCGCCGTCCCCGAGGAACTGACGGCCGTCGCCGGACTGGAGGGCGAGGCGGGCACCCGCGCGCTGGTGGGCGCGCTGCGCGGGGGCGTCCTGTCGGAGGACGAGCTGGGCCGCTACGGCCTCTTCGTCCCGCTGGCCGCGGCCGCCGTCTACGACGAAGTCCCGGGCCCCGTACGCCGGGAGATGCACCGAAGGGCCGCCGTCGTGCTCTCCCGCCGCCAGCCCGCGCCCTGGCTGCAGCTCGCGCGCCACCGGGGCCGCGGCGGGGAGGCCCGCGGCTGGTTGCGCGCCGTGGAGCGGGCGGCGCTGGAACGTGCGGCTGCCGGCGACCACCAGGCGGCGATCGATCTGCTCGAACAGACCTTGTCGCGTACGACGGTTCCGCTGCAGGCCCGCGCCCGCCTCGCGCCGCTGCTGGCCCACAGCGCGGTACTGGGGCTGCGCTCCGAGCAGACGGTGACCGTGCTGCGGCAGATCCTCGACGAACAATCGCTGCCGCCCGCAGTGCGCGGCCAGATCCGGCTGGACCTCGGACTGCTGCTGTGCAACCAGGCAGTTGCGGGGATGGACGGCTGGCTGGAGCTGCAACAGGCGGTGGAGGAACTCGAGGAACGACCCGTGATGGCGGCCAGGGCGATGGCAGCGCTGGCGATGCCCCTGCTGTCGACGGTTCCGCTGGAGCGGAACCTGTACTGGCTGGAGCGGGCGGAGAAGGCGGGCGCCGACAGCGGTGACGAGGAGGCACGCACCGCCGTGGCCGCCAACCGCGTGGGCACCCTGATGTATCTGGGCGACCCGTCCGCCTGGCAGTCGTTGGAGCAGCTGGCGCGGGACACCGACGACCCCGCGTACCAGCAGCATGTGGCGCGCGGGCTGTGCAACGCGGCGGACGGGGCGCTGTGGCTCGGCCAGCTCGCGCCCGCCCGCGAACTGCTGGCCGAAGGGCTGGATTTGGCGAACCGCAGCGGCGCCTCGTACGTGGAGCAGGGCGCGCGGGGCACCGAGCTGATGATCGACTGGGCCGAGGGGAAGTGGTCCGATCTTCCGGCCCGGGCCCGCGCGTTCGTGGCGGAGGCGGACACGATACCGGGCCCGGCGGCCGACGGCCGTACCGTGCTGGGGCTGCTGGCGCTGTCCAAAGGCGAGTGGCAGCAGTCGACCGCCTGGCTGGCCGGCGAGGGGCCGCGCGCACCGGACGGTGCGGCCGTTCCGCACCTGGCCGCCGCCTCCGGGGCGCTGATCCGCATGGCTCTGGTCCGCGACGACACCGACACCGCGGTGGAAGAGGCCTCGCTGGCCTGGGACCGGCTGCGGGACAAGGGAGTCTGGGTGTGGGCGGCCGAGCTCGCGCCGTGGGCGGTGGAGGCGACGCTGCGCGCGGGCCGCAGAGCCACCGCCGAGAGCATGGTCGACGAATACGCGGCGGGGCTCGACGGCCGCCAGGCACCCTCGGCGGACGCCGCACTCCACTGGTGCCGTGCGCTGCTCGCCGAGACCGACGGCGACCATGCCGGGGCGGCAGCACTGTACCGCCGGTCGGCGATCCTGTACGCGGCGATGCCCCGTCCCTACGCGGCCGTGCTCGCCACCGAGGGGTCGGCCCGCTGCCTGCTCGCCACCGGCCGGTACGCGGACTCCGCTGTGTCCGAACTGACCTCCTGCGTCAAGCAGTTGACGGAACTCGGCGCCGTGTGGGACGCCGCCCGGGTGCGGGCGGTGCTCCGTTCCCACCAGCCCGTGGACGAGCAGCGGCCCCGCGGCCGCCCCAGCTACGGGGACCAGTTGTCGCCGCGCGAGCAAGAGGTCGCCGATCTGGCGGCGACGGGTCTCACCAACCGGGAGATCGCTGCCACCCTGCATCTGTCGCCACGCACGGTGGAACAGCATGTGGCGCGTGCACGCCGCAAACTGGAGTCGCAGTCGCGCCAGACCCTGTCGCGGAGCCGGTCCCAACGCACGGAATGAACGCCCCTGCCACCGCCGGCCGGTGATTCTTTACGTATCCGTGGATCGGGCCTACGGATAGTCAGCGGCGTGCTCACGCCTTTAGGTTCCTGCGAGTGCCCGGGCAGCCGGGTGCCGCACGACCGTGCCGCACCCCCCACACCGACGGCGGCACGGGCGCGGCCATGGGAACCCGGCCCCGGGCACGCCGCCGCACCCGCACCCGCACCCGCACCCGCACCCGCACCCGCACCCGCACAGCGTGCCGTCACGCGGACACGAGCCGCACTCCCGCGTAGGAGACCCCCGCGACGACCGCCCACGCGCACAGCCCCAGGGCCGCGACCCGCCAGCCGGTGCGCATCAGGGACGGCAGGTGCACGGCGCTGCCGAGCCCGAACAAGGCGGCTGCCAGCAGGAGTTCCTGTGACGTGTGCGCGGCGCCGAGCGCGCCCGCGGGCAGCACACCGGTGCTGCGCAGCGCTACCGCGCAGAGGAAGCCGACGACGAAGAGGGGCACGATCGGCAGCCGTCCGGTGCGCGTGCCCGGCCGCTCCCCTCCCCCGGCCGGCCCACGCAGCCTGCGGCGCACGGACAGGGCGACGACGGCGACGAGCGGGGCGAGCAGCGCCACCCGCATCAGTTTCACCATCACGGCCTCGCCGAGGGCATCCGGTCCGGCCGTCCTCGCGGCCGCCACGACCTGGCCGACGTCGTGGACGCTCGCGCCGACCCACCGGCCGAATGCGGCATCGCCGAGGCCCGACAGCGCCTGCAGGAGCGGCAGGACGACGATGGCGAGCGTGCCGCAGAGGGTGACCAGGGCGGCGGCGGTCGCCGCGTCGCGCTCGTCGCTGTCCCGTGCCTCGGCGACCGCCCCGATCGCGGAGGCGCCGCAGATCGCATAGCCGGTGGCGATCAGCAGCGGCTGGTCGCCCGGCAGCCCGAGGCGCCGGCCCAGCCACCAGGTGCCGAGCAGGGTCGCGGCGACGACCGTCAGGACCATCGTCACGGTCGCCCAGCCGAGACCGAGGATGTCGTCCAGGCTCAGTTTCAGCCCGAGCAGCACAATGCCGACGCGCATCAGCCGCTTGGCCGCCAGGGACAGTCCGGCTCTCCCCGGGCCACGAACTGCGGTGCGCAGGCGGGGCAGATGGGCTGCGACGATGCCGAGGACGACGGCGGCGGTCAGCATCGGTATGCCCGGCAGCAGCCGGTGCACGGACCAGGCGACGGCGACGCCTGCGGCGGCGAGCGCGAGACCGGGCAGCGAGCCGGGCACGGAGGAGCGGGCGGGACGGACGGACCGTGGCGTCCTCGGCCGGTCCCTCAACAACGCCATCAGCGGTCGGCCGGCAGTTCGTAGACCCGCCGGACGCTGGTACCGAGGCGGGAGATGTCGGCGCCGTAGGCATGGAGGGATATCGCGGCCCCGGGACCGGCGTTGTGGACACGGTGGATGTCGCCGGGCGGTGCGAAGCCGCAGACCTCGCCCTGGCGGTTGACCACGTCCGCGGTCGCGACGAGCCTCGCCGTGCCGCGCGGCCCCTCGGCGGGGACGAGGCGGTAGCGCCGCTCGTGCTCGGTGCCCTGGTGCACGCCCGTGGTGCACCAGGCGACATGGTCGTGGATCGTCGTCCCCTGGCCGGGCAGCCAGACAAGTGCGACGACGGAGAAGCTGCCGTCGTGTTCGGCGTGCAGCAGGTGCTGACGGTAGCGGTCGGGGTCGCTCTCGCACTGCTCGGGGGCGAGCAGGTCACCGGCCCCGAGATGCGGCGCCAGCCGCTCGCCGACGAGACGGGCCGTCACATCGGGTGGCAGCCCGAGCCCCACGGCCTCCCGCACGTCGTCGACGAGCGTGTCGAATCGGGCGGTGGTGCGGGGCGCACGGAACGCGGCCGAAGCGGAAGCTGTGGTCATACCGGCAGCGTCCGACCGGGGCCGTCACCACGTCCAACGACCGTTTCTTGGGTCCTCCCAAGCAGCGCTTATGAACGGGTGCCCGCCGCGCGGCCGGTTCTCAGCAGCCGGTCTTGTTGGCCGCGACGGTCCTCAGCTCGTCGAGTACGAGCGCGGTGGCGGGGATGCGCAGATGCTCGCGCAGCACGTACGCGAAGATCTTGCGCCGTGAGGTGGGCTGCAACGGCCGTCCGGCGACCTTCTCGTGGCACAGGAAGTTCAGTACGAGCGCCGGGATCATGGCGACACCGAGTCCCTCCGCGACCAGACTCTGCACGGCGAGGTTGTCGTCGGTCATGAAGGCGATGTCGGGGACGAACCCGGCCTCGGCGCACTCGTGGAGGAGATTGGCACGGCAGCGCGGACAGCCGGCGATCCACCGCTCCCCCGCCAGGTCGGTCAGCTGCACCGCACGTCGGCGCGCCAGAGGGTGCCGGCTGGGGAGCAGCACGGTCAGCTGGTCCTCCAGGAGGGGTGTCTCCACCAGTTCCTCGGGCACCTGCTCGTGCAACCCCGGATAGGTGAAGGCGAGCGAGATGTCGCACTCGCCGCGTGCGAGCCGGTGCAGCGACGCGGGCGGCTCGTTCTCCAGCAGGTCGACCCGGATGGCGGGATGGGACGCCGTCAGCCGGGCGAGCGTCTCGGGCACGAGAGTGGAGTTGGCGCTGGGGAACGCACACAGTCGCACCCTCCCGGCTCGCAGCCGGGCCAGGGCGTTCATCTGCTCCTGCGCGGCCGACAGCGTGTCGAGGATGGTCGACGCGTGGCGTGACAGTGCCTCACCGGCCTCGGTGAGCCGCATGCCCCGCCCGACGCGGAGGAACAGGGGGGATCCGACGTCCCGTTCGAGCGCCTTCATCTGCTGGGTGATGGCGGGCTGGGTGTAGCCGAGGGAGCGGGCGGCGGCGGAGTAGGAGCCGGTCCTCACCACTTCGTGGAACGTCTTGATGTGCCGGGAATCGAACACCAGCGCATCATAAGCGGTTTTTGGGGGCGGGAAACGGTGCAACGGCGGTTCCCGGACCGGCGGCTCCCGGCCGCACTCCGCCCGGCAAGGCGTCGGCGATCGGGACATCATCCGCGGACGGGGCCCTACGGCTTGCGGGCCACCGCGCCGTACAGCGAGATCACGGCGTCCTCGTTGACGACCTCGTCGACCGCGAGCTCGGGGTGCCAGTCCGTCAGCTGGACGATGCCGGGCTCCGCCACCTCCAGGCCCGCGAAGAAACGGGCGAACTCGTCGCGAGTGCGCGGTGCGAGGGTGACACCCCCCGCCGCGTACATCTCCACGCCGCGCTGCACGGCGACCGGGTCGAAGTCGGCCGTGAGCTGGGACAGGACCAGGTAGCTGCCGGAGGGCAGCGCGTCCACGAGCCGGCTCACCAGGTCGTAGGGCTTGTCCGCGTCGCCGAGGAAGTGGGTGAGTGCCACGAGCGACAGGGCGACGGGCCGGTCGAAGTCCAGACTCTTGCGGGCCTGGTCGAGGATGCGCTCCGGGTCGCGCACATCGGCCTGAATGTAGTCGGTCAGCCCTTCGGGAGTGCTGCGCAGCAGGGCACCGGCGTGCGTGAGCACGATCGGGTCGTTGTCGGCGTAGACGACGCGGGAATCGGGGGCGGCGGCCTGGGCTATCTGGTGGAGGTTGGGCTCGGTCGGGATGCCGGTGCCGATGTCGAGGTACTGACGGACCCCCGCCCGGCCAGAGAGCCAGCGGATGACGCGCTGCATGAACCAGCGGTTGGTCTGCGCGACGTGCTTGGCCGTGCCGTCCACACCCATGATGGTCCGGCCGAGCTCCTCGTCGACCGGGTAGTTGTCCTTGCCGCCCAGGAACCAGTCGTAGACCCGAGCCGGGTGCGGCCTGCTGGTGTCGATCCGTCCGGCGGCCGGCTCGGTCCCGGTCATAGAAGGCTCCCTCGGATGCTCACGGCCCGGCTTGTTCGGGCTGATCGGCCAATGATCCTCGCAGGCGGCACCCGGGGCGGCAAGTAACCGCCCACCTCACAACCCGAGTTCACGGGCCGTCACGCAACGACGCGGTGTGGACACGAGGCGCTCGGCGGGGGTCAATGCAAGAGTCACCTGCGCCACGAACGCATCGGAGGCACCACGGTCATGAACAGATCCTGGTTACGTTCGCCCCTGCCCCTTCTGCGCACGACAGTCGTCGCGGCCCTCGCGACGGCGACCGCCCTGACGGCGACGGCATTCGGCACCGCCCACGCCGCCCCGTCCACTCCCTCCACTCCCTCCACGCCCACCGCCCACGCGGCCGTCTCCCAGGTCGTCAGCTGGGCCGCGAGCGCCGACCGGCTCGGCACAGCCGTCGGTGACCGCACCCACCGTCTCGTCATCCGCACCAGCGCGGGCGGCAGCGCCCTGCGCATCCGTCTCTCCAACGCCTTCGGCGACCAGCCGGTGACCTTCGGCGGCGCCCGGGCCGGCCTGTGGTCGTCCGGCGCGGCCGTCGTCCCGGGCACCAACCGCGCGCTGACGTTCGGCGGGGCACGCTCCGTGACGGTGCCGCCCGGCGGCTCCGTCTACAGCGACGCCCTGCGCGGAACGCTGCGACCCGGTGCCGACCTCGCCGTCAGCCTCTACGTCCAGCAGGCGGCAGGGACGGCGACCGGGCACAAGATGGGGCGGCAGACGTCCTACGTCGCCGTCGGCGACCATGCCGCCGACGAGTCCGCAGCTCCGTACACACAGACCGTGAGCTCACGGTTCTATCTAGACGCCGTGGTCGTCGACGCCCGGCGCGGCACGGGCGCGGTGGCCGCGCTCGGCGACTCCATCACGGACGGGTCGTCGTCCACGCCCGACACCAACCGCCGCTGGCCCGACTTCCTGGCCGCACGCCTCCAGAGCGATCCCTCCACCCGTATCAAGGGCGTGGCCAACGAGGGGATATCCGGCAACAAGGTCCTCAGCGACGGAGCGGGCGAGAGCGCCGTCAAACGCCTCGACCGCGATGTGCTGTCCCAGCGGGGCGTGCGGACGATGATCCTTTTCGAGGGCGTCAACGACATCAAGGCGACCCCGGCACCCACGGCGGAACAGATGATCGCGGGGTACCGCCTCATCGTCGACCGTGCACACGCGGCGGGCATGTGCGTGGTCGGCGCGACGGTCATGCCGTACGAGGGGTGGCGCGACTGGACGGAGGGCGGCGAAGCCGTGCGGCAGCAGGTGAACGCGTTCATCAGGGACAGCGGCCTGTTCGACGAGGTGGTCGACTTCGACGCGGCGATCAGGGACCCCGCGCGTCCGTCCCGGATGCTGCCGGCGTACGACGGCGGTGACCATCTGCACCCGAACGATGCAGGGATGCGGCAGACCGCCGAGACGGTGGACGCCGATCAGCTGCGCTGCGGGCGGAGGTGAGGAACTCCTTCCGTCCCCCGAACCGTCCGGACCCGCGCGTCACGCTGCCGCGCGGGCCGGCGGAGCCGGGCCGCAGGCAGGCGTGCGGCGGGTGCGCTGCGCGGGCCGGGACGGTGCGGTCTCCGTAGACTGATCGCACTCCCCGACAGGCTCACCAGCGCCTTCTCCGACCACCCGGGAGGCGAGCATGACCACCCGCCGCACCCCGCTGCCAGGAGTCGGCACCCAGTACGACTTCACCACCGAGCACGGCCGGCACATCTCGGTCGTCGTCCACAACGACGGCCGCCGGTTCCTCGGCTTCTACTCCCCCGACGACCCCGACGCCTGTGTGCTCTCCGTTCCTCTCTCCTCGGACGAGGCGACGGCGCTGGCGCATCTCATCGATCCGGCGCCCATCGACGCCGTACGCACGGACGGCATCGACCTGGTGACCGAGCACATCGCGGTCGGCGGCCATTCGCCGTACGCGGGCCGTCTCCTCGGTGACACCCGTGCCCGGACCCGGACAGGGGCGTCGATCGTCGCCGTACTGCGCCGTACGGGCGCACATCCCTCACCCGGCCCCGGCTTCCGGTTCGCGGCAGGGGACACGCTCGTCGCGGTCGGCACGCGTGAGGGCGTGGACGCCCTTGCCGAGATCATCGCCGGAGGCTGACCGTGCACGGCACGACCAGCCTCCTGGTCGAACTCGGCGCAATCATTCTGGCGCTGGGGCTGATCGGCAGGTTCGCAGGGCGGGTCGGGCTCTCGCCCGTACCCTTGTATCTGCTGGCCGGGCTGGCCTTCGGGCACGGCGGCGTGATGTCGCTGAGCGCGAGCGAGGACTTCATCGCGGTGGGCGCCGAGATCGGCGTGATTCTTCTTCTCCTCATGCTGGGGCTGGAGTACAGCGCCTCCGAACTGGTCGGCAGCCTGCGCACGCAGTACCCGTCCGGCGCTGTCGACTTCGCCCTGAACGCCGTGCCCGGTGCGGCCGCTGCCCTGATACTCGGCTGGGGTCCGGTCGCCGCGGTGGCCCTCGGCGGTATCACCTGGATCTCGTCCTCCGGCGTCATCGCCAAGGTCCTCACCGATCTCGGCCGCCTCGGCAACCGGGAGACCCCGGTCGTCCTCGGCGTCCTGGTCATCGAGGACCTGTCGATGGCGCTCTATCTGCCCCTGCTGACGGCCCTGCTCGCGGGCCTGGGTCTCGCGGGCGCCGGCATCGCCCTGGTCATCTCGCTCGGCACGGTCGGCATCGTGCTGTACGTCGCGCTGCGCCACGGACGGCTCATCAGCCGTGCCGTGTCCTCCGACAACCCGGAGATGCTGCTGCTCGTCGTCCTCGGGCTGACCCTGCTGGTCGCGGGGATCGCCCAGGAACTCCAGGTCTCGGCGGCGGTCGGCGCGTTCCTCGTCGGCATCGCGCTGTCGGGCGAGGTCGCCGAGGGCGCGCGCACGCTGCTGGCCCCACTGCGCGACCTGTTCGCGGCGGTCTTCTTCGTCTTCTTCGGACTGTCCACGGACCCGGCCGAGATCCCGCCGGTCCTGCTCCCGGCCCTGCTGCTGGCGCTCGCCACCACCCTCACCAAGATCGCCACGGGCTGGTACGCGGCCCGCCGCGCGGGCATCGGGCCCCGGGGCCGCTGGCGCGCGGGCGGCACGCTGGTGGCCCGCGGCGAGTTCTCGATCGTGATCGCCGGCCTGGCGGTCGCGACGGAACCACGGGTCGGCCCGCTGGCCACGGCATACGTACTGATCCTGGTGATCGCGGGCCCGCTGACGACGCGCTGGACGGAGCCGCTGGTGTCGCGGATGCTGCACCGGGGTGAGGGCACGCTGCCCCCACCACCGGTCACGTCCGGCTTCGGAGGGCACTGAGGGCCCTGGCACCGCTCAGGACCAAATCGTCAGGGTGGCGGTCGCTCGCCTCCCGCACACGCGGCGGCGGGCGCGGGGCCTACTCCCTCGTGAAGTCGTCCCGGTCCGGGTGCTTCACGTCTGTGCACCCGCGCCGGTCCGTGATGTCGTCTACGTACGCACGGAAGAGCGCCGGCAGCCGGTCGGCCACGAGGTCGTCGTACGGATGGCTCACGGTGAGGGTGTGCAGGGCCGCTTCACCTCCGCAGACGGACGAGGCCCACAGGACTCCCCCGTGCGCTCCACCTGCGGTGCCCGGCTCGACGGGCTTGCTCCCCCTGAAGTCGGCGCGGGCCACCGACTCCGCCTCGGCTCCGAAGAACGACGCCGTCCTCATCCACCACGGAGAGGTGGTGAAGGCCGGTTCGACATCCTGACGCAGTTCCCCTCGCAGAGTGGGCGCGATCTCCCGTACGCCGGAAGGGCTGACGCCCAGCAGGCACGTCTCCGTCCCGGCGGCGACCGCGGTCGGGGTCTCCAGCATCCGGTCCGGCAGCCGGCCGCGGCGGGTGCCGTCGAGATGCCTTCCGTACCAGCCGCAGGAGGCGTCGGCGGACCTGGGAGCGGCGAGCTCCCGTGGGGGCTGCGGCAATCGGTCCGGAACCTCCAGGACGTCCGTGTCACAGTCGAGCCGGGCAGCGGCGCGAACCGCGGCCCCGCGGGCCAGTTCGGCAAGGATGGCGCGATCCTCGCCCGACACGTCCGCGTAGTCGGCCCTCGCCGTGGCGTTCAGGGAACGCGGCTTCCCCGACGACGCGCAGACAGCCCGCACGGTGGCGGATCCCTCGGTGTAGTAACCGAGCAACCCGTCGCCCAGGGGGTGAGGTTCGGCATGGGCGGCGCGACGGGTCACGTCGTCGGGTTGTTCGCCCCAGATGTCGTCGGGCGCGAACGGGTTGCTGATGATGTCGTCCCCCACGACGTTCATGGGCACGTCGTCGTCGGACGTGCGGACGACCAGGGTGAAGTGGTCGTCGGACGCGCCCGCCTCGGGAACGGAGTAGATCCGGCACCCGCTCGGCAGATCGCCGAGCCGCAGGTCGCGCCTGCCCTCGCCGGTCGGGATCGCCCGCATGATCCCGCCCCTCAGGTCCATGACCCTTTCGGCGTCCACGACGCTGTCGCAGGAATCGGCAATGCGGTCGATGCTGACGGCCCGGTCCCGCACATCGGTGTAGGTGAGCCAGTACGCCCACGCACTCGCTCCGATCCCGAGCACTGCCACCAGGCAGAGCAGTTTGTTGCCCCGCCGGCGCCAGGGGCCCTCACCGGGCTCTGCCGGCGGCAGCGTCAGCCGCCTCGGCCACCTCATCGGCGCCACGCCTTCGGGCAGTTGTGTTCCGGCCCGGTCTTCCTCGTGGCCCATGTGCGTCCCCCGTGCGATCCCCGTGAGTCCCTCTGCCTGCCGGAGTCCCTCTGCTTGCCCGGCAATTCGCAGAAGCTATCAGCCCGTACGGCGATGCCGTGACGCGAGCATGATCAGTTAAGGTGGCGGGCGCCCTGCGCCGCAGCCGGGCACCACCACGCCACGCGACCACCTCTCGGGGGAGAGCAGTTGACCACCCAGCACCACCCGAACACCCGGGCCAGGGCCATGGCCGCGCCGATGGCCGTGGCCTCGGGCATGATCACCCCGAACCGTACGGACCACATCGAGGACCCACTCGTCACCGCCGTCCAGTACGTCCGCACGGCACTGGGACTGGCGGCCATGGTCTGGCTGCTGTTCGCCTACCCGTTGCGCGTGGGACGGGAGGACTTCCTGCTCGGCAAGCTGGAGGACCTGATGATCGGCTGCGGCCTCGTCATCGTCGCCGGCATCGTCGGCATGAGCACCTTCATCATCGCGGCCCGCTCCCCTCTGGGCCGCCTCTACGCGAGCCGTCTCCTCGGCCCCGTGTGCGCGGTCGCCGCGGTGCCGCTCGGAGCGGGCGTGGCCTGGCTGATGGTGGCGGCGTTGAAGGGAGACATCGTCTCGACCGCGGACGTGGGCCCGCACGACTTCACGTTCGGGTTCTTCGGCGACACGGTGGGCAGGATCATCACGGGCCTCGTCATCGCACTGCTCTTCATCGTGGCCGCGATCGTGTGCGCCGTGGTCCTCGTCGCGGCGGTGTGCTTCACCCTGATCGCAGCGGTCGTCGGCCTGAACTCGTCGTTCCGCGCGGGGGACGTCCACCAGTTGCTGCCGGCCCTGATCTCACCGCTGCTGGTCTGGACACTCTTCGCCCTCCAGCTCTTCGACGACGCGGACATCGCCGCGCCGCCGGCCGTGATCTACGCCTTCTCCCTGGGCGGCCCGCTGTCGGTGACGGCACTGTCGGTGTGGGAGGTGCGCAGGCTGCGGAAGCGCTACGGGGTGACGCTCAGGACGGCGCTGGGGCGGTAGGGGGCGCCGATCGACGCGCTGAGGCACCGGGAGCACCGGGAGCCGCGCGCTGGAGAGGGTGACCTGCCGGGGCGCCACGGCATCTGCACCCCGACGGCCGCCACGGGCATCGGATCGGCGCCGGAGAGGCCCGCGTGTCAACTCGCCTGATTCTTGCGGATGTTGGCCAGCGGGCCCGTGGACGGCTCAGGCGATGTCCGCCCAGACAGTCTTCCCGGAGGGCGGGAACGGCCGTACGCCCCAGTCGGCGGCCAGAGCGTTCACGATGACCAGCCCACGGCCCGGCTGATGGACAGTGCCCGACAGGACAGGACCCCGGTCCCCGCGGGGGTCCGTGACCTCGATCCGCAGCCGGGAGCCCGACAGGAGCCCCAGACTCAGCCGGAAGCCACGGCCGGGCAGATGCCCGTGCATCACCGCGTTCGCGGCGAGTTCGGCAACGACGGACGCGGCCGCGTCCGTGCGTTCACTGGCCCGCGGCCACCCCCACTGCGCGACCTGCTCGACGGTCAACAGCCGCGCGAGCCGGGCGCCACGCCGCGTGGCGCTGAGCAGCTGGGTGAACTGCATTGCAGGAGCTGCCGGTTGAGGGGGCATGCAGAACTGTACGGATTCGCTCGTCACACCACTCAGCGCGACGGGGACAGGCCGGCACTCATCGGCGCCGACGCTCGACTGCGGGCCGGCAGCGCCATCCCGGTGCCCCCGCTCAGGCCTCCAGGAACCTCCTCGCCGCGGCCACGCCTGCCGTGGCGTCCCAGCCTCCCGTTCCGGTGACCCTCGCCAACAGCCCCTCGTCGAACGCGCAGTCGGCGGCCGTCAGCGCGTCGATGTCCGCGGGTGACGGCTCCCGCTCGCGCCCGGGCGCGCGCTTGCTCCAGCTCAGGATGGCCTCCACCGTCCTCTCGCGGGTGAGCGCGGGCAGCCCCACGCTGGCGAACCCGTCCGCCGCGTCGTAGACGGCGCGCAGCCACGTGCTGCCGTCGAAGCCGTAGACGAAGCCGACCCATTCCTCGCAGCTGCGTGCCTGCCGCACGGGCGGCTCCCACCATGCGGGGGCGCCCGCGAGCAGGTCGGTCTCGTCCTCCTCGAAGTAGTCGGCCGCCTCCGCGTAGTACGTCTCCGAATACTCGTGGTCGTGGCCGACCAGCACTGCGCGTCCGTCGCCGACGTGATGGAGATCCATCCAGTTGCCACCGCTGTCGTCGAAGTGCCACACCGCACCGTCGGCGAAGCAGCCGCCGCTACCGCTCGCCGCACACACGGCGGCGAACGCCGCCCAGCGGCCGCGCAGTTGCGCAGGCGTGGGCAGATCGATCTGTACCAGTCCCATGTTCCCGTTCCCCCCGCAATCCCCTCTTCGCCGCCTGCCTTCGCAGGTCGGAGGCGGTGGCTCCGCATGTAGGGGCGGAGCCACACTCTGAGGGAAGACCCTACGCACTCGGTCGGACATCGGGCCTGCGAGGCCGTTCCCCGCCGGCCGGTTGGGAGGCGGCGGGATGGGGAGGGCGGAATTGACGCTCTCTGAAGTGCTGGAGGCAAGCCCCCGCCCTGCAGTCCGGCGGGATGCACAGGTCGCGCGATCCGCCGGACGGTCGCCTCGGCCTTCCCGATCGATGCGGCGATCTCACTGTGGGTGCAGCCGAACACGTCGTGCAGCACGAGCACCGCACGCTCGGTCGGGTTGAGCGTCTCCAGGACGAGCATCATGGCGATCGACACCGACTCGGCCAGGATCGCGTCTCCGCTCACTTCGGGTGCGGTGCGGATCGGCTCGGGCAGCCACGCGCCGACGTATTCGGCTCGCCTGCCGGCGTTCCGAGGTCATCTGGCGCGTCCGGAACGGTACGCAGGCGGCCTCGGACGCAAAGCCCGGGACGGTGGCCTCCGGCCCCTCCCACACTGATTCGGTGGGGCCGGAGACAGGTTCACACCTCGGTGAACGAGGTGCTGGAGGCGAACTCAGGCCATGCGCCAGCGCCGGATGGTCTCACCATCCGCGGTCAGCCATGTGCCGTCGCCCAAGGCCAGGGGATCGGAGCAGTCCGTGCCCGGGTAGTCGATGTCCGCAGTCGGCTGCAAGGTCCGTCCGTCGAGGATCAGGTGCCGGTTGTCCACCGAGTCCTGGTCCTTGGCGATGGCAGCCAGGACACGATCCGAATCGAGGAACCCCGGACGGTGGCCCACAAAGCGCATTCCCTCGGGCAGGACATCCTCGGCGTCGACGCTGACGTCCGCCTGTCCGGCCTCGTAACGGCTCAACCACTCGCCGCCCACGTCCAGTTTCAGGAAAGCACCGTTCAAGCCCAGCCCGGCGAACGGCTCGTCCTCGAAGCCCACAGGTTCCGCATGGATCCGTTCATCCACCACAGTGACCAGCAGAGAATAGAACGTGTCGCCTTGGGCCGCGTCCAGGAACAGTTGCGCCGGGTCCGTGAGCGACTGCTGAAACGTATAGGCGGCGGATGCGGAAGGCAGCACGGTGTGCGCGACACGCCGACCGTCCGTCAGATCAAGAGCGACGCACAGGTCACCCTCGTAGGAGCCGACGCTCTCCGTGGGACCCATCATCGTGACAAGGAGCAGACGCCCGGACGCGTCGGCGGCGCAGGCCCCCGCTGCCACACTCAGGTCGAACCAGGGCTGGTGTTCGTGGATCCAGCGGACGCGTCCATCGGCCTCGTAGACCGTGACAACTCCACTACCACTCACGGCAAGCCCTCCGTCGGGCAGCGGAGTGGCGAATGACCTGTCTTCCGCCGACGGCGGGGAGGGCCAGCTGCCCTGCACGGTGAAGAGATGCGATGCCCCCTCGTCGACGCGTCCGACGACGATCTCTTCCGGGGACTTTGCCACCAGCCAGTTCGCACGGTCACGCGACTGCCAGGCATCATGGCGGAAGAGTTCGAACCCCGTGAGCTCCTCCTCCGTGACGAGTTCCGCTGTGAGATGTGTGCACTCCATGTGTCCTTTTCTACCTCGTTCACACTGGGGAGTGCCGTGAGGGCCAGTAGAACTGCTTCTGCTGTGTTCCCTGGGTGCCGGGGTACACCTGGCCGAACATGGCTCCTGAACTGCCTCGGATAATAGGGGAGCAGAACTTCGTGCAGACGACGTTCGAAGCCGCTCCGTGCGTGGGCAGCTGGCAGTGCCGCCGCTGCGGGCGGACCCGGACGACCCGCCGGTGCGCCGCCGTCCCCGATGTGCCGGTGCACCGTCCCCGGTGCGCTGATGTGGAACGAGGAGCGGCCAGTGGCTGGGCCCCTCGGCCGCGATACCTCCGCCCGAACACGGTCCGGGTGACCGGGTCGCCCGGACCGCGGAGTTGGGGCTCTCAGCGGGACGCGGACACCAGCCCCCACTCGTACGCCTGGATGACCAGCTGAACCCGGTCCCTGGCCGCCAACTTGGCGAAGAGTCTTCCCACATGGGCCTTGGCGGTCCAGGGACTGATGAAGAGTTCGGCCGCGATCTCGCTGTTGGACATGCCGCGCCCGACGAGCGTGAGCACTTCGCGCTCCCGGTCCGTGATGCCTTCCACCACCCTGCTCGGCCCGTCCCCTCGCCGCTGCGGCTCCGGGCGTGCGGCGAACTCCGCGATCAGGCGGCGTGTCACGCTCGGCGCGATGAGCGCTTCACCGGCGGCCACCACCCGGATCGCGGTGAGAATGGCGTCCAGGTCCATGTCCTTGACGAGGAACCCGCTCGCGCCGGCGCGCAGCGCACCGTAGACGTACTCGTCGTCGTCGAACGTCGTGAGCACCAGGACCCGTGCCCCCGCACCGAGTATCGACGTGATCAGGCGGGTTGCCTCGATGCCGTCCATGCCGGGCAGGCGGATGTCCATGATGATCAGCGCCGTGAAGGGCGGCGCCGCCGTGCGTGAGCCACGGCTTGGTCCGCGACGGCTTACCCGGCTGCCTCTGCTGATGAGCAGGCAGCTGCGGCAGCGGGCCGTAGGGCCACGGGGTTCCACCCGGCTGGGGCGGCGGCTGCTGGGGTGCATTCATCGACCCCCTACGCCGGTGACCTTCTCCGTCCCTTCCGGCTCAACCTCATCGGAGCCCGACGATTCCCCACCCTCGCCGCGCGGCCTCCTCCGCCACCTCACCCCAGCCGTGCAACAGTTCGCTGAACTCGTCGAAGGTAGCCATCCATCGCCCGGGACATGCGGCATGCACAGCAAACGGCTCTCGGAGTTGCGGGAGGTGCGTGGCCGCCCGGCCCCAGGCGGCGACAAGGTCGGCGATGCCCTCAGGCGGGCAGACGAGCATCGTGCCCTGCCGTAGCGAATGTGCCACGTCGTGGATGTCGCCCTCGCCCTCGCCCGGAATGTCGTCGTCCGACCCGTAGTTCCACCACAGGGTCGAGAGGAAACGGTCCAGTCCGGCCCGCAACTCGGGCGAGGCGAAGGGCCGCACTTTTTCCCAGGCCTCACCGGCCCAGAAGTGCGGTTTGAAGGACCCGAGGGAGTTCCGGAACTCGTACAGGCCGAACCAAGGGCGGCCGTCCGTGGGCCACACCCAGCCGTGCTCCGTCTCGGCGAGTTCGTACGCTTCCTCGTCCAGCAAATCGACGCGGTCCTCGGCCGGGGTCACGGACAGATGAACCCAGTCGACAACGAGCACCGTGATGTCCACTCCCACGGCCGGGAAGAATAGGCGACGGTCCGCGAGGATGCGCTCGGCGACGACGGACGGCCTCTGCCGATCGACGAGTTGGCGCACCGTCAGACGATCAGGCGAGCCCGGATCGGCTTGCCGAACTGGGGGGCACTGCACCCCGCGCAGTTCGTCTGCACCGCAGATGCTGCATGATCTGTCGATGCTGGTCGAACTCGTGACACTCGGACGCATTCCGTGGAGCCCCTGCAACGCCCCCATCCGGACCCCATTCGGTGACACCGTGGTGCGCTGGTGCGGCGACCGGGACGCAAGGCCCGGCACGTATCACGTCGAGTGGACGATCGACGACGACATCCGCTGGGGGCGGAACGCCAGGTCGGCTGCCGGGGTCGGCCCACAGGTCAGGGCCGGTGGCCACGGGGTGATCCTGCGGGGGCAACTCCACCTCGACGACGACGGTGTCGGCGTGCTGGACCTGGGCGGCACACTCATACTGCTGGATATCGCCGAACCACCACCCGCGGGCGTCGCCGGTACGTGGATCGAGCTCCTCGTCGAACGCGAGAAGATCAGCCTGTACCCCTACCAACTCTGAACCCACCGCTCCGTGCAGCCGCCTGGGCCCTCCCCGGTTGGGGCCCAGGCGGCCGACGTCGTCAGCGGGCGGAGGCGCGCAGCACCTCGCGGAGAGCCTGTGCGAACTCCTCCGGTGCCCCTGCTGCCCGAACTCGCCACCCAGGAAGCCCCCGTGATGGCTCGGGCAGAGAGTCAGCTCGGTGCCCAGTTCCGCGGCGATCTCCGTCGCGGCGCGCGCCGGGAACTCGCCCTCGGACTCCTTGCCCGCGGCGATGACGATGCGCGTAGAGGCGGCGCGCAGGGCAGTGAAGTCGGGCCGGTAGCCGGTGCAGCCGCGCATGTTCTGGCCCAGCAGCGGATCGTCGCGGGAGCCGTCGTCGTCGGTCGGCAGCCCGAAGGCGGCCGGGGCGGGGGCGGGCTCGTCGGCCCAGTTGTCCGGGAAGGGCCCCTTCCGCATGGCCACCGCGATGAACTTCGCCATCGCGGGACCCATGCCGTCGCGCTCGTACGTCGCGTGGATGTCCTCGCAAACCGCCAGCGCCGCCTCGCGGTCCGGCAGAACCTGCGCCGTCGGCGGCTCGTGCGCGACGAGTGCGCACCAGTTCAGGATGCTTCGCCACCAGAGCGAGCGCGTTGACGGCGCCACCGCTGCTGGCGAACAGGTCCACCGCACCCACGCCGAGCGCCTCGATCACCCGCCGCAGGTCGTCGGCGTGCTCCTCGGGCGTGGTCTCCGGCGCCCCGTCGGTACGGGCGCTGCGGCCGCACCCTCGTGGGTCGTAGGTGACAACCGTCCGGTCGGTGAAGTACGAGGCCAGCGTGGCGAAACCGCCGGCGTCCATCGGCGAGCCGATCAGGAACAGGACGGGTTCGCCTGCCCCTCCATCGGGCAGACCACCCCGGATGTCGTACCGGAGCGTGGCACCGGTCGACTCCAGCGTGCGGGTGTCGGTCTCGGACATGGTTGTCTCCTCGGGTCTGTGCCGTCACCACGACAGACTCGTGTCCCGGCCGGAAGTCATCGCTGTTTCGAAGGCCGGAGCCGAACGCACAAGCTCGTGTCGTCGAGCGCAGTGGGCCGCGGGCGGCGGACGATGCGAGCGAGTCGCGGTGCCGACCGGGGACTCGCGACTCGGACACGTGCGTCAGCACGGCCCGGACCGCAGCACGTCGTACGCCTCCTTCAACAGACCGGGAGCCGCCGCACGGTGTCGCGCGGAGGCGCGCGTCCAGATCCACGCACCCGCCGGCCGGTGGTACCGCACGAACGTCGCCAGCGCCGTCTCTCCGTCGGCGACCCTCACGACCAGGCACCCCGTCATGATCCGCGAGCGGGCGGACAGCCTGATCCAGTCGTCGCCGCGATCGGCGATCCTCCAGCCGGCGACGCAGCCGGCCGCCCCTCGCCTCCGCAGACGCAGGCCGAGGAGCCCGCGCCAGACCAACTGCCCTGTCGTACCTGCGGCCACATCGAACATCGCGCGCGCCCACTGCTCGGGCGACCAGCTCGAGGCGTCGTGCGCCGAGAGCGTGAAGAGGTCGACGTAGTCGGAATCCGGCATCGCGCCGAGGGAGCGGATGGCCGATGGGACGGGGTGCTGTTGCCGGCCGGTCGGGGCGACGGCCGTCCTGGGTGGGTGACCGTCCGGAGTGGAGCCCTGGGATCCCTGGGTGGCTCGGGAAGTACCTGATCCGACGCTCATGTGTGCCGTCCCCTTCCGCTCGGTTCACGGTGGCGGTGCCACCGTCACGGCAGTAACATACATGCATGCATGTATGTGTTTTGAGCGGGTCGTGATGAAGCCCACGGACAACAGCCGCCGGACCAGGGCGGACCGGCGCACACAGGCCGACCGGCGCGCTCGCAGCCGGAGCGCCCTGGTGGAGGCGGCGGCGCGGGGACTGTCCACGTACGGGTACGGCAACCTGGCGCTGGAGCAGGTGGCACGCGAGGCGGGCTACACCCGCGGCGCCCTGTACCACCAGTTCGCCAACAAGGAAGAGCTGGCATTGGCGGTTGTCCAGTGGGTCGAGGAGACCTGGAACGCCGAGGTCGGCAGCCTCGCCACCGACGAGACCGACCCCGCGGAGGCGCTGCTGGCGATGGCCCGCGGCCACGCCGTCTACTGCCGCCGCGACATCTCCCGCGTGATGCTGACCCTGCGGGTCGAGTTCACCGGGCAGGACCACCCGGTCGGCCGGGCGATCGAGGAGACCATGGGGCAACTCACCGCCGACTGTTCAGACCTGATCGCCGCCGGACGCCGCAGTGGCTCGATCCCGCCCGGTCCGCCGCCCGACCAGCTGGCATCCGCCTACCTCGGCACGCTGGAGGCGGTCGTCATCCAGCTCGCCGGCCAGGCTCCCTACGACGTCCAACTCGTCGACCGGGCGGCCCGGGGCCTGCTCGGCCTGCCGCCGGCCGACATCGTGACACCCACCGGGGCCGACGCCCCGCTCACGCACCACGACGTGGAGGTCCGGACATGAGACTCCCCAAGACGGCGCACACCTCACGCCCCTGGCGGATCCATGAACTGACCGGCGACTTCGAGGTCGAGGACGTGTGGGCACTGCCGACACCGGGCGGCCCCGACGACTTCCCCCGGCTGCTGTCGGGGCTCAGCGCCGGCGACTTCCCGCGCGACGCGCCACTCGTCGTCCGCGTCCTCTGGGCCTTGCGGTGGAAGATCGGCGCGGTGCTCGGCTGGGACCGTCCGGAGGCCGGACTCGGCGCCCGGATCTCGACGCTGCGGGACCGGCTGCCGGCAGACCTGCGGGACTCGCCACGCGGTCCCGAGCTGCCTCGGTTCCACTCGCTCTATCTGTGGGACCACGAATGGGCGGCAGAACTCGCCAACAAGACGGTGCACACCGTCCTGCACCTCGGCTGGGTCCCGGACGGCGCGGGCGGCCACCGAGGCCAGATGGCTGTGCTGGTGAAGCCGAACGGCACACTGGGCAAGGCCTACATGACCCTGGTCAGGCCCTTCCGGTATCTGTTCGTGTACCCGGCGCTGATGCGGTCGTTCGCGAACCGGTGGCGGGTGAACGCGTAGCGCTGGAGCACGTCCTTGCACAACCGGTGCGCCGCTCCGAACCACGAGACGTGTGAACGTCGGACGCGACGATCGTGTCCTGCCGCCGCCGGATGCACGCGCCCCTCGACGTCGGCCCCGTGGCCTGCAGCGGTGACCCCGGGCGACGGAAACAACGAGTCGACGGCGAGCGGCACTTCGTCCTTCAGGTGCCTCATGGAGGCGGGCTTCCGCTCCGTGCCGACTGTGACGAGCTGGTGCCCGGGGACCCGCTGCTACCGCACCGGGGGCCGCAGGTAGCGTGCACGCATGACGCGCACACAGCAGGACGGAGCGGCGGTACCTGTTCCGGCCACGGACGAGGACGGCGTGCTGCTGCCACGCCTGAGGTTCAAGGACGTGGTGGTGCGCGGTGCGTTGCACGGGATCGCCGCCGTTGTCCTGCTCGCCGTCGGCACGCTATTCGTGTCGGACCACCACGACCGCGAGACCTTCCTCGCCGTGATGGCGGGGTTCGCCATGGTGTTCGCGGGCGTGGGGATCGTCATCGGGGGCGGCTTCTGGGCGGCGTGCTCGGGGGACATCCGGCGTTGGCGCGACTGGCGCACGGTCAAGGGCCAGACGGAGGGCGTCACCGTCATGGCGCCGGTTCTCGTGCGGGCCGGTGTCCTCGCCCTCGTGCTGTTCCCCGGCGCCCTCGGCCTCTATCACTTGGTGGACAACGCGGCGTACGACAGCTGGCTGTACGGGAGTTGACCGCCACGCGGCGCCTTACCCGCGATCGCCCTCAGCCCCGTTCCGGACAGGCGGACTGGTCGGGATACCGCGTGATCAGTCTGACGCGGCCGGCAGCGCCGTGAACGTGACCTCCGAAGCGCGCACGGGGATCTCGACATCGCTGCCGAGGGCCCATTCTGCGACCCGCGACACCGTGGCAGCCGCAATGCGGTCACTGATTCCTTCGGCAGCCGGAATGTCCTGCGTCGCATGGGCGTCGTGCGGCAGGACGACCCGGTACCCGAGCGCCAGGGCTGTGCGGGCGGTCGCCTGGACGCACATCTCCGACATCACTCCGCAGACGGCGAGCGCCTTCACCCCCGCATCGGTCAGCAGGCGCCCCAGCGACGTCCCCGCGAAGCCGTCGTCCTCGGGCTTGCGGATCACGACCTCCGTCGGGACCGGCTCTGTGGGGTGGTGGAGTTCCCAACCGGGCGTGTGCGGCTCGTCGTCGGCGCCGACCGGGCCGTCGTTCTGCAGGTGGACGACGAGCGCCCCGCCCTTGCGTGCCCGTGCGATCAGGTCCGTCGTACGGTCCACGAGCCGTGCTGCGTCGGGGACCGCTCCGTCACCGCTGACGAAGGCCGATTGGACGTCGACGACTATCAGGGCCTCTACGGGGAGCGCTCGGTCGGTCATGCCGCCCATCATGACCGTCGGCACTCCGTCGCGACCACGCGTTTTCGATCACGTCACCGGCGCCCGTAATGACCCGCAGCCCGGGGAGGCCCCCTGGCCGGGAACCGGCCGGACTCCCCTGTCGGACCCCGCCGTTAAGGTCGGTATCAGCTCTCGGCGCCGCCGCGGCGACGGGAGCCGTGCGGAGAGGCGCCTTGCCTTCCCGAGTGCGACCCGCGCCCCGCCCCAGCAAGGACACCACGTGAACGACACCCCGGCATCCTTCCGACTACTCTCCGGCGACGCCACCTCCCCCGTGATCCTCCATGTCCCCCACTCCGCGCGGGCCGTGCCGGCCGATGTCCGTACCGGCATCGTGCTGGACGACCGCGCCCTGGAGCGGGAGATCGACCACATCACCGATTCGCACACCGCGGCGATCGCCGAGGAGGCCGCGGATTCCGCTGCCGTGACGCCCTGGCGGTTCGTCAACCAGCTCTCGCGTCTCGTCGTGGACCCGGAGCGCTTCCCGGACGAGCGGGAGGAGATGCTCGACGTCGGCATGGGCGCGGTCTACACGCGGACCACGCACAGGGAGGTCCTGCGCCCCGCCGACGTAGATCCGCGAGGGCTGATCGAGCGCTACTTCCTCCCGTACGCGCAGGCTGTCACCGAGGCCGTGGACGCGCGGCTGGATGCCGTCGGGCGGGCCGTAGTCATCGATGTGCACTCGTACCCGACGGAACGTCTCCCGTACGAGCTGCACGGCGAAGGCCCGCGCCCCCCGATCTGCCTGGGCACGGATTCCTTCCACACGCCGCCGGAGCTGGTCGCCGCGGCGCAGAAGGCGTTCGCGGGCTTCGGCGGCACGGGACTGGACAGCCCGTTCGCTGGGACGTATGTGCCGCTGAAGCATTACGGCAAGGATCGGCGCGTCAGTGCGCTGATGATCGAGATACGCCGCGACGTCTACATGTCGGAGCCGGGCGGACCTGCAGGACCGGGCCTGGGGTCATTGGCGACGGCACTCGCCGAGCTGGTGGACGCGGTGGGGGCGTCGGCCTGAGCGCGCCGTCGGCCCTGCCGGTCGTTCGACATCCCCGCTGCGGTGCAGCGCAGGGGTTCGCCTCGCCGTTGCGGGAGGGGCGGCACGTCCCACGTGCTCCTTGTCGCTTCCCTGGGGCATGATCACAGCGTTGATGACGTCGACCAGTCCTGGAGGTTCGGAGATGACATCCGGCAGCCCTCTCCCCGCCGAGCGACCGCAGCGGGCGTTCCCCACGCCCAACGGGCTCATCGGTGTGGGCGTCGTCGTACGGGACGAGCTGGGCCGGGTGCTGCTCGGTCTCGGACACGACGGACGCTGGGAACTGCCGGGCGGCAAGGTCGACGCCGGGGAGGGCTTCGAGCAGGCGGCGGTACGCGAACTGGCCGAGGAGACCGGCTTGGTGGCGGACGCCGCCGACGTGCGGATCGGCGCGGTGCTGGTCGACGCGGCGGCGGGCATCGTGCGCGTCACGGCCGCGGCGTACGTCGAACGCGTCAGAGGCACGGCGGAGGTGCGCGAGCCGGACAAGATCGACCGCTGGGCGTGGTTCCCGGTGGACGCGGTGCCGCGACGCCTGTTCGCCCCGTCGGCCGCGGTCCTGGACTGCCGACTGCCCGAACTGGGTCTGCGGGAGGAGGCGTTCCACTCCTACCGGATGGGGCGCTGACACCGTTCGGGCGCCGACGGCAGGTCGTCCACCCGTATCGTTCCGACCCCTGCTGAGCCCATCGGACAGAGGCCGGGCGACCGCCTCAGCTCTCCCGTTGCCCGGTCAGCCGAACCAGCTCCCGTCCTTCATCAGATCGCGCCCCGCAATCTCGTTGACCTCGCGCCAGGCCTGGATCCGGACGGGCGTGACGCGGAAGTAGGGGTAGGGCGGCCTGCTGTCGCGAGGGTCGAAGCCGGTCGTGGACGCGAAGGCATCCCCCTCCCCCGGCCCGAGGTCCGCGGCCTCCACCGTGACCGCGGTGCCTTCGACGAGCACCACGTCCCGCGTGAGCCCGAAGGCGAGCCGCACATGGCCGTTCGCACGCAGGTTGCGGCCGGTGGGGTTGGCACGGGCAGTGGACAGCAGAAACGTCTCGCCGTCCCAGAGGAAGGACAGGGGCACGAGGCAGGGGACGCCCGACTCGTCTGCCGTCGACACCCAGACGTCGACGTCAGCTTCGAACCTCGCGAGTGTGTCCTTGCGGCGTTCCTCGAAGCTGCGCGGTGCGTCGGGCGTCACGTGTCCGGCTCCTGTCGGGGCGTTGTGTCGGGTCGGTCGGTCCGACCAGTCGTTCGGTCCGACCAGGGTGCCGTACGCACGCCACTGACCGCCACAGGCATACGGCAACCTCACAACCGCGGCGGCTACGCCCGGTTCACCGAAGAGGAACGCGAAGCCGGGCAGAGAGCGTCAGGCAGGGCGGCGGGGCGGGCTCTCTGGCCGGGCTCTCTGGCGGTCGTCGGCGGATGAGAGATTGAACGGCATGGAAGACGAGCAGCAGTGCGATCAGCACAGGGACCAGGCCGCCGCGCAACGGCTGAAGGCAGCGCGCGGGCTGCTGCTCGGGCTGGGCGTCGGGGAGACGATCGGCGCGGCGCGCGGCGCGGTTCCGGACACCGCCCCGCTACGTGCGGGAGTATGCAGCCAGTTGGCGTGCTTCACCGCCGAGGGGGCGGTGCGTGCTCTGGTACGCGGAGCCCACAAGGGAATCTGTCACCCGCCTTCCGTGCTGTGGCATGCGTACTGCCGGTGGGCCGCCCTCCAGGGCATCGAGCGGGAACGGATGGAGGCCCGTTGGTCGAACGGCCCGCAGTGGCCGGACGGTTGGCTCGCCCGCCTGCCGGTGCTCGCCGAGCGACGCGGATCGGCGCCGGCGACGGTGTCGGCACTGTCCCGCATCGAACAGGGGACCGTTGATGCCCCTGCCACGACCAGCCGGGGGTGGCACGCGCTGGGCCGTACGCTGCCGCTCGCGCTGCTGGGTGCCGGAGAGAACGTACGGGAGTGGGAAGGCCACGCGCGCGACGTCGCCGCGCTCACGCACGGCGATCCGGCGGCGCATTCCGCGGCGGCGCAGGCGACGGCGATCGCCAGGCGCTGCCTCGCCGGCGACCGGGTACCGGACGCACTGCGGGACGGTGTTGCCGGCCTCCGCGCGGCCGGGCGGGCGGCGAGGCAACCCGTCGGTGCGGACGAGACGGCGGAACACGACCGTCTGGCCGCGGCCATCGACGACGCGGCGGCCCACCCTGCCGACACTGCGCGCCTGGCGCGGTGGGCTCCTGACGCCACGGCGCCCTCCGCGCTCCTCGGCGGCCTGTACGCCGCGGCGTCCTTCCCCGACCGTGCCGGCACTCTCGATGCCCTGCGCTTCGCCGCGACCGCGGTGGACGGCGCTGCGGCCGCATGTGTCACGGGCGCGCTGCTGGGTGCGGTCCACGGCGCCGATGCGCTGCCTGTCGAGCTGGTGAGCCGTCATGAACTGGCGTGGGTCCTGGACACCCTGGCCCGCGACGTCCTGGCGGAGCTGAACCTGTCGCCGAGCGGCAGCGAGTACGTGGCGGGCTGGGACCCCGACTGGTGGAACCGCTACCCGGGCTGGTGAGCGCGAACGGCCGGGCGCCGCTCAGCCTGTTCTACGCCGCCGCGCACACCGCGCGGGCGCGGCGGCTGGGGTTGTGTACCGAGATGCCGGTGGGGACGGAGTCCGGGTACGCGATGGGGAATCGCCTCCGGATACACGATGGGCAATCGCCCCCTCACCCTCCCGCACGCCCGAAGCGAGGCCAGGGAGCTCGGCGACCTCATGATGCAGGGAAGGGGCACGCTACGGCTTCCGGGTGTCCGCGAGCTCGTCCAGCATGCGCATGGCCTCGGAGTGGGCGCTCATCCGGCGGCTCAGCGAGCCGAACGTGAACAGTGCGATCCCGGCGCCCGAGACCGGTACGGACAGCCCGAGCACGGCCAGTGCCTCGGGCCAGTCGCGTTCGTCCTGGCAGTGGTCCCCCTTCTGGAGGCCCTCGTTAGCCGTTCCCCACTCCGTGAACAGCCGCGACTCGCACTCGCGGGGATAGCGGTCGTCGGGCTTCTCGTCGACCTCGTAAGGCGTCAGGAGCAGGAGGGCGCACCACGTCCACAGGACGGTGGCCACGGCCAGCAGACCCAGGCCCCAGGCACGTATCCGACTGGACTGGTCACGGAAGTCGAGGTCGTATTCGCGGGATCGCATGGCGGGCGAATCTATCAGCGGTCACGTGTCCGCTCCTGTCCGGGCCGCTGGGTGTGACGCAGGGAAGGCGCACGTCAGCGGACGGGCCGAGCCGGCGAACGAGAAGGCGCAGGCCGTCATGGACCTCGGCCGGGTCCCTCGGCGGGTGGTCCGGCGGCCACCGCGGCCGAGCGTTCCGCGATCCGGAGCACAGCCAACCACTTTGTCGTGACGGGCACTTGGGCGGCTTTGGGCTCTTCCCACGTCACGCCATCGTCTGAGATCTTGCGTCGATCCCGTTCGACCAACAGCCCGGCGGGCGCCACCAGCGCCCCGGGCTCTCGGAGGATGTCTTGACAACCCCCCTCATAGCCGGCGGCATGTCCCGCCTCAGACGGTCCCTCGTCATCGCCGCCGCCCTCGGCGCGGCCGTCGCGTTCGCCACTCCCGCGGGTGCGGTCGACGTCGCCCAGGGCACTCAGGCCGCTCCGGCCAAGGCCGGCACGGCCGCCGCCGCGCCGACCGCCTGGGCCGCAGGCACCCGTGCTTATCTGGTCATCACCGCGCCCGGCGACACCTCGGCCGTGCGGAGCGCGGTCACCGCCAACGGCGGCACGGTGTTCGCCCACTACGACGCGATCGGCGTCGTCGTCGCGCACTCCGCCTCCGGCGCCTTCGCCGCCACCATGCGCGGTGTCGGCGGTGTCCAGCAGGTCGGCGCCACCCGGACCTCGGACGTGCCGGCCGATGCGTACGACCCGGCGCTGCCCGCCAATCCCCCACAGTCCCCCACCACCCTCACCGAGACCAACCGCTGGGACATGACACGGATCAACGCCGACAAGGCGTGGGCCGTGTCCACCGGTTCTTCCTCGGTCAAGGTGGGTGTGCTCGACACCGGCGTCGACGACCTGCACCAGGACATCGCGCCCAACTTCAATGCGGCCGACTCCGTCTCCTGCGCCTACGGCAAGGCGGACACCCGGGCCGGCGCGTGGCGTGACGTGGGTACGCACGGCACCCATGTGGCGGGCACCATCGCGGCGTCCAAGAACGGCAAGGGCGTCATCGGCGTCGCACCGGGCGTGAAGATCTCGTCCGTGCGGATCGCCGAGCCCAGCACCAGCATGTTCTTCGCCGAGAACACCATCTGCGGTTTCATGTGGGCGGGTGACCACGGCTTCAAGGTCACCAACAACAGCTATTACACGGACCCGTGGATGTTCAACTGCCCGGACAACGTGGACCAGGCGGCCATCATCGAGGGTGTGCGTCGCGCGCAGGAGTACGCGGAGGGCAAGGGCTCGCTGCAGGTCGCGGCGGCAGGCAACTCGAACTACGACCTGGCGAACAAGCGGACCGACACCTCCAGCCCGAACGACTCGACGCCGGTCACCCGCACCATCACCAACGCCTGCATCGACATCCCGACCGAGCTGCCGGGCGTGGTGACCGTGGCGGCGATGGGCAACGGGAACGTGAAGGCGTCGTACTCCAACCTCGGGCGGGACATCATCGATGTCGGTGCTCCGGGCGGCGACGGCGCGTACGGCGTCTACTCGACGATGCCCGGCGGCAAGTACGGGAACATGAACGGCACGTCGATGGCCTCCCCGCATGTCGCGGGTGTGGCGGCGCTGCTGGCGAGCACCGACCCGGCCGCGACGCCGGCCCAGCTGAGGACACGTCTGGCGGAGCAGGCCACGGACATCGCCTGCCCGTCCGACAGCCGGTGCACGGGTACGACGGCCAAGAACGCGTTCTTCGGTGAGGGGCAGGTCGACGCGCTGAAGGCGGTCGGCGGCACCCCGCCGCCCGGCGGGTACTTCGAGAACACGGCCGACGTCACGATCGTCGACAACGCCACGGTGGATTCCCCCGTCACCGTGACCGGCGTCGACGGCAACGCCCCGGCCGCGCTGAAGGTCGGTGTGGACATCAAGCACACCTACCGCGGCGACCTCGTGGTGTCCCTCGTCGCGCCCGACGGGACGGTCTACACGCTGGAGGACTTCGCGAACGGCGACAGCGCCGACAACGTAGCGAAGACGTACACGGTGAACGCCTCCTCGGAGGCGGCGAACGGCACCTGGAAGCTGCGCGTCCGTGACGTGGCGTCGCAGGACACGGGCCGGATCGACGCCTGGAACCTCACGTTCTAGGGGCGGGGCGGGTCCAGGTCCCGGAAGTGCCTTCCGGGACCTGGGCCCGACTCCGGCCCGGGCGGGACCCGGCCGCTGTGCCCGCGTCGCGGACCGTCATGAGTACGGATGCTCAGCTCGCCGTCCGGCAGGTCTCCACGGGAGCGTTGCCCGGCCGGGGGTTCACGGGGCCGGGCACACCGCCCCTCAGGCTGCCCCGACATTCGCCGACCAGGCCGCCAGCTCGTCCCGTACGCCCTGGAGCAAGGCGTCGGACGGTGCCTGCGCGCCGTTCGTGATCAGGGCGACATGCAGGCCCGGCGTGGCGGGGGCGGTCAGGAGAAGGCGCCGGCTGCCGGTACCGCCGGGCTCGTCTGCCGCCGCGATCGGCGTGCCGTTGCCGTACGAGGGGATGCCGTGCACCGCGCCCAGGTCCGAGACGACCGTCGTCGTCGCCGGGTCGAACGACGCGGGGAGGTGCAGTTCCGTCGGGCCGCGCTCGGCGCCGTCGGTGCGCCACAGCAGTACGCCGTACTGGCCCGGCCCGACCAGTGCGGCAGTCCTGGGCAGCGAGGCGGGCACCGGGTTCCAGGTCAGGGTCGTCGAGCCGTCACGCGAGCGGTCCTCGTACGTGAAGGCGAGGACGGTGCCCGCGGTGGCGCTCGGGTAGAGGCGGTCCAGCAGGCGGGCGTCCTGGCGCAGTACGGGTCGGCCCGAGTCGTCGAGGCGGACGGCGGACAGGTCCTCGTCGTTCCAGGCGTCGCCCCCGGTGAGGACCTTGTCCGGGTTGCCGTTCATGAGTTCGTGGTGGCGGCCGTGGTAGATGTCCCACTGCCACTGGGTGCCGGACAGTACGGGCCCCGACGCCTGCGTCCGTGACCACCAACTGCCTCCCGGGACGCGGGAGTCGAACGCCTGGTACATGGCCTTCAGCACGGTGGGCGCCTTGTCGGCGACGGTGCCGGCGAGCGGGTGGCCGAATTCGCTGACGACCGCCGCGGTCCCGGCGCCTGCCGCCCGGTCGCGGACGGTGCCGAAGTCGCCCACGTACTGCCCGTCCTTCGCCTTGCCCCACATGAAGACGCCGGAGATGGCCTTCTGGTCGTAGAAGTGGGTGTTGAAGACGTAGCGCGGGCCGAGTGCGGATCCCGCGTCGAGGAGGCCACCCTCCTGTTTCTGGAAGTCGAGGTTGGCGTTCCAGAAGAGGTTGGGTTCGACGAACGCGGGCTTGTCACGCCAGCCCGCCGCATCCATGCGGGCGCGGAACTTCTCGTAGAAGGGCCACAGCAGGTCCCGTTCCCAGGCACGGCTGGTCTGCCCGGAGTCATAGGTCCCGGCGTGCGGTTCGTTGTACGGGTCGAAGCCGACGACGCCCGCGAACTCGGCGGCGGTGAGGTGCTCGGCGAGGTGCCGCATCGTGGCCTGGGCCGTGGTGAGGAACGCGTCCTGGATGCCGCCCCTGTTGTGCCAGAAGTCGGATGCCGCCTGCGTCACGGCCTTGTTCTGCGTGATGTTCTGGCCCCAGAACAGGCAGATGCCGCACGACTCCCGGGGGTAGTTCCCGGCGGCCACGACCCATGCGGGTGCGCCGTCGCCCGTGTACCAGCTGCCCTCGTGGAACAGGTGGCGGGAGAACAGGTCCTGGTGGAAGTCGGGGTAGACGCGGATCCCGGCGCGCAGGAAGGCCCGCATCTGTGCGGTGGCGGCGGACAGGTAGGCGTGGTCCACCTGGCCGCGTACCGGTTCGGCGTAGGCCCAGGAGAGCAGGAAGCGCGCGGTGTTGGCGCCGCCGAGCCGACGCATCGCGGCGGCCGACTTCTCCGCGTCTGCGACGGAGGCGAACGGCAGGCCGCCGTTCTCGGCGAGTTTGGTCTCTCCGGAGACGTTGTAGCCGCGCAGGACCACCTCGCGGCCGAGCCCGTCGACGAAACGGCCGTTCACGACGGTGAATGCGGTCGCGGCCTGTTCGTCGAACCACAGGGAGGCGGTGCGCGGCGCGGCGGCGGACTGTGTGCCGCCGACGGCGAGTGAGGTGGTCACGAGGAGGGCGAGGACACCGAGCAGACGCGCACGCATCGTCGACATGCATCTCAGGTTTACTGACGGTCCGTCAGATTGTCAATCAGGCGGAGCTCCTGTGCGACGCGGAGCCGGCTCACTGCAGTACGGGGCACAGCAAAGCCCTTGGTGGCGGCCTCGGCATGGGCCACACTGAAGGGCTGTTCGACCGTCGCCGCGACCGCGCGCCGAGCGCACCTGGCGGCACCCCGGGGGAAGGACATCACGTGACCGAAGCGCTCACCGACCCGCACATCCTCGACGCGATCGGTATGCACCTCGGCCGCACGAACGACGCGGAGCGTCGGCGGCTCGCGGACACAGCCGCCATCACCCACATCCCGGTCCTCGACTGCAGGATCACCCGGTCCGTGGAGTCCACCAGGGAGAAGGAGCGCAGCTGCCCCGGGTCGGTCGATCTGTCCGACCGCCCGGCGTACGACGATCTGCGCCGACACCGGGTCGAACCGCCGATGGACCCGGGCATCAACCAGAAGACGGAACTGGTCAAGCGGGGCTCCCGCCGGGTGGAGACCTGCGGCTGCGGCAACGGCAGTGTGTCCTGCGCACGGTGCTCCGGGCAGGGGCAGGTGCCCTGCGAGCCGTATGCGATATGCGCGGACTGCCGTGACAGCACCCCGTGCGTCGCCTGCCACGGGACGGGTGACACGGGCACCCGGCCGGCTCATCTCCGGTCCGACGCGCCACTGATCAATCGGGTCACGTGCGACAAGTGCGACCGCCGCTCCGCCGCTTGTTCCACCTGCCGCGGCGCCGGGCGCCGTACCTGCGGCACGTGCCGGGGCAAGGGTGTCGTCAGGTGCAAGAACTGCGACGGGAAGGGAACGGTCGACCACGACGCGTGCACCGGTACGGGCAGGATCACCCGGTGGACGGCCGGAGTGGTCGAGCACTCGGCACGGAAGGAGAGGATTCGGCTGCCGGTCCCCCGCCCGCCGTTCCTCGCCCGCCGCCGGATGGACCGCACCGGGACCTGGCACAAGGCCGAGCTCACCGGCAGGGACCGCCTCCCGGCCGATCTGGCGCGCACGCACCGAGAAGCCCTCTCACCACGGCTCGCCCGCCACGAGGGCGAGGTGGCGCGCAGCATCCGGATCCGCCATCTGGCACTGGCCCGCGTGGAGTTGGAGGACGATCCGGGCCGGGTCTTCTTCGTCTTTCCCGGTCACACGGGAGCCGAGGTCGTCGACCTGCCGTCGCGCCAGCGGGTATCCCGGCTGGCGACGATCGCGGCAGCGTGCCTGGCCACGGTGCTGGTGGTGGCGCTGCTGGTCGGGCAGCGGTGAACGGTCCCGGGTCCGATCCCGTGGCTCAGGGTGCCGTGAACAGCGTCGGGAACCGGGGAGCGAGCCACGGCTTGCGCCCCCACGCGAGGACTCGGCCCGAGGCGATGGCCGACCACGGGTTCTGGCGGCCGAGGGCCATCAGGAGGAACGTGACCGGTTCCGTGAGGATGGTGCAGTCGGGACGGTCCGGCATCTGAGGGCTCACGACGGCAGCGCCGTCGGTGAACGTGGCGCCGAAGCCCGGACCGCCGCGCAGGCGGAGCGCGTAGCGGGCCGTCAGCCCGTCCGTGGCAGCCGGATTCGTCACCCGGGGCATGGCGGTGATCAGGAACGGCAGGGACAGCTGGACCCGGGCACGGTCGATCATGTGCGGCCGGCCGGCCGCGCGGGCGAGGTCGTAGCCGTGGCCGAGCATGTGCGTGAGCAGGTACGAGCCCAGTACGGCGCGGCTCATCGTCCCCAGCGGCGTCGCCACGACCTCCTCGGGCGGCCGCAAGTCCATCGCCGTGACGTAGGCGTCGGCGTGCGACACGATCATCGCGGCCAGCGGTTCGGCCGCGCGCTCGGCGAACCCGGCGAGCGCGTGTGCGTTCGCCGCGGCCAGGCTGTGCGGTGTGCCGTCGCCGTGGCTGCGTTCCTGGCCTGCCGCTATGTCGGCCATCAGCTCATTGGCCTGTGCCAGATGTGCGGCCGCCTCGCCGACGGTCCAGTCCGAGCCGGGTACCGCGGCGCTCGTGTCGGTGCCCGGCCGCAGCAGGGCGGCGATATCCGCGGCGGTGCCGCGTATCGCGTCGGCGAGCCCGTCGGGCAGGGTGCCTCGCCTGTCCTGGCCGGTCACTGGTTCCACGCTGCTCCTCGTCGCTCCGGTGGGTGTGCGGTACACAGGACCAGGGCCGGGCCGCGGTGACAAGGGGCGGGATCACACTGGTCACGACCGTTGCCCGGCGACGCGGAAGCCGGCCGAACCGTTCCGCGTCCGTGCGGTAGCCGGTCGCGTCGCAGAACGCGGCGAACTCCTCGTCGGTGACCGTCGTCGCGCTGATCCTGAACGGCTCGACCGTCACCGGCCGGGCGGGACCCTCCCCGTCCGCAGGGTAGGGGGCGTCGTCGCTGCCCATGAGGAAGGTCCCACCGGGCAGCTCGCACCAGTCGGCGGCGCGGGCGAGCGCAGCGGGGGCGGGGACGGCGGCGGGCCGCGGCCCCGCCCGGGCGGAGGGGAGCGCAGCAGGCGTGCGCAGGGTCGTCATCACGGCTCCGTCATCACCGCTTCGTCATGACAGGTCGTCATGACAGGTCGAAGATGCCGTACGCGAAGCCCTCGGCCCGGACCCGGTCGGCCGTCACGTCGACGCCGCGGGCATCCACCGGCCGTGCTGTCACCGCCTCGGGCAGACGGGCTTCCACCGCGTCCCGCCGCGGGTTGATCACGACCAGGTACCGGCCGCCCCGCACATACACGAGGGGGTATCCGGCGTGGAGCATGCGCACACTGCCCTCGGTGCCGAGCTCGGGTGTGGCCTTGCGCAGGGTGATCAGGCGGCGCACCAGGTGCAGCAGGGACCCGGGGTCCTGTCGCTGGGCGGCGACCGTGGGGCGCTCGGGGTCGGGGTCGATCGGGAGATAGAGGTCCCCGGGAGGTGCGGTGGAGAAGCCGGCGTTCTCGGTGTCGTCCCACTGCATGGGGGTGCGGGAGCCCGCCCTGTTGTAGCGGGGACCGAGGACGCTGCCCTCGTGGTTCGGAAGGCCGGGGACGTAGCGCATCCCGATCTCGTCGCCGTAGTAGACGGCGGGGAGCGTGGGCCAGGTGAGCTGGAACGCGAAGGCGGCGGGGAGCTGTTCGGCGGCGCGGGGGCCGGAGGACAAGCGGGAGAAGTCGTGGTTGGCGGTGGGCAGGGAGATGAAGCCGCGGCGGCCTGAGGTGGCGATCGCGTCGGTGGCCGACTGCCAGTTGTCGAGGAAGGTCTGCGGGGAACCGGCGCCGTCCGCGTCGAAGTAGGGCTCCAGCGGGGCCCATTGCTCGTTGACCGTGCCGGTGTTGTTGTTCCACAGGGAGCGCAGGGTGAGGCCGTCGTTGTCGCTGCCGAACTGGAGGAAGAAGTCGGCGTGGAAGCCGGCGGGCACGGAGACGGCCGGGTCGCCCCACTCCGAGAGAAGCGCTGCCTCGGGGTGGGCGGTGTCGAGCCAGCCGCGCAGTTCGCGCCAGAGGCGGGCGGTCTCGGCGTGGCCCGGGTCGTCCTTGACGAGGGAGGCTGCCATGTCGACGCGGAAGCCGGCGAGGCCGAGGCCGAGCCAGTGGGACATGATGTCGCGCAGCGCCTGGCGGTTCGCCCTCGGGCCTTCGGCGTCGACCGGCAGGCGCCAGGGTTCGGCGGGGTCGGTGCGCGCGTAGCCGAAGTTGAGGGCGGGCTGGCTGGGGAAGAAGTTCGGCTTGTACCAGCCGGGGCGGGTGCCGGGCGAGGGTTCGAAGCCGTCGGCTGGGCGTTCGTCGGTGGCGGCCCAGATGTAGCGGTGGTCGGCCGGGTCGTTCGCGGACGCGATGAACCAGGGGTGCTGGTCGGAGGTGTGGCCGGCGACCAGGTCGAGCAGGACGCGGATGCCGCGGCGGCGGGCGCTGTCGACGAGCTTCGCCAGGTCGTCGTTGGTGCCGTAGCGGGGCGCGACGGTGTAGTAGTCGCAGACGTCGTAGCCCGCGTCCTGGAACGGGGAGGCGAAGCACGGGTTGAGCCAGACCGTGTTGACGCCGAGCCACGCGAGGTGGTCGAGGCGCTGCTCGATGCCGGCGAAGTCGCCGATGCCGTCGCCGTTCGCGTCGGCGAAGGTCTGCGGGTAGATCTGGTAGAGGACGGCGTCGGCCAGCCAGTCGGTGGCGGGGCTGCCGGGGCGCTGTGGTGTCGTCATGGTGCGCATCCTTCAGGTGACAGGGTCGGGGCGGGCGTCACGGCGCGTCCAAGGGCGCGCCGGTCCCGGATTCGCCGGATCCGACGTGCGGGTCGTCAACGAGCGGGAGCGGTACGGGTCCCGGCACCACGAACTCGACCGGCTCACCGCGTACGCACGTACTCCCTGAGCACGGAGACCCTGCCACCGGTGAGGTGGGCGGCCAGGTCCAGGACTTCTGCTCCGCTGCCATGCCCGGGCTCACGAGGGTCAGGAGGTCTCCTGCCGGCAACCGCAGCAGGGTGGTGGCAGGACCAGGTTGTCAGAGGCGTGCGGTTGCATGGGCTCATGACTGTTCATGATGTCGCCGCCGCGCTTCCCTCCATCCCCGACCTGCGGACCCTGTGCCGGTCCATAGCCATGGCGGAAGCAGTGCTGAACCCCGGTGAATACCGGTACTACTCCTTCGACGCGTCGTGGTCGGAGACGGAGGAGGTCTTCGCCATGCGCAACGGCAGCGGGGACGAGTTCGACATCGTCTTCTCGCCCGCCGGCGCGTACATCCGCGGTTTCGACCACGAGTCGCCGATGAGTCCGTATGCCGACGACACGGTCTGGCCGGGTGTGCTCGACGCGGTCCCCGAGGTGTTCCAATCTTGCGTCCAGGAGCCGGCCTTCACGGACGAGGACATGGCCAGGGTGACCTTCTGCCTGTGGCGCGAGACGGGCGACGACCGGTGGCATGCGGGTGGGATCGAGTTTCCCGAGGGTCACTCGGACCCTGACGGCTCCGGGTGGATGTTCGACCTCCCCGTCGATCCGAGGCCGCAGGCATTCCGGTCGTTCGCAGAGGACTACTACGAGAGGCCCGTCGACCTGGACGCCGTACGCCGCATATACGAGCAGCGACCGCTGACGCAGGACGTGGTGGTCCGGCTGAATCCGGGCGCCTCCTTCCCGGACGTCGTGAGGGAGGCGAAGGACATGGGCTACCCGGTCTGACGGTTCCCGCGGGGTGGCCGGTCGCGATGCCTACTGGCCGGCGGCTCGCTCGTGCGCTCGTCAACGGCGGCCCGGAAGTCTCGTGCGCAACACGGGAGATCGTGGAAGGGACGAGCAGGGCATGATCGTGCGTCGGTGACCGGTGGCGATGGCGGCCGGCCCGTGGCGGTGGCGGCCGGCCGGTGGCGGTGGCGGTGGCGGTGGCGGTGGACGACAGTGCAGGACCGCCATGGGCCGCGTTGTCGGGCGTTCGCCTCAGCCCGTGCGCACGTGCCTGTGCACGCGTCGGCGCAGCAGCGCGGCCGGGCGCGGCGACTCCACGCGGCCGATCAGCGCCCGTCTCGCGGACGCCGCCGGGGCGGCGCACCCGCAGGACCCCCGCCTAGCGGCGGCGGTCCTCGGGCGGCCGCCGCCCGAAACGTGTCAGAAGAAGACGCCGCACTTCAGCAGCACGTTCGCGTACGGCCGGGCCTCCCCCGTCCGTACGACCAGCCGGGCGCCCGACGTCAGCGACTTGAGATCGTCGTGCGGGACGAACACGAGGCCGGGCAGGCGTTCCTCGACGAGCCGGGCCGCCTCCGGGTTGTTCGCGCGGATCTCCTGCGCGGCGGTCGCTCCCTCCACCACGAGCTCCGCCAGCAGACCGTCCAGTACGTCGGCGAACGAGGGGATGCCCGCGACGAACGCCAGGTCCACTACCGTCGGACCGGGCGGGATCGGCATGCCTGCGTCACAGACGAGAACGCCGTCGCCGTGGCCCAACTCGGCTATTGCACCGGAGAGATGGCGGTTGAGAATCCCGTGCTTCTTCACAGCGCTGCCAACTCCTGCGCAGACGGAAACGATTCCTGGGCGCCCTTCCTGGTGACTGCGGACGCGCCCACACGGACCGCGAAGGCGGCCGCCTCGACGAGGTCGTCACCGATCCCCAGCCGCCACGCGAGCGCCGCGGTGAAGGCGTCGCCGGCTCCCGTGGTGTCCACGGCGTCGACGCGCGGGCTCGGGACCCGTTCGGCCGCGGCGGCGGATGCGACGAGCGCGCCGAGCGCGCCGAGCGTGACGACCACCGAACGGGGGCCGAGGCCCAGCAGGGCCTCGGCCCAGTCCTCGGGCGAGGAGCCGGCCTCCTCGCCCAGGATGAAGCGCGCCTCGTGCTCGTTGACGACCAGGGGGTCGCAGGCCGCGAGGACGTCCGCCGAGAGAGGTGCGGGAGGTGAGGGGTTGAGGACGAGCCGGGCCGCGGGCGGCAGCGACCGGGCCACCTCGGCGACGGTGTCCAGCGGAATCTCCAGCTGGAGGGAGACCACCCGCGCGCGGGCGAGCAGTCCGTCGGCACGGCGGATGTCCTCGGGGGTGAGGCGGGCGTTGGCACCGGGTGAGACAACGATGCTGTTGTCGCCCGAGGGGTCGACGGTGATCAGGGCGACGCCGGTGGGCGCCCCGCCGACGAGGACGCCGCCGGTGTCGACCCCGGCCGCACGCTGCGACTCCAGCAGCAGCCGTCCGTGGGCGTCGTCGCCGACCCTGGCCAACAGGGCCGAGCGGGCTCCGAGCCGGGCGGCGGCGACCGCCTGGTTGGCGCCCTTGCCGCCGGGGTGGACGGCCAGGTCCGAGCCCAGCACCGTCTCGCCGGGTGCGGGACGGCGTTCGACCCCGATCACCAGGTCGGCGTTCGCCGACCCGACGACCAGCAGATCGAGCACATCGTCGTCGTGCATGGAGTGGTTTCCTGCTTTCTCGAGAGGTCCGATTCCTCGATGAGGTCCGACGCCCCGCTCGGGCCCGGTCCTCGGTGAACTCCGGCCCGGTTCAGGAGAAGTCTGCGACGTTCTGCCGCGTGACGACCTTCACCGGCACCTTCACCGTCTTCTCGATGCTCTTGCCCTGCGCGGCCTTCACCGCATTCTGCACGGCGATCCTCCCGAGCTCGGCCGGCTGCTGGGCGACGGACGCGTACAGCGTGCCCGCCTCGACTGCCGTGAGGCCGTCGGGCGTTCCGTCGAATCCGACGACGGCCACCTCGTCCCCCGCCCTGCTGCCGAGCGCCTTGACGGCGCCGAGCGCCATCTCGTCGTTCTCGGCGAACACGCCGGCGACACCTCGGTGGGACTGCAGCAGGTTGGTCATGACGTCGAGGCCCTTGGTGCGGTCGAAGTCCGCGGGCTGCCTGGCGACGACCTTGATGCCCGGGTACGCCTTGATGCCCTCGGCGAATCCGGCGCCGCGTTCGCGGCTGGCGGAGGTGCCTGCCGTGCCCTGCAGGACGACGATGTTCCCCTTGCCGCCGAGTCGTTCGGCCAGTGTCTTCGCGGCGAGTTTGCCGCCCGCGACGTTGTCGGAGGCGATCAGAGCAGCGGTGTCGGCCTTGTTCACGCCGCGGTCGGCGGCGATCACCGGGATGTCGGCCCTGTTGGCGCCGCGGACGGCGGGGCCCACGGCATCGGAGTCGACGGGGTTCACGATGACGGACTTCACGCCGGAACTGGTGAAGTTCTGGAGCTGGTTGGCCTGCTGGGAGGCATCGTTCTGGGCGTCGGTGACCGTCAGGTCGATGCCTGCGGCCTCCGCCTCCGCCTGCGCGCCTTCCTTCATCTGGACGAAGAAGGGGTTGTTCAGGGTGGACAGCGACATGCCGACCTTGGTGGTGGTCGACGACGAGCCGGGGTTGAGCAGGGAGACGGCCGCGACGACGGCCGCGACGCACACTGTCGCGATCGCCAGCTGTGCCGCGCCCTTCTTCCCGCCGCCGGAGCCCGAAGCGCCACCGGCCGCGGGGCCGGCTCCGGCACGCCTGCGGGCTGTGTCGAGAAGTACGGCCAGCGCGATGACGACACCGATGACGACCTGCTGCCAGAAGGCGGACACGGACAGGAGGTTGAGGCCGTTGCGCAGCACGGCGAGGATCAGCGCGCCGATCAGGGTGCCGGATGCCTTGCCGACGCCGCCCGCGAGGCTGGCACCGCCGATGACGACGGCGGCGATGGCGTCGAGTTCGTAACCCTGGGCCGCCTGCGGCTGTGCGGAGACGAGGCGGGAGGCGAGGACGATGCCTGCGACGGCGGCGAAGAGGCCGGACAGGGCGTAGATGACGAGCTTCTGCCGCTTGACGCGCAGTCCGGACAGCCGGGCCGCTTCCTCGTTGCCGCCGATGGCGTACATGGCGCGGCCGATGTAGGTGCGGGTCAGGACGAGTGCGGTGACCAGGCCCGCCGCGATCATCACGAGGACTGGGACGGGCAGCCAGCCGCCGAGGGTATCGCCGAGGACGGAGACGGATTCGGGGAACGCGATGGGGCTGCCCTGCGAGATCACCAGGGACAGGCCGCGGCCGATCGACAGCATGGCCAGTGTGGCGATGAACGGCGGCAGCTTGCCGTACGAGATCAGCGCGCCGTTGACGAGTCCGCAGGCCAGGCCGGTGGCGACGGCGAGGATCACCGCGAGCCACACCGGCACCCCTTCGCTCGTGGCCGTCCAGGCGAGGACGGTGGCGGAGAGAGCGGCGACGGAGCCGACGGACAGGTCGATCCCGGCCGAGACGATGACGAAGGTGACGCCGAAGGCGAGGATCGCGGTGACGGCGGCCTGAACACCGACGTTGAGGAGGTTCTGGGTGGTCAGGAAGTCGCCGGAGAGCAGGGACATGGCGACGACGAGGACCACGAGGGCGGTGAGGGCGCCGTTGTCGAGGAGTATGCGGCGAAGGTTCCAGGCGCCGCCGGCGCCCGTGTCGTTCAGATGCGTGTCAGTGGCCACGGGGGCCCTCCTCTTCGTTCACTGCGGTGTTCGTCGTGGGGGTCGCGGCGACGGCGAGGGCCATCACGGCGTCCTGGGTCGCCTCGTCGGCGGGGAGTTCTCCGGCGATCCGGCCCTGGGCCATGACAAGGACACGGTCGCTCATGCCGAGGACCTCGGGCAGATCGCTGGAGATCATCAGCACGGCGTGGCCGGAGGCGGTCAGTTCGTTGATGAGCTGGTAGATCTCGACCTTGGCGCCGACGTCGATACCGCGGGTCGGCTCGTCGAGGATCAGCACGCGGGTGTCGGCCAGCAGCCATTTGCCGATGACGACCTTCTGCTGGTTTCCGCCGGACAGGGTGCGCACATGCTGTCCGAGGCCGGCCATCCGTACGCCGAGCTGTTCGGCGATGCGGGCGGCGGCGGTGCGCTGCCCCCGGACGTCGACGAGGCCCCCGCGGGTGGCCGAACGCAGCGTGACCAGGCCCAGGTTCTCCTCGACGGACGCGTCGAGGAGGAGTCCCTGGCCCTTGCGGTCCTCGGGTACGAGTCCGATGCCCGCGCCCATGGCGGCGTTGACGTCGTGGGCGGGCAGGGTGGTGCCGCCTGCGCCGACGCTGCCGGCGTCGTAGGGGTCGGCGCCGAAGACCGCGCGGGCGACCTCGGTGCGTCCGGCGCCGACGAGTCCGGCGAGGCCGACGACCTCACCGGCGTGCACGTCGAAGGTGATGTCGTGGAAGACGCCGTCGCGGGTGAGCCCGCGGACGGACAGCAACGGCTCGCCCGCCTCGGGGCGTTCGCGCGGATACTGCTGCTCGATGCTGCGGCCGACCATGAGGCGTACGAGCTCGTCCTCGGGAGTGGACGCGGGCACCTGGTCGACGGATCGGCCGTCGCGCAGGACAGTGACACGGTCGCCGAGGGCGGCGATCTCGTCGAGGTGGTGGGTGATGAAGACGATGCCCACGCCGTCCTCGCGGAGCTGCCGCACGATCCGGAAGAGTTTGTCGACCTCTTCGGAGGTGAGGACGGCGGTGGGCTCGTCCATGATCAGGACACTCGCCTCCAGGGAGAGCGCCTTGGCGATCTCGACCATCTGGAGCCGGGCGATGCCCAGGTCGCGGACGCGGGCGCGCGGGGACACCTGAACACCGACCCGCTTGAGCAGCACCTCGGCATCGGCCTCCATCTTCCTGCGGTCGATCAGACCGAAGCGGCGCGGCTGACGGCCGAGGAAGATGTTCTCGGCGACCGTCAGGTCGGGCACCAGGTTGAACTCCTGGTAGATGGTGGCGATGCCGAGCCGTTCGGCGTCCTGGGCGCCATGGATGCGGACTTCGCGGCCTCCGGCGAGGATGCGGCCGGCGTCGGGGCGGTAGGCGCCGGACAGCATCTTGATGAGGGTGCTCTTGCCGGCCCCGTTCTCACCGAGGAGGACGTGCACCTCGCCGCGGCGCAGGTCGAAGTCGACGGCGTCGAGCGCGACGACTCCGGGGAACGTCTTGCGTATGCCTTCGATGCGCAGCAACTCGTCGGGGGTGCTCACACGTTGCTCCTCTGGGCGGAAGTGGCGGGCGGGGGCGGGGCGGGTTCGCCGCACGATCTGCGGACGACGAGCCGGGCGGTCAGCGTCACGGATTGCGGGGGTCTGCCCTCGATGAGTGCGACGAGCGCCCGGACGGCGGCGCGGGCCAGTTCCGCCGTCGGCTGGGCGATTGCCGTGATGGGCGGGTCGGTGTGCACGAACCAGGGAATGTCGTCGAACGCGGCGAGCCCGATGTCCCGCGGGACGCGCAGGCCGTGGGCGCGGATGGCGTCGAGCGCGCCGAGCGCCATCAGGTTGTCGGCGGCGAAGACGACGTCGGGCGGTTCGGGCAGGGCGAGGAAACGTTCGGTGGCGCGCCGGCCGCTCTCCGCCTGGAAGTCGCCCTGCCCGATGTGGTCGTCGGGCAGCGCGAGCCCGTGCTCGCGCAGGGCCTCGCGGAACGCCTCGACGCGCTCGTGCCCGGTGGTCGTCGCCGCGGGTCCGGCGATGATGGCGAGCCTGCGGTGGCCGAGCCCGAGCAGATGCGCGACGAGGTCGCGGATGGCGGCGCGTCCGTCGGCCCGGACGACGGGGACGTCGACGCCCGGTATCCAGCGGTCGAGGAAGACCATGGGCGTGCCGCCGCGTGCGGCGTCGAGCGTGAACGGGGAGCGTCCGTCGGCGGGCGAGACGAGGAGCCCGTCGATCCGGCGGTCGAGGAGCGTACGGACGTGGTGGTCCTGGAGCTCGGGCCGTTCGTCGGCGTTGCCGATGATGACGCTGTAGCCCAGCGCGCGGGCCTCTTCCTCGACGAAACGGGCGAGCTCGGTGAAGTAGGGGTTCATCACGTCGCTGATGACGAGACCGAGGGTGCGGGTCTGGTCGGTGCGCAGCGAGCGGGCGACAGCGTTGGGCCGGTAGCCGAGGGTGTCGACGGCGGCGAGGACGCGGGTCCGGGCCTCCGCGCTGACGGACGGATGGCTGTTGAGCACGCGCGAGACCGTGGCGACGGACACTCCCGCCGCGGCGGCGACATCCTTGATGCTCGCCATGTCCGGACCACCTCCTTGTGGTTTCCGTGAACCTCGCACCATGAGCCGGGAGCCCGTGGAAACGATTACAAGGAAGCATGGAAACGATTACACGGCCGGAATGCAAGAGTCCGGACCGGGAGCGAGATCAGATCGTGACGAGGGAGCTCGGGCAAGGGCTCAGGCGAGGAGGCGAGCGGGGCAGCCCGGAAGGAAGCGCGAAGCGGACATGCAAAAAAAGACCCCAGATGAACTGGCGTCTTACTGGTGTCCGAGGGGGATTCGATCACTAACGATACGACCGTGATCGCCCAAGGGCGTCTCGGGCTGCAAGATCCTCCGGGTGGTCCCACCGCATCGGTTGGTGCCGCGGTGGTTGCCGTTGTTCCGGGTCGCGGGGCGGGTCGGACGACTGCGGACAGGCGTGCGTGCGGCGTCGTAGCGGCGCGCATTTCCTGGATGTTCCTGCGGGTCTGGGACCTGGTCGATGCGCTGTTTCCGCGGCAGGCGGGGCGGGCTGACGGCCTCGCCCTGTCGGCGCCCATGTTGCGCGGGGCGGCGTCGTGCGCGCCACTGGCGCTACTGCGCCATCTCATGCCCGAGAGTCTCGGGCTGCCCTTGTGCCGCCGCAGGCGCAGAAGTGGCTGGTGGGATCGGTGGCGTTGACCGTGTCGCTGTTGGCGTAGGTGTACCGGTCGGCCTGGGTGGAGGGGTTGGGGAGCCAGGTGTCGCGGGATGCGAAGCCTCCTGACTCCGGTTGGTACCAGCGGGCGGCCATGTTGACGTCGCCGGACGCCGGGTCCTCCAGCCGGATTGGTAGCCGAGGGGTGCGGATCCCTCGGCTGCCGGCACCTGCCGTAGCAGTGGAGCGAGCTACTGGCGCACCCGGAAATCAGCCACCAGAGTCCAGAGGCTGGTCAAAGTCCCGCCGTCACCACGCCCTGCGGCTCGCCGTTGACCGTTACGGCCGGATCGGCTTCCACCACGCGCACAGACATGTCGATCGGTGCGGGGCGGGCGTTGACTGATTCAGCTGCCGAGAGGTGTCGGACGTTGGAGGAGCCGTCGGCGAACGGGCGGACGGTGTGGGCCAAGAGGCGGGTCAGTTCATCGTCGAGGCCGTGCTGCAGTGGGGTGCCGTCGGGGCCGAAGGAATCGATCTCGCGCTCGGCGAGCTGCTTGCCGGTGGCCGCGTGGGTGGCGGTGAAGCGCAGGATGCCGCTCTCGTTGTAGCTGAACTTGATCTCGATCTTGTTCCGGCGGATGTCCTGTTCCCGGGTCGGGAGATGCACCTCGATGTTGGCCAGGGGGAAGGCACGGTCGCTGTCGGCCGAGTAGCCGACCTCACCCTCGATCACCGGCACGCGCACGAAGGAAGCCCGCGGCGTGTCCGGGTAGAAGTTGGCCGAACCCTCCGCGGGGAGCGTGGCGTTGCGTCGGATGATGGCGCGGAAGCCCTTCTGTTCGCCCGCGCTCACGGCCGTACCCAAGTCGTAGCTCGTCACGAGGGAGAAGTCACTGTCGTCACCGAGTTCGCCGTCGAGGGAGGCCGCGTAGATGGCCGCACCTCGGGCGACGGCGGTCATGGGCCGGCACAGGCCGCTGTCGACGATGCGGTCGTGGCCGAGGAGCTCGCCCAGGGCGTGACGCACCTGGGGGATCTGCGAGGTGCCGCCGATCATCAGGACGGAGTCGATGGCGCCCGAGGTGATGGCCAGGTCTTCCAGGGCCTGCTGGACCGCCTCCAGGGCGCGGGTGATGAGCGGGGTGATCGCCTCGGTGTACTCGGCCGCGGTGATCCTGACCTCACGCTTCGAGACCGAGGGGGCGAGGCCGACCGGGAGGTCGAAGAAGAGCGCGCCCTCCATCGGCACGGAGGAGAGGGCGATCTTCGTCAGCTCGACCGACCGGCGCCACCGGCGCCGTTCGGCCTTGGTGAGCTGGTCCGCGGTCAGGCCGATCTTCTGCTGGATCAGCTGGGCCAACGCGTTGTCGAACTCCAGGCCTCCGAGGGCGGTGATACCGCGGGAGGTCTGCTCCTCGAAGAGGCCGTCCTCGTATTGCAGGACGGTGACGTCGATGGTGCCACCGCCCCAGTCGAAGACGAGGAAACGGCCGGGAATCGGGACGTCGCGGGCGTACGAGATCGCAGCCGCGGTGGGCTCGTTGAGCAGGGCCCGGACCTTCACCCCGCCGAGTGCTGCCGCGGCACGGGTGCGGTAGCGGGCGCCGCCCGTCGCCTTGGCGGGGACGGTGACGACCGCGTCGGAGAGGTCGAGCAGCTGGGCGGAGACACCGTCCTTCATGCGGCTGAAAAGGGCGGCGGCCGCGACCGTGCTGTGGAACTTCTCCGAGCCGACCCAGGCATGGTGCTCCTCGAGCTGTGCTGCGACCTCGAGGCCGTCGATGTCGCCGTCCTTCTCGGCACCGGAGCGGGTGCCCAGCATGCGCTTCACGGCGTCGAGCGGCTCGCTGGTGCCGGTCTTCGCCTCCCAGCCGAAGCAGAGGGTGCGCTGGAGGTCGCGGACGGACAGCACGGAGGGGAAGAGCTGCTCGAACTCCGACATCCGCCACTGCGCGGGCACGTTGTCGCTGTCGACCGGCAGCACTTCGGTGGTGTGCCCGTTCCAGTGGGCCACCACGGAGTTGCTGGTGCCGAAGTCGATACCGAAAGTCATCGCGTTCCCCTTTGCTTCATCCGGCGGTCCCTGTTTCCTCCAGAACGGGGACGTGCCCCGCCGTTTCGCCGCTCGTTGCCTCTATGCTGCTGCTTTTCGGGTTCCTGACCCCGGTGGGGCTTCTTCCTCTCCTGCTGTGTGGGAGCCTCCTTCTCCGGCTGCTTCTTGTCGGCTTCTGTATGCTTCGCCCTGCGTTTCCGCCCCGGCTTCATTTTGCTGGGCTCGGGCGACGGTTTCGGGAACGGTGCCTTGGCAACGGCCCGCAGCCAACCGCGTTCGACAAGCTTCCCGGACTCCTTGTCGACGTAGGCCGGAGCGACGACTTCAAAGGTGACCGGGCCTCTCTTCGTCACACCGGGCTGGTCCTCCACGACGTTGAACAGCGACTGATCACCAATGTCGCCGACGATCTGCAGGCCGGCCTTCGCCGCCTCGTGGTCGAGGCGGGTCAGCACGACCTTCAAGGTCTTCGCGTCCAGCGCCTGCCGGTGCAGGACGGCCAGCTGGGCCAGGTGCATCTGGCGCATGCGGATACTCTCCAGCACACCCGTGCGTACCGCTTCGGTGAACTGAGGGAGCACTCGGCGCATCAGCTCGGCCCGGAACGCGGAGACCAGATCGGCCTCGGTCTCCTTGTCGGCCAGAGCTGCGCCCAGTTTCTCCGTCGCCGCCTCCAACTCCTTCTCCACCACGGGCAGGAGCGTCTCATTGACCGACTTCAGGATCGCGGCGGCGTCCAAGGCCCCCGGGTCGAACTCGGGCAAGTGGCTCTCGGCGAATCGCCAGGGAGCAGCCTCGGCCGCCCTCTGCTCACCACGATTGCGCACGCTTCCGTTGTTCGGACCGCGTCCCTGGTTCCGCCGGGATCCGTCACGGGGGCCAGAACCACTGTCGCCTTTACCGGCTCCGTTGTTCACGATGTGCTGCTCTCTGGGTCTTCAAGGGCTGCGAATACTTCGGCAGCCGGGGAAAGGCGTTCTGTCGCCCTGGTGACTATTTCTCGGGCCGCCTCGGTGCGGGACCACGCGCGGTCGCTGTCCGTGGGCGGCGCGGTGAGCCTCTGCAGAGGCTCGGGCGGGAGTTCCAGCCGGTGGCTCGTGCCGGTGGGGTCCTTCCAGCGGTGCGGGGCGAGCGGGACGGCGAACCGGGGTACTTCCTGCTGCTCGCGCTCGGCCTTCTCGATCATGTCCTTGGCGCGGTTGATCCGGACGCGGCCGCTGTCGTCGAGCTCCTTCCTCAGGGCCCGCCAGGCCTTCTTCCAGTCGTCCGCCCCGTCCGGCACGCCGAGCACCAGATAAGGGTTGAGCGGCTGGTCGCGTTCTCCGCGGTGCCGCGCGTCCAGGAAGCTCCGATTCTTCCGCAGCGTGGCCACGGCGCCTCCGCCAAGCTGCTCCCGCACCGGGGGACGGCCTTCGGCGTCCTTCTCCAGGAGTTTGAGGCACTCCGTGATCTCCTGGCCGGCGCGCAGGTAGGCGTGGATGTTCTGGGCCTCCCAGCGCACCGGCTGCGAGTGGTGGCGGAGCCTCGCGGCCATGGTGAGCGCAGCCCTCCTCCGCTGTTCCGCCGTCTCGTCGTCCCCGTGGAGGAGGGCACGGTGCATCTGCCGCACGGCCCTGAGCAGGGTCCGCCCGCCGATCCAGCCGTTGAACCTCTTGGTGCTCGTGCTGCGCACGCTGGGGTGGATCCGCTCAAGGAGGACCCACAGTCGTTCGTCGGCGACGAGGCCGTCCGGGACCTCCCCGGTCCGCCGCACCTCGCGCAGCGCGTCGAGGAGCTTCTGCGTCGGCGGCAGGAGGTCGGTCCACTCCTCGGCGACGGCCTTGGCGTCGTTGGCCTGCAGCCTCACCAGCAGGCGCCAGTCCTGCGGCCAGTCACGGCCGGGTTCCGTTCCCGGGCCGGCTTCCCGGCGCTCCCGTTCCAGGGGCCAGGCCAACAGATCCATCTCCTCGTCGGTGAGGGACGCCGGGTCCAGGCGGGCGCGGAAGTAGGCGGCACGGGAGGTGCCGTCGCCCTCGGGGGCCGCGCCGATCCACTCCTCGTCGATGTAGTCGTCGAGAAGCGGCCGGGGAAGCTCCGCCAGGAGCGCCCTCTGCTGAGGGGCCGTCAAATCGGTCTCCATCAGGCGGCGGTCGTCCTGGTAAATCTGCCACATGCTGCCCGGATCCCCCAGGAGCGGAAGCGGCTTGTCCTCCAGGAGGGCGCGGGCGCGGGCGTAGACCAGGCCACTGAAAACGTCCAGCCCGTGCTCCTGTGCCATGACGAGCAGGGAGACGCCCTTGACCGGATCGTCCTGCCGGGCCGCTGCATCGGCCGCGGCCCGGGCCAGCTTCTGCGCGGAGAGCGCCCCGGTCGCCGCCTTCAGCACATCGGGCAGCATGCGTTCGGCGAAGGAGCGGGCGCGTTCCCAGGTCTCCCGGTGGGTGAATCCTTCGGGGATCGGCTGGGGCATGACCGGTTCCGGTTCCGGCTGCTTCTGCGGCGGAACGACCGGAGTGGGGCCGCCGCCGGCTTCCGCGCCCTGCGGAGCTCCCCCGACAATCCGGCCCTCGGCGCGGGCCTGTCGGAGGGCGAGGCGGCGGGCGATCTCGCGCTGCCGCAGCTCCTCCACACGGGCCTGCTCGTCCTGACGCGCTCCCAGTGGGGTACCTGCCGTCATCAGAGCTCCTCCGCGAAAATATGCACCTGCTCGATCACCGCGGCAGGGGTCCTGTCCAGGCTGTAGGAGTCGGCGAAGGCCACCTGGGTGGCGAGACCTGCGGCACGGACCTCGTGACGCAGGGCCTGGAGCCGTTCGTTCCCGCACTCCTCGGTGGCGGACTCCAGCGGATGCTTGACGGCGACCGCGACGGGCTCGCCGGTGAAGTCCGAGGTGAAGAGGGCCACGGGTCCGGCGGCGGTCTCCTTGAGACTGACGGTTGGCTCCTCGTCCGCCCACCCCTTCAACAGGACGGCGTGCTCATCCGGGTCGATCCGCAGTTTCCGGCCGCGCAGGGCGTCGGTCAGGTCGCGGGCGAGCCGCCAGTCGTAGAGCGGGTGGAGGCGCATGTTGGAGTAGTCGCGCAGGCAGGCGTAGCAGGAGCTGCGGCAGTTGTGCGCATGATGGTCGGCCTCCAGGTCGTGCACGTAGCGGTCGACCGCCTGGAGGAACTCGTCGATGTGTTCCTCCGAACCGAGGTAGGTGCTGAAGCCCGCGCCGTTGTCGAGGCTGTCCGCCAGGTAGGCCATGACGGGAGCGGCCACCGGGGCGTCCGAGCCGTGGATGCCGCTGAGGAGTTCCTCCGGCTGCACGTCCAGGTGCGGGGCGGCGGCACGGCGCAGCAGGGCAGCCAGCGAGTACCAGGCGGCGCGCCGGCCGTGGTATGCCTCGGGGAAGCCGTCGATCTGCTGGGACCTCGAGATGTCGAAGCGGAGGCCCCGGTTCGTGTCGAGGGCGCCCTTGGCCCCGATGAAGAGCATGTCGGTGTGCTGGGTGGCGCCGAGGGCGATCTCCAGGTCGGCTTCCGCCTTGGGATGGTCCAGAGCGACGTATCCACGCCACGGGCCGGTGTTCTTGGCGAAGCGGAAGAGCTTTCCGGAGTTGGTGTTGACGATGTAGCGGTCACCGCTGCCGGTGTGGACGACCATCCAGTCGTCGGCGGCACGGTGGATGCGCGGGGCGGTCTTCTCCAGGTCGGTGGCGGTCCGTGCGCTGGTGGCGTTGGAACCGAGCTCCCGGTAGCCGTCGTAGTCCCGTGCTTCGTGAGCGGCCCGGAAGCCCGCGGGCTCCCGGAAGGGGACGGCCCTGTAGTACTTGCTCTCCGCGCCGCAGGCGGGGCAGGTACCGGCGCTCCCGGTTTCCGGCTCGACGGCAGCCTGCGGGTCCACGTGGGAGCAGATCCGGCACATGGCGACCAGCTGTTCCGGTCCGAACGGCTCTTCGGCGGCCTGAACTCCGCGACCGCTCGGGACGAGGGAGACCACTCCCCTGGAGCGGAGCAGACGACCGTCCTGCGGGGTTTCGCTGCCCGGTGCGAACTTGCTGAGGGCAACGGCCAGGTCGCGGTTGACGGAGTCGGCCGGCGGCCAGGGGAAGGTCCTTGGCGGGATGCTCCGGTAGAGGAGGCGGGAGCGGGTCGGGAAGCCGAACATGGGCAGGAGCCCCGCCTCCGCCAGGCGCTGGCTGAGGTCGGAGTGGCCGACCGTCCGGGCTGCCACCTCGTCGATCTGGACGAGGAGTTCGTCGACGGCGGCCACCGGATCGATGGCGGCGATGCTCTCCGGTGTTCCGGCCCGGAAGGCGGCGGCAGCGGCTTCGATGCGGTCCGCGTGCTCGGCGATCCAGCGGCGCACGGCACCACGGTACGTCGGCCAGTCGGCGGCGAGGCCGAACTGTCCGTGGACGTTGGACGTCATGTCCGGCCCCTTCCGGCGGTCCTGCGGCTGCAGGGGCTCGAAGGCCTGGCGCAGGACCTCTCCCAGCAGGACCCGCCGGAAGACGGAGACCATGCCGAGGACCAGGTAGGGCGGCGGGGTCGGGTCGTTGGTGATGGCTTCCGGCCGAGCGAAGTAGTGCTCGTCGTGACTGCGGCCGCGGCAGACGGTGAGGGCCACTGCGACCGGGCTGTTGCGTCGGCCCGCGCGCCCCACACGCTGCTGGTAGTTGAAGCGGGTGGGCGGCATGTTGGCCATGATCACGGTGTTGAGGGGGCCGATGTCGACACCGGCTTCCATGGTCGTGGTCACGGAGAGCAGTTCCAGGCCGTCCGCCTGCGGGACGTCGTTGTCGCCGAGGAAGACATCCTGGAAGAGGCTCTGCCGGCGCTGGGCCTCCAGCCGGTCCGTCTGGCCGGTCAGCTCCGCGGTGCGCAGGGGGAAGTCACCGGTGCGGTGGGCGGCCTTCCACGCGTAGTAGTCGTCTTCGAGGACTCCGCTGTATTGCTGGGGCACGGCGGGCAGCGGGGTCAGGCACTTGGTGCACAGCCCCACGCCCGGGTGAAGATGCGGCCGGTGGCAGGAGCGGCACGTCCAGGTCTTGTTCTCGCCGGGGCGGAGCGCCACCTTCTCCGGCTTGATGACGTAGTCGACCACGGCGTCCTTCCAGACGCCGAGCACTCGGTCCTCGATCGTCTGTACATCGGTGCCCTGGCGTTCGGCGACCTGCTTCCAGAAACGCTTCAGAGGGGCGGGCGGCCTCTGCAGAGAGGCACGTATCCGGGTGAAGCGCCGCATCAGGCCGAGAATCCGCAGACTGGCACGCGCCACGGCCTGATCGCTGTCCGGGCCGGTCTCCAGGGGCGAGCGGTCGTCGCGCAGGCAGAGCCAGCCGAGTCCGAGCGATTCGAAGTCACGGCCGCCGCCGGAAAAGAGGCTGCCGATGGTCTCGAGGCGCAGGCGGGAGCGGAGGCGGTTGAGGAGTTCCTCCTGTGCCTGGGTCTCCACCACCGCTTCCCGGTCCCGCTCCCAGTTGTAGAGCGCGGTCCAGGGCTGTCCGGCCGAGGTCTGCTGGAGCGAGGCCGCGGGACCGGCGGGGTTGGTGCCGTACGTCAGCAGCATGCCTTCGAGGTCGGAGGCGAGGTCGTCCAGGGAGGGCAGTTCGGAGAACTTCCGCTCCAGGTCGGGCAGGAGTTCCGGTTCCGCGTCGAGGTCGTCGGCGAGGATCGCCTTCAGACGTCCCCAGTCCGCCGGGTCGCGGTCCCGCAGCCGTTCCATGGCGCCACGGGCACCGGCACGGTCGACGGCTTCCTCGCCGTAGTGGGCCTTGACCAGCTGGAGGTCTCGGAACGGATCTCCCTGCTTCTCGACGGCTTGGGCGCTGAGCAGGCGCAGGAGGTCCTGGTGGTGGCGGAGGGCGAGACCGCTGGCGAGTTCGGAGGCGTCGTCGCGGCTGTCGGAGAAGGCGATCGCCTTGCGCCGGCCGTCGGGAAGGTGGCCGAGGGCTTCGGTCACCAGCACCTGGTTGATCTTGTAGAAACCGGTGCGCATCCGCCGGACCGGCGCGCTGCGCAGTCGGTCAGGAGATTCCAGCGGTATGAAACGGCCGTCCCTGTCGTACTTGATCTCCCAGTCGTCGCCGCAGGCGGGGCAGCGGGTGGGGAAGGCCTGAAGCCGGGCCGGGTCATGGGCCGGCTTCTTGCCCTCCTTGTCCAGGGGCACGGAGATGTGGAACGACCATCCGGTGTGCCGGACGTCCCGGTTCTCCAGGCGGCCGGTGGCGGGCTGGTAGGCGCTGCGGCGGAACTCGAACTCGACCTGCGGCCCGCCGTCGGACAGGCCCGCGTGCCAGCCGGGGTCGTCGAGGCCGAGGCCCTTTGTGCGCGGCCAGTACACGACGTAGTTGGCCGCGGTGGGTGCCCCGCCGGCCTCGTCGGGAAGCAAATCCATGTCTGGGAAGTCGGTGTGGAGGGCACCGGTGAACTTGCGCCGCCGGGTGTCCTTGGGGCTGGCGTACCCGCCGAGCATCAGGTCGCCGCAGGCCTGGCAGGAGAGAAGCTCCAGTACGCGGGCGCCGCAAATGCAGCGGGAGGTGGGCTCGGCGAAGAGCCGGCCGACCCGGCGTTCGGGGCCGTGCTCGACGGGGATGTGGGGGCAGTTCGGGTCGGAGCAGGCCCAGATGCCCTCGATGTTTCGGAAGAAGAAGTGGGCGCGGAGCTGGGGGAGTTCGGGGTTGTGGGCGGAGCCGAGTACACGCAGGACGCCGTGAAGAGCGTCCTGGCGCTGTTCCTCGAGGACGTCCGGGAAGAGGTTCTTCGCCAGTTCGGGGGCGGGCAGGGCACGGGGCTTGCCGCCGGGAGTGAGTGCGCGCTGGAGCGCCGGGCCGAGGCCGGTCTCGAGGGCCATGGCGACGGCTTCGTCCTGGGTGACGGGGGCTTTCGCGGCCTGCGCGAGGCGTTCGGTGTGGGTGGCCAGGTCGCCCTCGCCGCGGATCTCCTTCGCCTTCCCGGGGATGATGACGCGCCTGGAGCCGGGCAGGGCGAAGAACCCGTCGAGGAACTCGTCGTCCCGGCCGGCCTCCAAGGAGGCGGAGGCGGCGAGTACACGCAGCTTCTCGGGGCTCTTGTCGAGGCCGAGGCGGTGGCGGAGGTTGCGCAGCAGGTAGGCCACCTCGGTGCCGGCCGTGCCGCGGTACATGTGGAGCTCGTCGAGGATGAGGGTAAGGCGGGCGTCGGGGGTCTCTTCCAGCCACTTCCTCGTGGCGCTGAAGATGTGCTCCTCCTGCTTGCGGAGCAGCATGATGTTCAGCATCGAGTAGTTGGTGACCATGATGTCCGGCGGCGCGGCCTGCATGTCCCAGCGGGCGTGCATCTCCGCTCCGCCGAGGCGCGGGACGAAGGGCCGCAGCTCCTCGCCGAGCCTCTCGTCCGCCTTGCGCTGCCGTTCCTGGACCTCCCGCAGGTACTGCCGGAGACGGAAGTTCGCCGGGTCGGAGTCGCGGCTGCCGGAGACGGGGGTGGCTCCGGTGTAGCGGCCGAAGTAGAAGCGGTGTCCGTTGCGCTTCCGGTCCAGCCATGCATGGGCCTCGCGGCTGTCCAGCGACTTCCGGAGCCGGACAAGCTGGTCGTCGGCGAGGGCGTTGGTGGGGTAGAGGACCAGCACGCGCAGGGCGGGGGGGTGCCCGTGCTCGTCCTGTCGGCTGGGCACGTGGTCGCCGTCCTGCTGCCACCATTCGCGCTGCACCGCACGGGTGCCCTGCCAGTGGGCGGACTCCGCGACCAGGTCGGCGAGGACCGGCAGCAGGAAGGACTCCGTCTTGCCGGAACCGGTGCCCGCGGTGACCACGAAGTCCTTGCCCGCGCAGGCGGCGACCAGGGCGTCGTGCTGATGACGGTAGAGGCTGGTCACGCCGTCGGGGAGGGTGAAGCGGGCGAACTCGGCCGCGTCGGGGTGAGCCCCCGCTTCGGCGAAGGACTCCGCGATGCCGACGCCCCGGGAGGCGTACTGCGGGCGCAGCTCGATCAGCGGGTCGCGCCAGGCCCCGTTGTCCCGGTCCAGGAGGTTGCGCCGTTCCTCCATGACGGAACGGTCGTCGACGCTGAACGGGGTGTCGTAGTAGCGGAAGAGCGCGCTGCGCAGGTCGTCGAAAGTGCCCATGACGTCCTGGACATCGGTGTTCGTCACCGCCGCTGTCTGCTGTTCCACGCTCACTTGGCCCTCCCGCCGGTGGCCGCCACCGGTCGCGGCATGGTCTCCAGGTTCTGCCGCAGCGAGGCCGCGATCGCCTCCGCGAGCGCCCTCGGCACGTTGTCGTACGCGCGGGTCTGCGCCTGCTTGCCCACCGAAGGCGGGAAGCCGCTGCACAGGACGGCCGCGCGCTCGTGCAGGGCGGGCAGAGGCGCGTACCGGTCGACGAAGAGCCGGCCGACACCGGCCCGGCCCTTGCCCGATTCCGGCCGCCAGCGCATCGCGCCGGTGCGGTGGCGGGCGAGCTCCAGGTAGACGCCTGTCTCGCGTTCCACCGCGTGGAAGACGCCGTTGCGGCGGACGCGGGTCAGGCGTGCGTAGTCGGCTCCGCGCCACCGGTACAGGCCGTCCTCGTCGTCCCTTGTCACGGGGACGAACCGCTGGAGCCGCAGCTCGTACTTCTCCAGCGTGCCGGCGGTGCTCCCACCGGGCGGTGCGGACTCGGGGCCCGGCGCCGCCTGCGGAAGCAACTCCGTCAACTGCAGGGCGGCGCAGGGCACGTGGCGGACCCTGAGGAACTTCGCGGCGTCCTGCAGGGTCCGTGGGTCCTCGTACTGGAACAGGAGGGTGTCGGGCAGCGGAGCCTCACCGGCCTCCGGCCGGTGAGGGACGGTGATCAGCTCCATCCACTCCTGCGCCGCCTCCTCGACGCGCGTGCTGATCCGCGCGGTGCGCGCGCCGGTCAGCACCGCGAGACCGTCGGCGTGGGGCAGCCGGGTCAGCACCGGCGGGGCCACCGACCAGCGGTCGGCGCGCGGGTCCACGTCGATGAAGCCGAGGGCGGCGGCCTTGCGCATCCAGTCCCAGTCGGCGTACTCCGTGAGTTCCAGGCCCCATGCCTGGGCCTGGCCGCGGACACCGTCGCGCAGTGCGGACGCCTTGCCGCTGCGGCTCTCGCTCAGCCAGCGCAGGAGGATCCCGCCGAACTCGGTGCTGCTCATCGGTTCCGTCATCGGTCCAGCTCCTTCGCTGCCTGCACGTACGCGGCCCACGAGGGCTCGGCGGACGCCGGCTGGGCGTTGAGGACGGCGCGGGCCCAGGCCCGCGGGTTGCCGGCGCTCTTCGGCTTCGGCGTTCCGGGGTTCACCGGGCGGCCCTTCCAGCGTCCGCTGCGGCGCTCCAGGAGCCAGCCGCCGACGCCGTGGAAGCCGGCTTCGAAGCGGAGCGGTGCGGGGGTGTCGGGGAGGCGTTCGGTCCACCAGTCCGGTCGCTCCGGAATGTCCAGCGTCCACAGCCGTCCGTCGGCCGCCGTGAACAGCACCTCGTCCGCGTCCCGGCGACACAGCTCCATGACGGTCGCCGCGTCCTGGGGGGTGGCACCCGTGCCGTCGGCGCCGGTGATGCCGGTCGGCAGGGTCTGCTGGTCGAGGAGGGAGGGCGACGGGGAGGCCTTGCCGTCCACGACGGTGAAGCCGCAGACCCTGGTCGCCTTCGGCTCGACGACGGCCTGGTCCGCGGTGGCGAAGCCGATCTCCACGCCCGCGTAACTCACCGTGTGACGGCCAGGCTCCAGCCGGAGCACGGCCAGGGGGACGGGGCGGCCCGCGGCGATCGCCTTCCTGAGCTCGGGCCGCTCCTTTCCGTCGACGAGCAGGGTGCCCGCGTTCTCCGTGGCGTCCGGGAGGACCACCCGGGGCTCGCCTCCCCGCAGGTACAGGTGGGGATCGAGCGAGGGCGCGAGCTTCAGCCCGTCCTCGAGGCGGAGCTTGAACTGCGCCGGGGGATGCAGGAGACCGACCGCGCCCTGAACCTCCATCAGCGCGCGGCGCAGGGTGACCGCGTCGTGGAAGGTGACGGGTTTGTGCAGGGACCAGCCCTGTGGCACCCAGGCGAGCTTGCCGGTGTCGGCGCTCCGGCCCGTGGTCGCGGCCTTGTCCAGCAGCCGCTGCACGTCCCGCTGCGCGGTCGGGGCGGCGAGCACGACGTGTGCCTCTCCCGGGCGGAATCCATCGGTGTCTGCCCAGACGCCGAGCACGTCGTCCCGTGCGAGCACCAGGACGGAGGAGGAGGGGCGGCTGAGCACGAGGCCGTTCCCGTCGCGGCGGATGCCCCTGGTGAGGGTGTCCGCGCTCGGTGCGGGCAGGCCCGTCACCTCGTAGTAGGCGGTGTCGCCGAGCTGCTCGAGGATGACGCCGCCGCTGAGCTCGATGCGCGTATCCTGCTCCGCGGACCGCAGGCGCGCCACCCAGCTGAGACGCCCCGCGTCCAGCCGTACCAGGAGTTCGGCCCGGGTGACACCGGTGGGCACCAGCTCGTCCGAACCGTCCCAGGAAGCGGCGTAGTTGCCGATCAGCCTGGCGAGGAAGGGGCGGAACTCCTCCTCCCGCAGGGCGTTGCGGAAGCCCTTGGAGAAGTGCTGCTCCATGCCTCTGATCTCGATCTGGGCCAGCAGCGTCTCCCCCGGCAGGGGCCAGGTCGTGCCGTGTTCCCGCAACGACCGGAAGAACTTCGGCAGGAAGGACCGGTCCGCGCCGCTGAGGAGCGCCTGGGACTGGGCGAACCCGATCATGCTGCGGTTGGAGGGCAGGTCGGCGGGGGCGGGAAGGGTGCACAGGCCCCGCGCGCCCTCCTGGCTGTGCTGCCAGGAGGCCAGCACCTGCCACATGCGGGATATGGGCTCATAGTGGTGGCTGCCCAGTCGCTTCTCGTCGCCGGTCAGCAGCTCGGAGAAACGGGCGTGGTAGGCGGTGGCCCGGTGGTTCCGGTCGTTCACCATCCGGGACGCGGCCATCACCGAGCAGGCCAGCAGCGGCAAGAAGGCGGGCACGCCGCCCTTGTCCTGCTGCCGCCTGCGCCAGCGGTAGTCCTCCAGTGCGCTGTACGGTTCCGTGGTCCCCAACCGCAGGAACCTGCCCACGCATTGGGCGAGGGGCTCCTCGAGGCCGTACCCGTGTCTGAGCTCCTGCTCCACGTCGTCGTCGACGTAGAAGAGCGTCGGATGGCCCGCGTGCTGCCGTCCGAAGAACTCTTCGGCCAGCGCTTCCTGCCACCCCTGATAAGAATGATCCACTCTGTCCCCACAAGAGATGCCCCGATGCCCTATTTCGTCAAATCCCCGGCACGGAACGGTCTTCCACTGCACCCTAGACCCGCCACTGACAACGGGTCACTACCGAACGCCCTCGCGGGCGCAGCCCTCTACTGCCACGGCCCGGAGCAACCTGACGGCGCGCACCACACAGAGGCGCCCCACCCCTCACCGCTTCCACATGCGAAGCGTCCATTGCAGCGCTCGCACAACCACCCGAAATGCACGGCCAGAGCCTGACTAAGAGTGATGCGCTTGCGGCGATGGCAGCATCCAGCGCGATCACCCAGGCACATCGATAGATGCACCTTCAACCAAAGGCTACCTATGCAGGTAACGTGAGGGAAAGGTGAAGACCACGAATCAAACTGACGCCCTCTACGCAGCCTCCTTCGACGCGGTGGCGCCTGTCTTCATGCGCGGCTCCCTGCCGAAGAACGCGCGGTACTTCTCGACCGTCCCGATCTCCTTGAGGATCTTCCGTATCCATGCCTGGGTGTAGACGTACTGGTCGAAGGCTTCGTTGTACGAGCAGTACCTGGCGACGGTGCCATAAGGGCTGTCGGAGCCCTTGACCGGACGGATCCCCAACCGCTTCCACATCTCCGCGTGTTCTCTGGATGCGCTGAACCGGAAGGGCAGTTGCTCCTCGACGCGGGCGGCTACCTGCGTCGGGCGCATCCTGTTCAGGTCCGCCACCTCGACGTGACGGTCCCTGGTGATGACGGTTCCCTTGCGCCCGGCCTCGACCATGGTGCGTCGCTCGTCCTCGCTCAGGTCGTCGAGCTTGACGAAGTTGACCGCCAGGTCGGCGTCCGTCTTGGAGCCGGTGATGGGCACCAGCCGTACGCGGTAGTCGTACCTCGGGTCGTCGAGGACGGACGGATCGATACCCGCCTCGTACCTGGCCACCAGGTCACGAGTCTTCCTGGGCAGCCCCCTGGCGGCCTTCCGCATCTCCTCGTATCCGTCCGCGGTCAACACCTGGACGGAGAGCGGGAAGCGGAGCCGGTCGGCGAGGCTGTAGCCGGCACCGAAGTAGGCGGTCATCTCCTGCTCGTAGTTGATCACGTAGGCCTGCGCCCTGCCGCCCGTGACGATCCTCAGGTTGTGCTCGTAGCGGTGTTCCACCTTGTTGCGCAGAGCGACGAAGAGCTCAGCGTTGAGGCGCACCGTGTCGCCGCTGTTGGGAAAGCGCTCCTTCAGGCACTTCTCGAGGTCCCAGGCCTTCGGTTCGCCGTCGATCATCTGGTGGCGGCCGGTCTTGGAGTCCAGATAGTGGTAGTCGATCTCGGCCTTGTGGAATTCCGCGTGGAGCAGGTAGTGCCAGGCCTTGTGCATGTGGGTGAGGAAGTCGCTGTAGTCGCCGCTGGAGCAGTTCCATTCGTCGAGCGCCTTGAGGGCATGACGCTGGGACTCCATGAGGATGTGGTGCCACCGGGGATGGGCCATGAAGATAGTCGCTCGCTTTCGTCCGGGTACGGGGAGATCGGTGGGTGATAGAGCTGTCCGCAGACGGCGTGACGTGGGCTGCCTCGCGTCTCCTGCGGCTGCCTGTGTCGATGTGAAGGTACGAAGACGAAGGAGGCCGTGAGCCTCGGCACTGCCGCATCGGGCCATGGCCTCAGGCAGCAACCGAGAAGGGACCGGCCCCGGAGCCGAGAGAGCGCAAGATCCGCGCCTCCTCCTTCCGCGCGGCAGAGGCAGGGATGCGGCCAGTGGCACGGCCGAGAGCGAGACGGGCGAAGGCGTCCGCGGTTTCGTTGAGGTCGTGTCCGATGTGGCCTTTCAGCCAGCCGACCTGGACGCGGTGGCGGTAGCGCACCAGGCGGTCCATCAGGTGCCGGCTCTCCGGGAAGAGGAGGGTGCGGTGGGCGGCTGCCGGGTCGGCGGAGCGCAGGGCCGTGTTGACCGCCTCGACCGCCTCGACGCTGTCGCACAGGAGGACTACGGGTGCGTCCTCGTGGTGCTCGAGGAGGCTGAGGGCGGCCGCGCAGATACCGGTGACTTCGGCCTCGCCACTGCTGGAGGCCAGGGAGTCGCCGTGTCCGGTGGTCCCGTCTTCGGCAGCCCAGCCGTAGCCGCACAGTGCGGACTCGTCACCGACGGCGGCGTCGGCGACGGCCACGACGGCGGTACCAGGAAGGTCGGCGAGCAAGGCGTAGCGGTCCCCATCGGCCGGAACCGTTGCCGTCGGATGCTCCCCGTCCCCGTCCTCACCCGTGTCGGCGGGATGGGCGTCGGCGAGGACGGCGGCGAGAGTGCGGTGACAGTGCGGGCAGTTGTCGGCCTGTTCGGGGCAGTGCGCCTGGTGCGTCACGGTCAGCTCACGCACGCTGTGCCACAACTCGGGCTCGGCGTCGGCGAAGCGCGCCAGAGCCGCGGCGCGACACTGCGCGATGAGCTCCGCGAAAGGCCTCGTGGTCACGCAGGCCCGCTTCCGGTCGTGGAGGTCCGTGACCCGGAGCAGGGCTTCGCGTGAGCGGGCAGCGAGAACCGCGGTGTCCTGGTAGGCGTCATCCAGAGCGTCAAGTCGGGTGGGTCGTACGGAGAGAGAGCAGGCGAGTACGTCCCGTTCGGCCTGGCCGATCGCGTAGCGGCCCCAGGCCAGCGCGGCACGGGCATGGCGACTCCACCGTTCGACCACCGCGTCGTGCGGGAGGTACGGGTTCTCGTCCTCCCGGGCATCGCGCAGGAGCGCCTGGACGAAGGCGTCGTCGGCGCAGTCCCGCAGTTCACGCACCGGTGTCGGCAGTTCGTCGCCCGCCGTTTTCCGGTCCCAGGCCCACCGGGCGAGGTCGCTCTCCGGCGCCTGCGGTGTGCCGTCCGGCAGTCCCCGGTCGCGGAGTTCCTGCCGCAGGGCCTCGGCGAAGGCCGCCGGGGATGCCATGCGCGCCACCCTCAGTTCCAGCATGTCCACCGGCCGGGAGCGGCCGGGGAGGCGGCGGGCACGCTGCTCCTTGCACACTGCCTCCGCCTGCGACCAGGCCCGTCGCACCTTGCGCGCGTGTGCTCGCAGCCGTCGCAGCCGCTCGGGGGGCTGAGCCGAGAGTTCCGTGCGCCGGACGGCCCCACGAGCGAGGACATCGGCGTGGGCGAGAGCGACGGTGATGGGACCGACGAGCGAAGCGTGTTCCAAGGCCGCGGCGATCTCCGGAGCGCAGATCCCGTTCATGCGGGCGAGAACTGCCTCCTGCAGGGCGGTGAAGTCGTCGGCGAAGCGACGGATCAGCTCTGTGTGCTCGGTGATCGTCACGATGGCCTTCCAGGTCGCGGGTGGTGGTGAGCGGGGCCGCACAGGGTGTGCGATCAGGGCGTGGGCGCGGGAGCCGTGGGTCGTGCCCCACGGATGCGGCACGGCCGGAGAGGCATGGGCCGAGAAGATCCCGGCGTCAAGGAATCCGCACCGCAGACGTGTTCAACTCCACAGACCCCGGATCTTCCGGCCCGACTCGCCGTGCGGGTCGAGGAGCGCGCCCGCGACGCGGCCGGCGGAGTCCTTCACACCGCCGCTGAAGTTGAGTCGGCCGGTGGAGCCGACGCTGGCGCAGACACCGTCCCAGTAGGCGGGTTCGCGCTCCCAGCGGACGTCGGCGAGCAGGTGCTCGACCGACTCGTAGCTCATGGCATCACCGGGGTCGCACCAGGGGGTCGCGCGGTGCAGCAGGACGCCGAGGCCTGCCATCACGGCCGGGGCCGTGATCGCGCTGCGCCGGGCGAAGTCCGGGAAGCGGCCCCCGATCAGCCGGGACACCAGACGGACGACGACCGTCTCCACCTCGTCGGCGTCGGTGTTGGACGGCAGGTTGCCCTCGTGGACGTTGGCCGCCGAGTACTCCACACCCTTGCCTCCGAAGACGGTGGTGACGATCAGCGCCCGCAGCGCGGACAGCGTCACGACCTCCTTGTCGGTCCTGGTGAGCTGCCGCTTGCCGGCGTTGACCAGCTTGCCGAACGGCATCCGCCGACCGTCCGACTCGACCTCGAGTTTTTCGCCGACGCCGTAGGCGAGGCGGGTGGCGAGGTCGCGCTGGTCCATGGACATGGCCAGGTTCTTGGCGACGTCGATGCCCTTGACGTTGCGGTCGTAGAAGATCTGCCGCGCGTCCGCCGGGGAGATCCCCAGGTAGAGCTCGAAGGGGATACGGACCCGTCGGCTGAGCTCGGCGTAGGTGAGGCCGAAGGCCTCCGGGTCCCGGTAGATGTCGTGCCAGGCGGTGGTCTGCGTCTCGCCGTCGATGGCGATCACCATGGCGTCCGGGGCGACGGTCAGCGTCCGCAGGCCCGACTCGGGGACCAGCTCCTCACTCATCGCGGCGGCCTCCCCCGCGTGCCAGAGCGTGATCGGGGGCGTGGACCAGGCGGAGCCGTGCTTGCCGAGGATGCCGTTGGCGATGTACTCGGCGTAGTTCGGGATGTTCTTGCCCTTCTGGGACTTCAGCGTCCGCTGCACGGTCGAACGGAGCTCGGCGTGGCGCCGGTCGTGCCCGGAGGCGGTCTTGAGTGCGCGCGGGTCCTCCTCCTGGCGCGGTGACGGCACGAGACGCACCAGCGTCGCGAGGGACATGGTGCCGATGACCGCGTCCTCGCGGAACGGCATGACGGTGAGCGGGATTCCTTCCGGGGTGCCGCTCGGCATGGTCAGGCGCATGGGTTTCCCCCTGTGTGGTGGTGGATGGGGCTCGCCTGGCCCTGAGGCGCCGCAGGTCCCCCGGCATCCGGCCGGGAGCGGTTGGCGCAGGTCAGGGCGCTGGGCGCTCAAGGACATGGCTATGGCAAGGGAAGTCACGCTTCGCGCCGGGGAGTACCGCTCACCGGCGGAAGCGATTACATGAAAGCATGACCGTGAAAGCACTGTCCAACAGCTTGCAGAAGTTGACTCGTGCTGTACGGTGTAACCACGCCGACCATCGGACCCAGGACCACATCCATGCCGCAGCCACTCGCACCATCCGCCCAGGTGACAGCCGCCGAGATCTCCCGCATCGCGGGCGTCACGCGCGCCACCGTCAGCAACTGGCGACGTCGGCACGACGACTTCCCGGCGCCGTCCGGGGGCACGGACAGCAGCCCGCTGTACGATCTGGAGTCGGTGCGCGCCTGGCTCGCCTCACGCGGCCACGTCTCGGCGGCGAACCCCTCGGAGGAGCTGCGGACCACGCTGCGCCTGCGCACGCAGAGCGGCGGCGGCACGTCGGACCTCCTGCTCCTCGTCCTCGCGGCGGCGGGCCGCTCACCGGAGGAGCTGACGGCCGCCGCACAGCTGTCGGACCCTGACCTCGTCACCCACGCCCAGCGCGATGTGGCCACCGCGGCCGACGCCGTTCCGAGCGCGGGCGCCGTCCACTTCAAGGCGGACGACGCGGCGGTGCTGCGTGCGCTGTACGCCTGTGTACGCGACGACGGCGGCCAGGCCGCACTCGGCGTGCTCGCCGAGCGGGAGCTGGAGGACAGCGCCGCGTCCGGCGCGTACCGCACCCCGGAACCGCTTGCGGACCTGCTGGCCGCCCTGATCCCCGGATCAACGGCCCGCGTCCTCGACCCGGCCTGCGGCAGCGGCACCCTCCTGGAGGCTGCCGCCCGCCGTGGAGCTCGTGAGCTGTACGGCCAGGACAACCTCCCCGTGCAGGCCCTGCGCAGTGCCGTGGGCCTGATGCTGACGGCTCCGGAGGCCAAGGTCACCGTGCACGCCGCCGACAGTCTCCGCGCGGACGCCTTCCCCGACCTGCTCGCCGACGCGGTGCTGTGCAATCCGCCGTACGGCGGGCGCGACTGGGGCCACGACGAGCTGGCGTACGACCCACGCTGGGCGTACGGCGTTCCGGCGCGCGCCGAGTCGGAGCTGGCGTGGGTGCAGCACGCGCTCGCCCACCTCACCCCGGGCGGTCACGCCGCCCTGCTCCTGCCGCCCGCCACGGCCGGCCGCGCGTCGGGGCGCCGGGTACGGGCGGAGCTGGCACGCAGCGGGGCCCTGCGCGCGGTGATCGCGCTTCCGGCCGGCGCGTCGGTGCCGCTGCACATCGGGCTCCAGGTGTGGGTGCTGCAACGGCCCGAACCGGGCGGCCCGGAGCACAAGTCGGTGCTGTTCGTGGACACGGCGGGGGACGCGGCGACGAGTACCGCCATGGCGGCCGGGCGCGGTGGAACGGCGGTGACCGGGCGGACGCGGGGCGGGAGCCGGTCCGCCTCTGTGGACTGGGAGGCGATCACCGCGCACGCCCTGGGCGCATGGCGGGCGTTCGCGGAGAACCCGGACGCCTTCGAGGGCGAACCGGGTGTCGCACACGCGGTCGGCGTGGTGGACCTGCTGGACGACCTGGTGGACCTGACCCCGGCGCGGCTCGTCCGGGCGTCACGGACGGAGATCGATCCGGCGAAACTGTCGGCCGAGGTCGATGCCGCGCGCCAGGACCTGGTGAAGGCCGCGAAGTCCCTTGCGCGGGCAGCCGGTCGCGAGGACTGGAGCGCCGCGGGCGCCGGTGCACGCGAGTGGCGGACGGCGACGGCCTCCGACCTCTCGCGAGGTGGAGCGCTCACCCTGCTCCGCCCGGTGCCGGACAG
>NZ_JBWKCY010000014.1:0-228576 GCF_056436245.1 Streptomyces sp. NPDC043812
GCGTTCGGGCACCCCGGGCATCATCGGCAGGACCGGCTGGGACCGGTCCAGGGCCTGGATCTGCGATTTCTCGTCCACGCAGAGCACCAGTGCCCGCTCCGGCGGATCGAGATACAGGCCGACCACGTCGCGGACCTTGTCCACGAACAGAGGATCCCTGGACAACTTGAACGTCTCGGCCCGGTGCGGCTGCAGGCCGAACGCCCGCCAGATCCGGGAGATCGCCGACTGCGACATCCCGGTCGCCGCGGCCATCGACCGCGTCGACCAGTGCGTGGCGTTCTTCGGCGTCTCCTCGAGTGTCTTGACGATCACCCGCTCGACATCCGCGTCGGTGATCTTCCGCGGAACACCGGGACGGGGTTCGTCGCACAGCCCGTCCAGCCGGCGTTCGAGGAAGCGCCGGCGCCACGTGCGGACCGTGTCGGCAGTGATCCGCAGCCGCCGGGCGACCTCGGCGATCGCATGACCCTCCGCGCACTCCAGCACGATCCGCGACCGCAACGCCAACGCCTGAGCGCTCGAACGGCGACGCACCCACGACTGCAGCATCTCCCGCTCGACATCACTCAGCACCACCGGTGGGATCTTCGGCCCAGGACGACTCGCATCAGTCACACCAGACCAACGACGAATCTCCGACTCAGGTCACTAGGTCCTGTCCGGGCGATCTTTGAGGATCGGCCCGCGGCGTCAGATGCATGGGGCCTCCCCGGCCCGCCAGGGCCGAGGGGACGCATCGCAAGGCGGTGGGGGCACCACCCGGCCGAAGGCTGGGGGAGCGCGGCAGCCGGAGAAGACCGCCCGGACAGGGGCTGGCCGCGCGGCTCCGCGCAGGCGATCGCGCCCACTCCGTACGGGACAGCCCACCGCGAGGTGCTGCGCACGCACTTCGACGCGTGCGGCGAGGTACTGGTCGGTCGGGCGCGGATCACGGTGTACGCGCGTCCGGGCGGCTGCTGAAGGCGCCCCCGCGGCGTCACGCTCATGCCCCCGGTTCCACCTCCAGGAAGCGCCGGCGGCGCGGTCCCCGGTACAGCAGCGCCTCCCAGCCCACGCGGGCCAGCGCCTTCGCGCACGCCGTGAGTTCGGTCTCCTCCGCGTGGGCCGCGCCGCTGCCCGGCGGGCCCAGCCACTCGACGTACACCGTGTGCTCCCGTTCGCCGGGGCGGACGCGGTAGCCCGTCGCCGTCCTCGCGCCGTCCCCGTCCATCGCGGACGGCGCGAAGCCGGCCGCCTCCAGAGCAAGCGCAACGGCGCGCACCATCCGGTTCCGCTCCCAGGGCGCGGGCACCGCCGCCGGATCGGCGGCCGCGGCGTTCGTCACACGGCGGATCTGCAGCATGCCCTCGAACGCCGTGCGGACCTCTGCCGCCCGTCCCTCCCCGGCCACCTGCGCCCCGTCACCGGTCGCCGGTTCGAACACATCGCTCACGTCCGCCTCGCTTCTGTCACGGTCCGGACCGTATGCCCCACGATCCCGCCATGACCCCTGGCCTATCGTGTCCGGAACCGCAGCAGAAGGAGAAGGCCACGAGATGCCCGGCAACGGCAACGGCACCGCCGTCACACGCAGCACCCTGCGACAGCAGATCGCGGACGCGCTGCGTGACGAGGTGCTCGCCGGGCGTCTGCAGCCCGGGCAGGAGTTCACGGTCAAACAGATCGCCGAGCAGTACGGCGTCTCCGCGACACCGGTGCGGGAGGCGCTCGTCGACCTGTCCGCGCAGGGGCTGCTCGACTCCGACCAGCACCGCGGGTTCAAGGTCCACGAGTTCTCGATCGACGACTACCGGACGATGGTCGAGGCGCGATCCCTGATCGTGGACGGCGTCTTCCGGCACCGCGTCGAACGCCGGGCCGCGCCCGTCGACCTCCAGTCGCTCGTCTCGGTGCGCCGCCGCGCCGAGGAGGCCGCCCGGGCGGCTCGCGCAGGGGACCTGGACATCCTGATCGGCTACGACCTGCGGTTCTGGCGCGAGCTCGGCGCCCTCGTCGCCAACCGCTACATCTCCGACTTCCTGCACCGGCTGCGCGTGCAGGCGTGGGTGTTCGCCGTGCCGTATCTGCGTTCCGACCCGGACCTGGCGGAGTGGCTGTGGAGCGGCCACGAGGCTGTCGTGGACGCGGTGACCCGCGGCGACACGGAGGGCGTGCGCGTCGAGATCCAGTCCTACAACTCCCACTCCCTGGCCTGGGCGGACCGGCTGGAGCAACGGCGTCCGGGACAGCAGCGGTGAGCGTGGACCTGAGCATCGTCGTCCCCGCGTACAACGAGGAGATACGGCTGCGGCCGACGCTCGACGCAATCTGCGCCCACCTCCGCGAAGACCCGGAGCGCTGGGGCGAGTGGGAGCTCATCGTCGTCGACGACGGCTCCACCGACGCCACAGCGAAGATCGCCCAGGAGGCGGCCGCCGAGGAGCCGCGCATCCAGCTGGTCTCCGGCGACCACAACCGCGGCAAGGGAGCTGCGCTGCGCATGGGCGTGCTCGCCTCCTACGGCCGGCGCGTGCTGTTCACCGACGCCGATCTCGCCACCCCGATCGGCGAACTGGACCGCCTCGACGACGAGCTCGCCGCCACCGGCGCCGCGGCCGCCATCGCTTCCCGCGCCCACCCCGAAGCCCGGATCGAGGTGCATCAGCGGCGGCTGCGCGAATGGCTCGGCCGCATGGGCAACCGGCTGATACGTGCCGTCGCGGTGCCCGGCATCCGCGACACCCAGTGCGGTTTCAAACTCTTCGACGGCGAGAAGGCGCGTGCCGCGTTCGCCGATTCCCGACTCACCGGCTGGGGCATCGACGTCGAGATCCTGCGGTTCTTCCGCCGTGAGGGCTGGCCGGTCACCGAGGTCCCGGTGCGCTGGTCGCACGTCGCGGGCTCCAAGGTGCGCCCCGCGGACTACGGCAGGGTGCTGCTGGAACTCGTACGGCTGCGAGCACGTGCCGTGCGCCGCGTCGACCTCGCGGTCACCGGGCTGTTCCTCCTGGCGTCCGTGCTGCTCTACAAGGGGCTGTGGACAGACCTCGACCGCGGCTATCTGCGCGACGCGGGGCAGGACCAGAACCAGTGGGAGTGGTTCTTCGCGGTCACCGCCGACAACGTCGTGCATCTGCGCAATCCGCTCTTCACGACCCTCCAGGGGCATCCCGAGGGCGTGAACCTGATGGCGAACACGGTCATGCTCGGCCTGTCCGTCCCCCTCACGCCCGTCACGCTGACCCTCGGCCCCACCGTGACCTGGGCACTCGTCCTCACCCTTGGCCTGACCGCGACCGCGACCACCTGGTACTGGCTGATCGCCCGGCGGCTCGTCCGAAACAGATGGGCGGCCGCGCTCGGCGGCGCCTTCGCGGCCTTCGCGCCGCCGATGATCTCGCACGGCAACGCACACCCGAACTTCCTCGTCCTGTTCATGATCCCGTTGATCGTGGACCGCGCGCTCCGGCTCTGCGAGGGCCGCAACGTGCGCCGGGACGGGGTGCTGCTGGGCCTCTTCGCGACGTACCAGATCTTCCTCGGTGAGGAGCCACTGCTGCTCGCCGCCGTCGGCATGCTGCTGTTCGCGCTGTCGTACGCGCTCGCGCGGCGCGATGTCGCGCGGATGGCGTGGCGACCGCTGCTGCGCGGGCTGGGGATCGCCGCGCTGGTGTGTCTGCCGCTGGTGGTGTTCCCGCTCGGGTGGCAGTTCTTCGGGCCGCAGAGCTACAAGAGCGTGCTGCACGGCGACAACGCGGGCAACAGCCCTCTCGCCTTCCTCCAGTTCTCCGGGCGCGCCCTGCTGGGGACGGATGCCGGGGCGGATCCGCTCGCCATGAACCGCACCGAGCAGAACGCGTTCTTCGGCTGGCCGCTGATCGCGCTGGCGACGGCGATCGTGGTGCGGCTGTGGCGGCTCGGGCTGGTGCGGGCGCTGGCGTTCACCGCTGTCGCGGCCGCGTTCCTCTCCCTCGGACCGAAGTTCCGCATCCCGTACACGGACATCGTGCTGACCGGGCCGTGGCGGGCGCTCGCCCACCAGCCGCTGTTCGAGTCCGTCATCGAGTCCCGGGTGGCGATGATCTGCGCCCCGCTGTTCGGCATGCTGCTCGCGCTCGCCGCCGACCGGCTCGCGGCCTCCGGGGTCCGGGTCAACCGGATCGTGGGCTTCACCGCGCTGGCCGCGGCGCTGGTGCCGGTGCTGCCGACGCCGTATCCGGTACGGGAGCGGCCGCCGGTCCCGGGCTTCATCGCCCACGGCACCTACCGCTCCTACCTCGGCGACGGCGAGTCCCTGGTCACCGTGCCGCTGCCGACGCCCGGCAGCGCGGAGGCCCTGTACTGGCAGTCGGAGACGGGCCTCGGCTTTTCCGTCGCTGGCGGCTACTTCAACGGGCCGTGGGGACCCGATCGCATCGGGATCTACGGGGCCACCCCGCGCCACACCTCCAACCTCCTCGGTGAGGTCCGCAACAGCGGCCGCGTCCCTGTCATCGGCCCCAACTGGCAGGCGCAGGCCCGGGCGGACCTCGCGGCCTGGAAGGCGGGTGTGCTGGTCCTGGGGCCGCAGTACAACGAGGCCGCGCTGTACGAGACGGTCACGAAACTGCTCGGCCGGCCGGGGGAGCGTGTGGCCGGAGTCTGGGTATGGGACGTGGGAGCGAAGGGCGGTACGCGGTGAAGGGCCCTCTTCGCCGTCCGAAGCGGCGGCATTACGCTGTCCCGTCCACCCTCCTCCACCGTGGTCGCACCGAACCGGCCGCACGGAACCGCCCCGCACCGCCCGTAACCGAACCCGCTGAGAGCGAGCCTTCCCTTGGCCTGTGACCTGTGGCTGGTCCCCCTTGTCGATGTGCTGTGCCACAGCCCCGACAATCCCTTCGCCGAAGAGATCGCTTCCTACGACAAGGCCCTGACCGGCGCCGGTCTCCCGACCGTGCCCGTCTTCGCCTACATGCCGGGCCTCTCGGGCGATGTCGCGCCGGTCGCGGGGTTCGACTACGACGCGCTGCACTTCCTGCGGCGCGCGTATCTGCTGCAACTGTGCGGGCTCGCGGTGACACCGGTGGACGAACTGGGCGGTGACTACGAGCAGTTGCTGGAGATGTTCGAGTCCACGGCACAGCAGTCGCATCTCGTGTGGCACTACGACCACGCGGGCGCGTACGTCCCCGTGGACTTCGCGGCACCCCTGTTCAACGACGAACTGCTCGAAGGCGGCGGCCCCTTGGGCTCCACCCAGGGCCTGCTGCGGGAGCTGGAGTACGTCGCCCCTTCCATCGGCATCGACCCGGCGAACCCCCCGGCAGCGCCGCAGCCCCCGGAGCGCCCCACGGCGCTGGAGGAACCTGCCGGACCGATTCCCTACGACGAGAGCCCGTTCGCGCGGGAGCGGCACGTGTGGCTGGGCCTGCACGCAGCGGCGACGCGGAGCCTGGGCCAGGGCTCGATGATCATCTTCAGCTGACGTGTTCCGGATCGTCCGGCGCTCGTAACGTGCGCGTGGGGTTCCCGACACCTCGGCATAGTTGACCGGGCATGCCACAGTCACAGCCCCTGTCCACATCACTGCCCCCGACGTCTCCGGACCTGCCCAGGCCCCTGCGGTTCGGCGACGTCAAAGGCTGGTTCCGGCCGGTCGATCAGCTTCTCTTCGACTGGTTCCTCGACGACCAGCACGCCCGGGGAGTACGCGGCGACCTGCTGGAGCTCGGTGCGTACCTCGGCAAGAGCGCGATCTTCCTCGGGCGTTATCCACAGGCTGGGGAGAAGTTCACGGTCTGCGACCTGTTCGACTCAAAGGCCCCGGACGACCCCAACAGCGCCGAGATGGACCGCTCGTACGCCACCCTGACCCGCCGGGCCTTCGAGGCGAACTACCTTTCCTTCCACGACGAACTCCCCACGGTGGTGCAGTCCCCCACCTCCGTGATCACCTCCCGCGTCGACGCCGCCAGCTGCCGATTCGTCCATGTCGACGCGTCCCACCTCTACGAGCATGTGCGGGGCGATGTCGCGGCGGCCCGTGAACTGCTGCTGCCCGAAGGCATCGTGGCCTTCGACGACTTCCGTGCCGAACACTGCCCGGGTGTCGCGGCGGCGGTATGGGGCGCGGTGGCGGCGGAGGGCCTGCGGCCGATCGTGATCACGGGCACCAAGCTGTACGGCACCTGGGGCGACCCGGCGCCGGTACGCGAGGCGCTGCGGGAGTTCCTGGACACGCGGACGGACTTCTGGCACGGCGTGGAGGAGGTCGCGGGAGTCCCGCTGATCCGCATCAGCGGCCCCAAAGCGGCTCCTCCGCCCCCGCCGACGTCCCGCCACGAGCCGCTTCCGGCGGCGATGACCACGGCCCTGCCCGAGCCCCATGCCCCGGAACCGGTCGCTGCCGCGCCGCAGGCGGCACCGGGCCGCCGCCCGTCGCTGGCCCGCCGCGTGGCGCGGGAGGTCCTGCCCCCGATCGTGGCCCGTGCGCTGACCTCGAACCGGCGGCGCTGACGGGAGCGGTGGCGGCACGCGCGATCGCAGTCCACGTGCGGGAACCGCGACACCGGCAACTGACGCCCCGTGACGCCGGGACCGGCCCCTAGCTGCTACGATCCGCGCGTTTTCGGACACGGGCCCGACCTGGGTGGGGACCTGAACGGTCGGCCCGACGTCCGCGGAGGCCGCGCAGCGCGCGGTGATGCAAGGGGAGGGTTTCTTGATCCATTCACGTACGTCCCGGCTGCGGGCCATAGCGGCCGCAGGCGTCGTCGCGGGCATCGTCGCCGTCACCCTGGTCGGCAGCCCGGCCGCGGACCCTGCGGCGGCCGCCGCCGCGGCACCGGCCCCGCGATACGACGTCGACGGTGACGGTCTCACCGACCGGGTCGAACTGCGGGCCGACGGCACGACCGCGATCGCGCTCAGCGGCAGCGGGACGACCGCGGGCTTCACGGTCGGCCAGAACAACGACGCCCAGAGGCGCCCCAAGGACATCGTCCCGGTCGGGAACATCTACGGCACCAAGGCCCCCGACCTGCTGGCCCTGTGGTCCAACGGTGAGCTGGCGGCATACGAGGCGTCCGGCACCGGTGGCACCACGTACCGCATGCCCATCGGCAACGGCTGGCAGATCTACAACAAGATCCTCTCGCCGGGCGATGTCACCAGCGACGGACGGCCGGACCTGCTCGGCCGCACCCCCGAGGGCAAGCTCTACCTCTACCGCAGCGTTGCCTCGTCGGGCCTCTTCGCCTCCCGCGTCGAGGTGGGGAGCGGCTGGCAGATCTACGACCAGCTCGTCGGCACCGGTGATGTCGACGGCGACCGCATCGGCGACATCCTCGGCAGGACCGTGGCCGGCGACCTGTACTTCTACAAGGGCACGGGCTCTGCGACGGGCGCGCCGTTCAAGGCACGGGTCAAGGTCGGTTCCGGCTTCCAGATCTTCAATCAGCTGATCGCCGCCGACGACCTGAACAAGGACGGCCGCGCGGACTTCCTCGCCCGCACACCGGGCGGGACCGTGTACCGCTATCTGGCAGCCGGCGGCGGCAAGTTCGCCACCCGCCAGGCGTACGGCAGCGGTGGGCAGAACGTCCTGCTGTACGCCGGAGGCGGCGGTCTGCCCGCGTACGGGAAGCACGAGGTGCTGACCATCGACGGCGCGGACGGCATCTACCTGCGGCCAGCGTTCGCGGACGGGAAGCTCGGCGCTCCGGTGCACAAGGGCACCAATGTGAAGGGCTACTTCGACGGCACCCTGAGCTCCGCGCTCAACGAGAACGGCAAGGCCCACCTCGTCGAGATCGGTCCGGGCTATGCCTGGACCGAAGGCATCGGATGGCTCGGCGAGGGCGAGGAGTGGAACAGCTACGCGACCATCGTCGGCCCCGGTGACCTCACCGGTGACGGCAAGGGCGACGTGGTGGGCCTCGGGTTCGACGGCTCCCTGTACCTGCACAAGAGCAATCGGGTCGCCGCGGAGCAGCCCCTCGACACCCGCGTGCGCGTCGGCGGCGGCTGGCACGTGTACGACACGCTCGTCAGCGGCGGCGACCACAGCGGCGACGGCCGCCCCGACCTGATCGCCCGTACCTACGAGGGCCGGCTGTACCTGTACAAGGGCACCGGCTCCGTGACCTCGCCCTTCGCGCCGCGCATCCTGATCGGCGGCGGCTGGAACACGTACACCGAGCTGGCTTCGCCGGGCGAGATGACCGGCGACGGCATCGCCGACCTCATCGGCATCAACGCCGCCGGCGACGTCTACCGCTACGCGGCAACGGGCCGCAGCGGGACGGCGACCTTCGCCGGCCGCGTGAAGTTCGCCTCCGGCTGGCAGGGCTACGAGTACGTCTTCTGACGGTCCGCGACGTGTGCGACGGCCCGGGGCACTCCCGGCGCCGTCGCACCCACGGCCCCTTGGGCACGCGCAGTGACCAGGCAGGGAACAAGCACATATTTCCCGCCACGCGTTCGTGACGGCTCACGAAAAAGGCGACGGGAGTTGTGACGCAGTCACAGGAGCGGCCACCGGGGCCCGCCCCTACGCTTCCTGCACCGATCGGGTGAACGCGCCTTGGTGAACAGGTCGTGGCTCCGTGGACCGGCGCCTGGGCGCCGAATCATGCCCAGAGCCGCATCATCCGCCTGAAGGAGCGCCCCATGCCGTTCCGCGTCCCGAACCGAGTCCTGTCGGCGTTCGTCGCATCCGCCGCGACCACCGCCGTCGGACTCGGCACCGCCACGCCCGTCCAGGCCACCCCCGACCCGCTCAACTACGTTGCCCTCGGCGACAGTTTCAGCGCGGGGTCGGGCATCCTCCCCCTCGACCCGTCCGCGTCGCTGCTGTGCGCCCGCACCACGAAGAACTACCCGAACCTGCTCGCCGACCGGACCGGTGCGGACTTCACCGACGTCACCTGCGGTGCCGCGAAGACCGAGCACTTCACCCGGTCCCAGTACCCGGGCGTGCCCCCGCAGTTCGACGCCCTCACCGGCGACACCGACCTCGTCACGCTGACCATCGGCGGCAACGACAACAACACCTTCATCAACGCCGTCGTCGCCTGCGGCGGCCTCGGCGTGCTCACGGCCGGCCACGGAAGCCCCTGCAAGGACACCTACGGCAGCAGCTTCTCGGACGAGATCGAGCAGAAGACGTACCCCGCGATCAAGGCGGCGCTGAACCGGATCAAGGCCACGTCCCCCAGGGCGGACGTCGCGATCCTCGGCTACCCGTGGATCGTGCCCGAGCGGAGCGTCCCGGACTGCTTCCTCAAGCTGCCGATCGCCAAAGGGGATGTGCCCTACCTGCGGGGGATGCAGGCCGACCTGAATGCGGCCGTCGAGCGGGCCGCCGACGAGACCGGGGTGACGTTCGTCGACATGGCCCCGGCATCCGAGGGCCACGACGCCTGCAGCCCGGCCGGCACCCGCTGGATCGAGCCGCTCCTCTTCGGCACGAACATCGTCCCGGTCCACCCGAACGCGGCGGGCGAGGCGGCGATGGCAGACGAGGCGGCCAAGGTGCTCGACCTCGACTGATTGTCCCGGTGTCGTGTACGGGGATTTTGGTACCACCGCAATCCCCGTACACGAGGACGTGGGCGTGGCCGAGGAGTTCCTTGATCACGACGAGGGCGAAACCCTGTTCCGGGAGCAGCGTCGCGGTGGAGTGGCGGAGGCCGTGGAAACGGATGCGTCGGAGTCCCACCCGGCCGAGGAAGCGGCCGAGAATGCTGGACCCGCCCCGCGCGGCGTGCGCCGTTCCGACGGGCAGGCATTGACCCCGCTGCCCTCGCAGGCAGGGCCACCCCCTCAGCGCGGCGGCTCCGGGGGCCGCTGACGCGGCATGTTCGGGCGGGTGCCCGGCGGCAGTGGGAAGCGGCCCTGGACCACACCCGCCCCCGGCGGCGACGAGGCGCCCACGTCCGCGCGGGGCGCGGACAGCGTGGCCATCCGCAGCGGCGCCGGCCCCGACCGCAGGTCGGCCATCCAGTCCGTCGTCTCCGTACGGATCAGCTCCGCGACGTCTTCCGAGAAGCGCCGCAGCACCCCCAGGCACCGCTCCGCCGCCTCGCTCGCCGTGCCCTCCGTCGGGCCCAGCACCTCCCGTACGCTCTCCGACGCCCAGTCGAACTGCAGCGCCTGCAGCCGCCGCTGCACCGCCTGCGCGGTGGCCACGTTCCGCATCCAGCCCGCGGTGAGGCCGAAGTAGCGGTCGCACGCCATGCAGGCCGCGGCCAGCAGCAGGGAGAGATAGCCCCAGCCCGCCCCGCCGTCCACCGCGTCCGTCAGGTCGAGCAGCGGAAGGCCCGCCCCCGCCACCGCACCCAGCGCCGTGCCCAGGCGCAGCAGCCGGGCGAAGCGCCGCTTGCCGGCCCGGTCCGTCAGATACCAGTCGGCCGTGCGCAGGGCGTCCGCCTCCACCCAGCGGTAGAGCTCGTCGAGGCGGGCCGCGGGCTCTCCCCAGTCGCCGAGCGGGAACGCCCGCCCGGTCAGATCACCCAGCGGCACGGTGCCGCGCTCCTCCCGGGCCGGCCCCCCGGGTTGCATCTCCGGCTGGCTCACCGGTGCGCTCCTCTACCTCTACGGCTCTGCTGAAAAGGTGCTCAAAAGATGCTGACGTTACACCGTGTGACGTACGGTGCGCGCGTGCGTTCTGATACGCCCGCCGACGTGCACGCCCTTCATACCGCCGAATGGTGGGCTGTGTGCCCGGGAACCCCGTATTTCCGCCCGCACGGGCGTCTTGATCAGGTAGAGGAGCCTGGTCGCAGGGGGTGGCTCTCACTCGAAAGAGTTGGTCACCGCCGGATGGGGCACGGCGTCCGCCCACCACGTAGGCTCGGCCGTACCGAAGCAACGTACGGACAGGAGTGACCGTGATTCCCGGTGGTGGCCAGCCCAACATGCAGCAGCTGCTCCAGCAGGCCCAGAAGATGCAGCAGGACCTGGCCAGTGCCCAGGAGGAGCTGGCGCAGACCGAGGTCGAGGGTCAGGCGGGCGGCGGCCTGGTGAAGGCCACCGTCACCGGCTCCGGCGAGCTGCGCGCCCTGGTCATCGACCCGAAGGCCGTCGACCCCGAGGACACGGAGACTCTCGCGGACCTCGTCGTCGCAGCGGTCCAGGCCGCCAACGAGAACGCCCAGCAGCTCCAGCAGGACAAGCTCGGCCCGCTCGCCCAGGGCCTCGGCGGCATGCCGGGCATGCCCTTCTGAACCCGCTGCCCGGGCGTCTTCTAAAGCGCCACCTTCACCAACTACCGTAAGCAGCAAGCACTTCAGGAGAGGCGTTCCGTTGTACGAAGGCGTGGTTCAGGACCTCATCGACGAACTGGGCAGGCTGCCCGGCGTCGGTCCCAAGAGCGCGCAGCGGATCGCCTTCCACATCCTGCAGGCCGAGCCGACGGACGTCCGCCGCCTCGCGCACGCGCTGCTGGAGGTCAAGGACAAGGTCCGCTTCTGCGCGGTGTGCGGCAACGTCGCCCAGCAGGAGCAGTGCAACATCTGCCGTGACCCCCGCCGCGACCTGGCCGTCATCTGTGTCGTGGAGGAACCGAAGGACGTCGTCGCGATCGAGCGGACCCGAGAGTTCCGCGGCCGGTACCACGTCCTGGGCGGGGCGATCAGCCCCATCGAGGGCGTCGGGCCCGACGATCTGCGGATCCGTGAGCTGCTCGCCCGTCTCGCGGACGGCGCCGTGACGGAGCTGATCCTGGCCACGGACCCCAATCTGGAGGGCGAGGCGACGGCCACGTACCTCGCACGCATGGTGAAGCCGATGGGACTCAAGGTCACGCGGCTGGCCAGCGGTCTCCCGGTAGGGGGAGACTTGGAATACGCCGACGAGGTCACGCTCGGCCGTGCCTTCGAGGGGAGACGACTGCTCGATGTCTGACGCCATGCTGCACGCGGTAGGTCAGGACCCGGACGACTTCGCGGTCCAGATCGCCGACTCGATCGAATCCTTCATCGTGGCGACCACCGAGGTCGCGAAGGGCGACGAGCCGGACAGCGCGGTGCCGTTCCTGCTGCTCGAGGTCTCCCAGCTGCTGCTGACCGGCGGGCGCCTGGGCGCGCACGAGGACATCGTCCCGGACGAGCGGTACGAACCGGACACCGGCCCGGACGTCGATGTCGACGATCTGCGCATGCGGTTCGCCGTCCTCCTCGACCCGGTGGACGTCTTCTCCGAGGTGTTCGACCCGTACGAGCCCCGTAAGGCGCCGGTCCCGTCGCGGATCTCCGACAGCCTGGCGGACATCGTCACCGACCTCCGGCACGGCCTCGCGCACTACCGCGCGGGCCGTACCAGCGAGGCCCTGTGGTGGTGGCAGTTCTCGTACTTCTCCAACTGGGGACCCACCGCGTCCGCCACTCTGCGCGCCCTGCAGTCCCTCGTCGCCCATGTCCGCCTCGACCAGCCCCTCCAGGAACTGGACGGTCTGGACACCGACGAGGACGTCACCGAGGACGCGCTCGCGGAGGAGGCCGGCAAAGTGATGGTCGAGGAGATCCTCGGCCCGCCGGAGCTCCGCCGGGCTCACTGAACGCACAGCGCTGTCGAGCAGCGCGACCGTACGCAACGTCAGTGGCGGCGGGCCCCGACCGGGGTCGGCCGCCACTGACGTGTCCGGTTCCGGAGGCGGTTCCGTCGCCCGCGAATGCGTGACATGGCACACATCTCCGCGTACCCGTCCGGGGCCGGGGCAGTGGCCCCGTACGGGCAGCCCGGGAGCCGCCCATGATCACGTAGTGAGCGGGACATCTCACGATGTGACAACGGGCGGGTGATTCCGGGCTGCTCGATAGACTGAGCCGACCGCAGTAATGACTGCAGAAGACCGAGCGAGGAGCGCACGTGGGCCTTGTCGTGCAGAAGTACGGAGGCTCCTCCGTTGCCGATGCCGAGGGCATCAAGCGTGTTGCCAAGCGGATCGTCGATGCCAAGAAGAACGGCCACCAAGTGGTCGTCGTGGTTTCGGCGATGGGCGACACGACGGATGAGCTGATCGATCTCGCCGAGCAGGTATCCCCGATCCCTGCCGGGCGTGAATTCGACATGCTGCTGACCGCTGGAGAGCGGATCTCCATGGCACTGCTGGCCATGGCGATCAAAAACCTGGGCCACGAGGCCCAGTCGTTCACCGGTAGCCAGGCAGGCGTCATCACCGACTCGGTCCACAACAAAGCGCGCATCATCGATGTGACGCCGGGCCGGATCCGTACGGCGCTCGATGAGGGCAACATCGCCATCGTCGCGGGTTTCCAGGGTGTCTCCCAGGACAAGAAGGACATCACCACGCTCGGCCGGGGCGGGTCGGACACGACCGCCGTCGCGCTGGCCGCCGCGCTGGACGCCGAGGTCTGCGAGATCTACACCGACGTCGACGGCGTCTTCACCGCCGACCCGCGGGTCGTGAAGAAGGCGAAGAAGATCGACTGGATCTCTTCGGAGGACATGCTCGAGCTCGCCGCCTCGGGCTCCAAGGTGCTGCTGCACCGGTGCGTGGAGTACGCACGCCGTTACAACATTCCGATCCACGTCCGGTCCTCGTTCTCGGGGCTGCAGGGGACGTGGGTCAGCAACGAACCGCGAGGGGATCAGAAGGTGGAGCACGCCATCATCTCCGGAGTCGCTCACGACGTCTCCGAGGCCAAGGTCACGGTCGTCGGCGTGCCGGACAAGCCGGGCGAGGCCGCGGCCATCTTCCGCACGATCGCCGATGCCGAGATCAACATCGACATGGTCGTGCAGAACGTCTCTGCCGCCACCACCGCCCTGACGGACATCTCCTTCACGCTGCCCAAGACGGACGGCGCCAAGGCCATGGCCGCTCTGGGGAAGCAGAAGGCCGCCATCGGTTTCGACTCGCTGCGCTACGACGACCAGATCGGCAAGATTTCCCTGGTCGGCGCGGGCATGAAGACGAACCCCGGCGTCACCGCGTCCTTCTTCGAGGCGCTGTCCGACGCGGGTGTGAACATCGAGCTGATCTCGACCTCCGAGATCCGTATCTCCGTGGTCACCCGCGCCGACGACGTCAACGAAGCGGTGCGCGCCGTGCACACCGCCTTCGGCCTCGACTCCGACTCCGACGAGGCGGTCGTCTACGGAGGCACCGGCCGATGAACCGCCGGCACGGAGGCGTGCGTCGATGACCCGCAAGCCGACGCTCGCGGTCGTCGGAGCGACCGGGGCCGTCGGCGCGGTGATGCTCCAGATCCTGTCCCAGCACGCGGACATCTGGGGAGACATACGACTCGCCGCCTCCCCGCGCTCGGCCGGCCGCAAGCTGGCCGTGCGCGGGGAGGAGTGCGAGGTCGTCGCCCTCGACGAGGACGTCTTCGAGGGCGTGGACGTGGCGCTCTTCCTCGTGCCGGGCGAGGTGGCCGAGCGCTGGGCGCCGATCGCCGTCGCCAAGGGCGCGGTGGTGGTGGACAACTCCCCGGCATTCCGTGCGGACCCGGACGTCCCGCTGGTCGTTCCCGAGGTCAATCCGCACTGTGTGCGGGTGCGGCCGCGCGGCATCGTCGCGAGCCCGCACGACACCACGCTGACGCTGGTGCCCGCGGTGGGAGCGTTGCACGCCGAATTCGGACTGCGTGAGCTGGTGGTGTCCTCGTACCAGGCGGCCAGCGGCGCCGGCCGCGACGGGGTGGACACGCTGCGCACCCAGCTGTCCCTGGTCGCCGGTACGGAGCTGGGCACCGGTCCCGGGGACGTACGCCGGGCGCTGCGCGACGGCCTCGGTCCGCTACCCGCGCCGCTCGCCCTGAACGTAGTGCCGTGGACGGGTGAGCCGGCGGACGGTGGCTGGTCGTCCGAGGAGCTGGGACTGCGGTCCGAGACGCGGAAGATCCTCGGCCTGCCGGGGCTGAAGGTCGCGGCGACGTTCGTCCGCGTCCCCGTGCTGACGGCGCACTCCCTCGTGGTGCATGCGCGCTTCGAGGACGAGGTCACGGTCGAGCGGGCGCACGAGATCCTGGCAACGTCCCCGGGCGTCGTGCTCTACGACGATCCGGAGGCGGGCGACTTCCCCACGCCCGCCGATGTGGTGGGGACCGACCCGATCTGGGTCGGGCGGGTGCGCAGGGCCCCGGACGACCCCTGTGCCCTGGAACTGTTCGTCTGTGGCGACAATCTGCGCAAGGGATCCGCGCTGAATTCGGCGCAGATCGCGGAGGCGGTCGCCGCGGAACTCGGCCCGGAGCCGGGCACTTTGGCGGAGCGGCCCCGGCACTCGTCCTGAGCCCGGCGACCGTCCGTCGCGTTCCCGGGCCACGGTCCGGCAACTGATGGCCGTACGGGTAAGTAGGATCTGTGGACACCCTGTGAGGTAATTGAAGGTCTGTACCACTTGAACTGCGGTGTCTAAGTGTTCGATTATTCGCTTCCCCCCTTACTGCAACCGGCAGTTGGGCGGGAAGCGTCTTTGCGGTCGCCTCGGAACGGCATCGTGAAAATGGGGCATTGGGGAAAAGCGAGTGCGCATGAGGGCATTCAGTGCATCGTCAAAAACGATGGCGTACGCGTACAACCCTGACGGGGGGGAACGTGTCCAACAGGCGTGGCAGAGGTTCTCGACATCCCAGGGGTGGTCCCGGTCCGTGGCGCTTCGGTGCGCCCGATCCGCAGGGCACGCCCGTCCGGCGGCATGCCGGTGATCTCACCGGTGCCCGCGCCGCGAAGCACGCGTCTTCCGGCGCCGCGGCCGGGTGCTGACGACGCCATGGCCACCGGCACAACTGTCGATCACCTCACCGAGACCTACCGCGCCCACTACCGGTCGCTGCTGGGTCTCGCCGCCCTGCTCCTGGACGACACCGCCTCCTGCGAGGACGTGGTCCAGGAGGCGTTCATCCGTGTCCACTCCGCGCGCAGCCGCGTGCGGGAGCCGGAGAAGACCCTCGCGTATCTGCGCCAGACCGTCGTCAACCTCTCCCGCTCCGCGCTGCGCCGCCGCATCCTCGGGCTGAAGCTGCTCTCCAAGCCGATGCCCGACATGGCGAGCGCGGAGGAGGGTGCGTACGACCAGCTGGAGCGGGACGCGCTCATCAAGGCGATGCGAGGGCTCCAGAGGCGCCAGCGAGAGGTGCTGGTGCTGCGATACTTCGCCGACATGACCGAGGCCCAGGTGGCCGAGACCCTGGGCATATCCCTCGGGTCCGTGAAGGCGTACGGCTCGCGCGGCATCGCGGCGCTGCGCGTCGCCATGGAGGCCACGGCATGAGCGGGCACAAGCACAGGTTTGAGCAGTATGGGCCGGACGGGCCGTTTGACGACCGGACTGGGAACGAAAAAGTGAGCAACGGGCCGGAAAATGAGCTGGGCGGCCTTGGGACAGGCCTGGGCGGGGACGAGGAAGCCCTGCGCAGGATGCTGCATGGCATCGTCGACGAACTCGAGCCGTCGGACGGCGCGCTCGACCATCTTCGCCGGGCGGTCCCGGCGCGACGGGCGCGCAAACGGCAGGCACTGGTCGGCGCCGCCGCCGCGGTGCTGCTGATCGGCACCGCCGTCCCCGCCTTCGTCCATGTGGCGAACTCCAACGGCAGCGAGAACGCCAACCCGGTCAACGCCGGACACGGAGAGCAGGCCCAGGGCGGCACCGGCAACGAGCCGGGAGCAACAGGCGGCGACAAGGACCCGCTCGATCCGACGAGGGACAGCGGCAAGGACGCCGAGGGCAAGAACCCGACGAGCTCGGCACCGGGTGACCAGCCCGGCACTGGCGCCGGGGACGGCGCCTCGGGCGAACCGGTCCCGCCGGGCACCGCGGGCGGCGCCGTACCGACCTGCGGCAGCGCACAGCTCGGTGTCTCGGCACAGACGAACTCGCCCGACCCCGAGGGCAAGGTGTACGGCACCTTCCGCATCTCCAACGTCTCCGGGAGCGACTGCGTCGTCCCAGGCGGCGGCGCGGTCGGCTTCCAGACCATGGGTGCCGCCGACCCGGCCCGTATCAGCGTGGTCGCGCACACCGCGGGCGACGCGGCGGGCGGTCTGCCCGACCCGTCCGCGGACCAGGCGTCGATGGTGCTGCAGCCGTCCATGGCGTACGAGGTCAAGTTCGCCTGGGTGCCGTCCGACACCTGCCCCACCACGAGCGACCCCTCGCCGGACCCGTCGCCGACCGAGGGTGGCTCCGCCGGCTCGGGCGGTTCCACGGACACCACGGTGGAGAACGCGGAGCCGCAGCTCCTCACCGAGGACGGCACGCAGGACGGCAGCGTGGTGGTCACCCACAGCCCCGAGGGCGGAGTGGCGAGCACCCAGGCGACGGTCGCCAACGCCTGCGCGGGCACGATCTACCGCACGGGGATGCTGGCAGCGCAGTAGCCGGGGCAGGCAGAGTCACCGAAGGTCAGCCGCGGGCCGTCCCCCGGACGCCCGGACCCCAGGGGGTCGGCGGTCGGCCCGAGCGCCGGAGACAGCCAGGCAGGCCGACGGCGGGGGCAGACGCGCGGGCGCGGCGGACACGGCACGGCATACGCGGCGGACACCGCAGGGCAGACGCGCGGGCGCGGCAGGGCGGACGCGGTGGACACGGCACGGCATGCGCGGCGGACACCGCAGGGCGGACACGGCAGGTCGATGGTCCCGGCAAGCGGGATCGTGATCCCTGGCGCGCGGGGCGATGACGTGGGCCGGACGGACCAGGCCGCGCGGCCACGAGGGAGCCGGCGGTCGTGGCTCACGAGGAGGCCGGACCAGGCCGCGGGCCGCGAGGAGGCCGGCGCTGGGCGCGAGCCATGAGGATGCCGGACCAGGGCGTGGGTCACGAGGAGGCCGGCGCGGGGTGGGCGGGGCAAGCCGGACCGGGAGCGGTCAGGCCAGATCCGGATCCAGGCCCAGCGCGCGGTCCCGGGCCGCCTCCGCCTCACGACGTACCAGGCGGAACCACATGAACAGCACGAACCCTGCGAAGACGAACCACTCCCCGGTGTAGCCCAGGTTCTGGAACGCTTTCAGATCCAGCCCGCTGTTCTCCGGAGCGGCTGCGGGCACGGGCGTCAGTCCGCCCTCCGTCCGAGCCAGCGTGACCCAGGCGTCGTAGACGTCGTCCGACACCAGGTTCACCAGGGAAGCCGCGCTGATCATGCCCAGCTGGCCGCTCGGCAGACCACCCGCAGTGTGCACCCCGTCGGTGCCCACCGTCTCGGAGGCCTGCAGCGCGCCTGTCACCGTCACCTCACCGGCGGGAGCCGCCGGTGCCCGCTCGCCCGGGGCGAGCCATCCGCGGACCACCGGCAACGTCTTGCCACCGTCCGTCCGCAGCAGCGTCAGCACGTACGAGCCGCGCCTGCCGTCCAGCTCGCGGTCCGGGACGAGGAATTGCTCGCCGTACCGGCCGGTCGCCCTCGTCTGCCGACCGGACGTCTCCTTGTCCACGGGCAGCAGCTCGTCGAGCGGTGCGGCCGTCTGCTTCTGCTGCCCAGGGCGCTGCTCGGCCTCACGGTGGCTGTCGACGCGGTCCTCGAACCTGCCCAGCTGCCACGACCCCATGAAGATGCAGAACGGGATCGCCAGCAGGACGAAGACGTTGATCCCCCACCAGCGGGGCGTCAGCAGGAAGCGGTACACCCCTCCACGGTACGGAACGAGCCCGCGGCCCCCTGCCCCGGGGCCGGTCCCGGGGCAGGCCACCGAAGGCGGACGGTGGCCGCCCGCGCCCGGCTCACCTCTCCTGCGCGATAACGCTCCTCTCGCCGTGCCCGTCCGGCGCCGCGGTCCCGTCCCCGTCGGCGTTTCCGCTTCCGAGCCCGTCTGCCTTCAGATACTTCTCCGCGAAGGCGATCTCGAGGCGCACCTGCTTGATGCGCTCCTCCACCACGAGGGAGCCGTGACCGGCGTCGTACCGGTACACCTCGTGAACCGCTCCGCGGGCCGCCAGACGGTCCACATAGTTCTCCACCTGGCGGATCGGGCAGCGGGGGTCGTTCACCCCGGCCGAGATGTAGACCGGGACCCGGACCGCGTCGACGTACGTCAGCGGGGACGACGCCTCGAAGCGCTCGGGGACCTCCTCGGGCGTACCGCCGAGGAGCGTGCGGTCCATGGCCTTCAGGGCCTCCATCTCGTCGTGGTAAGCGGTGACGTAGTCCGCGACCGGGACCGCGGCCAGGCCCAGCGCCCAGGCCTCGGGCTGGGTGCCCAGTCCGAGCAGCGTCAGATACCCGCCCCACGATCCGCCCGCCAGCACGAGCTTCGCCGGGTCGGAGAGCCCCGACGACACCGCCCACTCGCGGACCGCGGCGATGTCCTCCAGCTCGATGAGTCCGACGCGGTGCTTGAGGGCGTCCGTCCACTCCCGCCCGTATCCCGTCGAGCCGCGGTAGTTGACGCGCACCACCGCGTATCCGTGGTCGATCCAGGCCGCAGGGCCGGCGCTGAAGGTGTCGCTGTCGTGCCAGGTGGGGCCGCCGTGGATCTCGAAGACGGTCGGCAACGGGCCGCTCACCCCGGCCGGCTTCTGGACCAGGGCGTGGATCCTGCCTCCGGGACCCTCCACCCAGGCGTCCTCGACCGGCACCGACGCCGGGGCCTTCATGCCCGGGGCGTCGAGGACGACGCGTCCGCTCGTCGAGCGGACCTGCGGCGGCTGCTCGGCGGACGACCACAGGTACTCGACCGTCCGGTCCGGGCGGGCCGTCGCACCCGAGACGGACCCGGTCGGCGTGTCCACACGGGTCAGCTCGCGCGACGTCAGGTCGTAGCGCCACAGCTCGCCCCGCGCCTCGAATGCGTGCGCAACGAGGAGACCGGTGCCGTCCGGATACCACTCGGCGTTCACATCACCCGGGAGGTCCATCACGAGGTCCGTCTGCTCGCCCGTCGCCACGTCCCAGATCATCGGCTCCCAGCGGCCCCGGCGCTGATGTCCGACGAGGAGCCGGGTGTCACCGTCGACAGGAGCGAAGCCGAGGACCTCCAGGCCCAGCTCCACAGTGCCGTCCTCGGTGTCGTCGAGCTCGGCCACCACCGCACCGTCCAGGCGTATCACCCGCAGCGCGGAGTGCATCGCGTCACCGTGCTCGGTGTGCTCGATCGCCAACAGCGTCCCGTCGTGGGAGAGGTCGCCGACGCCGGCCGACTCACGGTGCCGGTAGATCTCGACCGGCGCGGCACCTTCCCGTACGACATGGATCGTCGTGCCGTCCTCATCGGTGGAGCGGCCGACGACCGATGTGCCGCACCGCCCTATCGCGAGGCCCGCCGGATACGACGGATCCAGGCCAGGAGCCGCGGGCACGTCCTCCCCTCCGCCGAACGGCTGCCGCATCCAGACGCCGAACTCGTCGCCATCTGTGTCGGAGAACCACCAAATCGCCTCGCCGTCCGGCGTGAGCGTGCCGTCCGTCGTGCCGTTCGGCCGGTCGGTGACCTGGCGCCGGTCGCCCGTCGCGCGGTCCCACGCGTACAGCTCGTACGTTCCCGTCGCGTTGGAGACGAACAGCGAGCGGTCGGGGGCGTCCTCGGCCCAGTCGGGCAGTGAGACGCGCGGTGCCCGGAACCGCTTCTCCCAGTCGGGCATGCCGGGCATGTCGGGTGTGGTGTGTGCCTGGTTCATGCCCTCCATCAAACCGGAAACCGCCGACACTCTCCTCAGCCTGTGGATAACCTCCGGGCTGTGGACAATCCTGTCGCCCGGCCGGTGAGAGCGGTGCCGCCGGTGGCCGCCGTCCTGTCCCGTTGTCAGTGGCGGGGTGCAGACTCACCGCATGACTGCACACAGTTCATCGACGGCTGCGTCGGATCTGCGCAGCACGGTCACGAAGCACTGGTCGGCCGCCGAAGGGCGGGACTGGACGGCTCTCGCGTCCACCCTCGCCGACGGGGTGGTCTACGACCTTCCCCAGACCCGTGAGCGCATACGGGGCAAGGCGGCGTTCCTCCAGTTCTACCGGGAGTATCCGGGCGACTGGCATCTGTACGTCGAGCGAGTGATCGCCGACGGGGACCGGGTCGTGACCTGGGTCCGCGCGAGGGTGGGGCTGGAAGAGATGTACGCGATCACCTTCTTCACCGGGGACGCCGAGGGCAGAATCACGGAGATCACGGATTTCTGGCCGGAGCCGTACGAACCGCCCACCGGCCGTGAGCATCTGACGGAGCGGTACTGACGGCTCCGGACGGCGGCCAAGTCCCCGTTCAGGAGCGTCAGAAGGGGACCGCCGGGAACACGACCGCCGCAACACGGTCGCCGGAGCACGACCCGCCGAACAGAGGGGACTGGCCGCCGGATCAGGGCCATCGCCGAGGGAGAACCATGAGCACACCGCACGTCGCACCACCGGCCGGTGCCGCCGAGTGGATACAGGTCGCCGCCTACGAGAACGTGCGCGGCTGCCCCGGCCCGATCGCCGCCCTCCGCGCTTGACTGCGTGATCGCGGGATCGACTGGCTGCCCTTCGCCGCCGGCGAGGTGTTCTGGAGTCATGCCTGCGGCCCCGGCCCCGACGGGCGCTGGCGCGGGTGGATCTCCGTCCACGTCCGCGCCGATGCGCTGTGGCGCCTGGGGCTGCACCCGGACCAGCCCACCGCCCGGGTGACCGGCGCCTCCCCGCCCGCCTGGTGGCATTCCGCCGCCGAACGGGCCGTGACCGCAGGTTGGTTCACTGCGGCGGGCACGGCACCGCACGTCCGGGACCGGAAAGCAGATGGCAGGGATTGGCGGCCCTGTTGATCGCGGACTCCGCCGCGGTGACCCTGTCGGCGAGGAGCCCGAGCGCGGCGACGGCCTTCGTCAGCGTGATGGCATCCATGGCGTTCCCTCGAGCGATGAGCGATGAGCAATGAGCGAGGGGCGTGGCCCGGGCCCGGATCCGGTACCGGTGTCCGGGGGCGGGGTGTGTGGCTCAGGCGGCGGAGGAGCAACTGGTGCCGGACAGCTCGCCGAAGGGCGAGTACGGCATGACCCAGAAGAACTCCCCGTCGGCGTCGTACGCGTAGAGCAGTCCGATCGCTCCGGAGACGAGCGGTTCCTCGGGTTTGCGTCGTCCGCTCAGCGCTCTGACCTGCACGACGGCGGTGGAGCCGTCCTGTGTGGCGACCTCGGCCTGGCCGAAGTGCCCGTCCACCCGACCGGTGCGGATCGTGCACGTCATACCGATGAAGTCCTGGGACGGCCCGGGTTCGTCGGGGAAGAGCCGCGCCAGCATGTGCACCAGCCAGCGGGTGACGGTCCAGGCGACGAGCGCGGCAGTGGCCAGCACCGCGCAGGCGAGGGCGGCGTACGGGCTTCCCGCGAGGTCGGAGCGACGCAAAAGCACTGTGCCCGTGAGACTGGTGAACCACGTGACGGTGATGAGCAGGGACACGGCGACGGAGACGGGCACTGTGCCGAGACCGGCAGCGGCACCCGGAATCTCGATGTCCGAGTCGAACATGTTGTGGTCGGCGGCGCCCAGCAGTACCAACGCCCAGAAGACGACGACCACGACGAGGGCGGCGCTGATCAGGGTGGTGGGAAAGACGAACGCGGCGGAAACGAACTCGCTCAACGACCCGCCCCCATTCCTCATTGCCGAGTCACAGCATCCGGTGCGTCCACCTGCCTTGTTGCCGCCCCATGGTGACAGTCCGGAAGGCTTGCCTGCATTGCCAGGCTCCGGCAACCTTGACGCATTCTTTATGCCGGTCCGGCTGACGTGACGGAGGCGGACCGCTGCCGTCGACGGCCGTGTGCCGATGCCGGGTCGGATGGGTCGGCGGACGCCGACGGGACGGTGTGCGCAGCGGAGCGGATGGGGCCGGGCACGGCGGCACAGGGGATGGAACGGGAACGCATGGGAACGACGGAGATACCGGACGCCTATCTCGCGGGGTATGCGGACATCCTGGGGGAGGTCGGCAGGACCGGGCGGCGTCTCACGCGTGACGAGATCGACGGTCGCAGGATGCTCGGCGAACAGGCCGCCGAGGCCGGCCACGGTCTTCGCCCCCTGGTCATCCGGTACTTGGCCGAGACGAGGTTCGCCTGGCCCGACACCACATCGCCCGAGCGGGTGCTCGCCGCGGTCGAGCAGGCCGTGGACGCGCTCGCCGGTGGCTACGAGCGGGCGCAGCGACTGGCGGTGCGCAAGGAGGAGGCGGCCCGGCGGGAGTTCATCGACGACCTGCTGCACGGCCGCAGCGACCCGGGCCGACTTGCCCAGCGGGCCGAACGCTTCGGGCTGCGGCTCGCCCATGCCCACGCGGTGGGTGTCGCAGAGAGTCCAGAGGCCTACGACGACACACATCCGGTGACCCGCATGGTCGAGACGGCGCTGTTCACCCGCTTCGGGGACCGGCGGATCCTCCTCACCACGAAGGACGGGCGGCTGATCTGCGTCGTGCCGGCGGATCAGGAGGAGGTCGTGCGCTACTTCGCCAAACAGGCTCACGCGGCGACCGAGGGCGGGCGGGTGGCGATCGGGCGCCCTCAGCCGGGTGCGGGCGGAGTGGGCCGCTCGTACGAGGAGGCGCTGAACGCCCTCGATCTCGCCGATCGCATCGGCCTCGACGAGCCGGTGCTGTACGCCGCGGATCTGCTTGTCTTTCCCGTGCTCGCCCGCGACCGTGACGCCATGGCCGATCTGGTCCGCAGCGCGCTCGGGCCGCTGAAGCAGGCGAGGGGAGGGGCGAAGCCACTCCTGGACACACTGCACGCGTACTTCGACGCCGGGTGCGTATCGGCGCAGGCGGCACGCCGCCTGAACCTGAGCGTTCGTGCGCTGACCTACCGCCTGGACCGCATCCACCGACTGACCGGGTCCGATCCGTCGGACCCGATGCACCGCTTCACCCTGCAGACGGCGACGATCGGGGCCCGACTCCTGGACTGGCCTGCCAAGGACCTCTAGGTCCTGCGCCCGGACCGGTCCTAGAGCGTCCCCGGGCGGCGCACGGCGACGGCGGCCGTGTAGCCGGGGTCGGTCGGCACATCGGCCAGCAACCACAGTTCCTGGGAGGCCGGTTGGGCTCCCACGCCGACATGGGCGAACGACAGGTCCTCGCTCAGGCCGACGCCCATCGCCTTCATCAGGGCCTCCTTGCGCGTCCAGCAGCGGCCGAACGCGGCGGGACGCTCGTCGTCGGGCATCCCCGCAAGCTCCGCGCGCTCGTCCGGGTGCAGATGGGACGTGATGTCGTCGGCAGTGCGGACATCCGGGAGGATCTCGACGTCGACACCGACCGGAGCGGACGCGAGCGCGATCATCACCATGCCGGTGGTGTGTGACAGCGAGAAGTGGACATCCCTGCCCGGAACATAAGGTCGTCCATGCGCGCCGCCGCAGTGAGCGCAGGGTTCCCGCACGAGTGACACCTCACCCGGAGCTTGCCCCAGCCGCGGGCCCAACAGCCGACGCAGCGTCACATGTGCGACGGCGAAGGCATCCCGGTCCTCCTGCCGCCTGAAGGCGGCCAGGCGCGCAGACTCCTCGGCGTCCAGCACATGCCCGAGCGCCGCGGCCTCTTCGGCGTGCTCCGGCACGCGGCCCGACCACAACAGCTCCAGCCCGGGCAACTGACGCGCTATGCCGTCCGCCATCACGTCCTCCGTGTCGGTCGCTCCTCGGCACAGGCGGCTCTGTGCGCAGGCTGCGACCGTACTCCACAGGAGGCGGATCCGGCCCGTGGTGCGGGCCGGACCGCCAAAACCATGCTGTGGATCAGATGTTGACGCCGAAGTCCTGCGCGATGCCCCGCAGGCCGGAGGCGTAACCCTGGCCGACGGCACGGAACTTCCACTCCGCGCCGTTGCGGTACAGCTCGCCGAAGACCATGGCGGTCTCCGTGGACGCGTCCTCGCTCAGGTCGTAGCGGGCCAGCTCGGCACCGCCCGCCTGGTTGATCACGCGGATGAAGGCGTTGCGCACCTGGCCGAAGGACTGGCTGCGGCTCTCGCCCTCGTGGATGGAGACCGGGAAGACGATCTTGTCGACCTCGGCGGCGACGCCCGCGAGGTTGACCTTGATCTGCTCGTCGTCGCCCTCGCCCTCACCCGTGAGGTTGTCACCTGTGTGCTCGACGGAGCTGTCGGGGCTCTTCAGGTTGTTGAAGAAGACGAAGTGCTGGTCGCTGAGGACCTTGCCGTTCGCATCGACCAGCAGGGCGCTGGCGTCCAGGTCGAAGTCCGTACCGGTGGTGGTGCGTACGTCCCAGCCCAGACCCACGATGACCGCGGTCAGGCCCGGGGCCTCCTTGCTGAGCGAAACATTGCCGCCCTTGGAAAGGCTGACACCCATGGAAATCCCCTGCGCAATCCGGCGCGGGCCGCGCCTCTTGACGAGTTCTTTGCCCAATCGAGCCAACGAGCGGATACCCCTGCTGGTTCCCCGTCCCGCAGGAAAACCCACCGGATGACTCGCCGGACCGCCCACGCGGCCCGCCCGAGAGCCCATTGGGCGGGCTGGAGACACGGCGAGCGTCGGCGCGAGGGACGCCGTTGGGTTGCCTGGGGTCAGGTGCGGTCGATGTGCACGCTGGTCGACTTCACGCGGGCGGTGGCCCGTATGCCGACCTCGAGCCCCAGCTCTTCGACGGCCTCCCTGGTCAGCAGCGAGACGAGCCGGTGCGGACCGGCCTGGATCTCCACCTGTGCGGCGACGTCGCCGAGCTTGACGGCGGTGACGATGCCGGGGAAGGCGTTGCGGGCCGAGGTGTAGGAGGCGTCGTCCTCGCCGGTGCCGCCCTGGGCGACCTCGATGGAGAACGCGGCCAGATCCCGGCCGTCGATCAGGCGGCGCCCGCCCTCGTCGCGATGGGTCGCGACCCGGCCGGCGTCCGCCCAGCGGCGCGCGGTGTCGGGGCTGACGCCGAGCAGACGTGCCGCCTGCCCAATGGTGTAGGACTGCATGCGCGTCAAGATACGAGTCTTCTTATCTCATATGCAACTGTTTCCTAATTTTTTCTTAGCAGATGCGATGTCCTGTTGAATCGGTCGATGGCGTGTCCAGGCGCGGCCTGAAAGACGCCCGTACCTGGCTGTCGATCCGGGCCGTTCCCGTTCGACGCACAGGTGAGAGGCAGGAAACCCCTGCCGCCGGCAGAGGGGTTGTCCATGGACCGCGACGAGATTCTTGCCTGGGTGACGGCCGAACGCCTCAGCCTTGCGGACTTCCTCGACGAACTCGCCGACCACGAGTGGCAGGTCCCCTCCCTCTGTCCCGGCTGGACGGTGCACGACGTCGCCGCCCACCTGACGCTGTCCACCCGCACCTCGCTCCTCGAATTCGTCAAGGGCGCGATCAGGGCTCGCGGCAACTTCGACCGGATGGAAGCGGACCAGGCACGGGAGCGGGCGGCCCGGTTCACGCCCGGGGAACTCGTGGCGCAACTCCGGGAGACGGCGGGCTCGGCCCGCCGCTCTCCCGGCTCCCGTCCGCTGGACCCGCTCGCCGATGTGCTGGTGCACGGACAGGACATCGCCCGACCGCTCGGCCGTGAACGGAAGGCTCCGCCCGCGCAGACGATCGCGGCGCTCGACCACGTACGCTCCAGCCCGTTCTACGGCGCCCGCAAACGCTTCCGGGGCACCACGCTGATCGCCACGGACCTTGACTGGTCGGCGGGCGATGGCCCCGACGAGGCCCGGGCGCCCGCGGCCGACCTGCTCCTCCTGGCGACCGGCCGCCCTGCGGGCCTGGCAGCCCTGTCCGGATCTGGTGCGGCGCGGATCGCTGCGGCGATGTCCGCCGGCACGGAGAGCGCAGCGACGCCGCAGTGACGTCGTGGTGATGCAGAACGGCACGCACAACGCGCCGAGGCCGGGTCGCCATGATGACGAACCGGCCTCGACCTGTTGTTTCAGCTGGCGGGGTGGCGGGATTTGAACCCACGACCTGCATAGGCTGCGGGATGGCCGGACGTCCTTGAGGCATGGACCACACCGTAGGCAGGGACCAGCCGTCTGGCCTTCGATCGCACCCGAGGAACGGAACCCGACGCGGACTCCGCTCTTGGGGGGCCTACGGCCATCTAATCCGTAGGCCAACGGTTGACTTCTGGTTTGACCGCAGTGGGCGGCGGGCTACGACTCGGCTTCACGAGCTCATATGACTGGACGACCGGGGGCGGGCCGAAAGCGCTGTTCGACGCAACGGCCGGCTGAGCGACGCCGACGACCGACGGATCAAGCCAGGGGGGCCGCCGCGGCGGGCACGTGGTCGGCTGTCCTCCGGATCGCTGTGCAGAGGGAGGACCCATGACATCTCACGGGCGCAGGGGCGGCGCGCAGGCTGGTGGTCACCGGTCTGGTGGCTGGCGTGATGGCCGGGCTCCCCGGTCCATACGCGCACGCCGGCGACGAGGCGGTGAAGGTGTCGTGTGCGGTTGCGGAGCTCGTCGCCGCCATCCGCGCAGCCAACACGTCGGCGGGCGCGGACACACTCCGGCTGGCCTCGAAGTGCACGTACCGGCTGACGGAGCCGGACAGCGGAAATCCCGCCAACGGGCTACCGGAGATCACCAGCGAGATCAAGATCGACGGCCGAGGCGCGGGGATCGTCCGGGCGAGGTCAGCGCCGCGTTTCCGTATTCTCGCCGTGAACCCCGCGGGCGCCCTGACACTGAACAAGACCACCGTCAGCGGCGGCGACGCGACCGACTGCCCGATCTTCGGGGTGGGCGTGTGCGGCGGAGGCATCGCCGCCATCGGCGCACTGAGCCTGAACCACAGCAAGGTCAAGGACAACACCGCCAGGTCCGACTTCTTCGCCGAGGGCGGCGGCATCCACGCTGGTGGCCCACCGTGGTGAACCAGTCCGAGATCAGCCGCAACACGATTGTCTACGACGGTACGGAGGCGAGTTCCACAGCCGGGGGCGGCATCCTCAACGTGGGTCCGCTGACTGTGAAGAAGAGCAGGCTGGCGCGGAACTCTGTCAGCGTCACCCCGGGTACGGGCAGCTTCGCGTTCGGCGCAGGAGTCGCAGCCTTCGCGCAGGCGACGATCCAGGACAGTGTCGTCAGCGACAACGGCTCCTCCGCACCGGGCGGCTTCGCGCGCGCCGCGCTCGCCGCAGCCGCGGCCGCCCCGGAGAACGTGAGGGTGACCAGCACCGTCGTTCGCGGCAACGTCTCCAGCGCGCCGGATGGTAACGCGGCGGGCGGTGGGGTCGCCGCCAACTTCCCGCTGGTCATGAAGAACGTCACGAACGACGTGACCCTCCTGGACAACGGCACCATCGACGACATCGACGCAGAGGTGGTGGGCAACGACGACAGCGGCGGGGACCTCGAAAGCGCCCAACCCTGACCGCAGGAACCAAACCCACACGCCGGGCCCGGACTTCCGCGTGACGCGGGAGGCCGGGCCTGGCGCCTGCACGGGCCTGGTGTGCGGCTACCGCCGGAACAGCCTGGTCACAGCTCAGCTCAGAACGGTCCCGAGCCTCAGCGGCCGGTCGGCGAGATTGCCGTGGAACTCGCCGACCGGCCGATCAGTCCGGCGACACCTGGAAGCTCCGCCGCGTCAGAGGAACAACTGCGGCGACGACGACAGCGGACAGCGCGAGGTGTGAGGCCGGGGATGCCGTTCGGCGCATAGGGCCGAACAGGGGAAGCCCCGATGGGCCCGCGCGCCAACAATCGTTCGCCACGGAAGTCCCGGGATGCTGTCCGCAGCGATTCCGCGCTCCGCCCGCACTCAGACGCAAGGCAGGCCACGTTGAAGCTCGCCAAGAAGCTCGCCACGATCTCCACCGCGACCACGGCCGCACTCCTCTTCGGAGTCGGCGGTGCCCACGCGCAAGGAGACGGCGGCCTGCTTTCCCTTCTCGACAACCCCTCGATCGTCCTCGCCTGTTTCCCCTCTGGACAGGTCGGGCAGGGCAACACATTCACCGGCACGCAGAACGTCAGCTGCAGCCAAAACGCCGAGGTCACCCCGCCCCCGAACGGAAACGGCGGCGGCGTGACAGGACGACAGGTGGTCCGGACCGAAGGAATCACGGTGCCGCCAAGCAGTTCCATGGGCGCTACCGCCGAGTGCCCGGCAGGAAAGGTCGCGACCGGAGGCGGATACATCGCCGAGACGGGCCTGCAGCTGACTGCGATGCGACCCGACCCCAATGTGGATGGCTGGTTCGTAGACGCTTTCAACCCGAGCAGCGAGAACAAAACCTTCGTCGTCGAGGCAGTATGCGTCAACTCCGGGGACTGACCCGCAGTTGCCGGCCGAGGTGCCCGGCCGCGCGCCTCGGCCAAGCTGTTGCGTGTCGGGGCACCGCCCAGCCTGGGCGGCTGCATCGACCGGGACCGGACCCGGACCATGGGCGGATCGGCCTCGGCGTATCAGCAAGGAAACACGCCACCCCGCCGGATGCTTCCTCCAGCTCGTAGGCCGGCCGGAGCTCATGGATGCGGTCCTTGAGGATCGTCATGCCCCTCTCCCAGCCGATCCGCTCGGCGATCACCGTTGCGGGCATCGTCGGGGTCGCCCGGCTTCCAGTGCCCGGCGCTGACCAGTTAGGCGCTCACTGGACCGTCAGGCTCTCGGGTCCAGGTGGATTGAACGCCAGTCGGTGAAAGGCCCGCGCCGGCATCAGCGCCACCAGGAAGTCGGCGTAGTCCTCCAGCTCATCCAAGGTGGCCGGGTTCAGCAGGCAAACCACGATGCGTTGACCGTCCCCGCTGTCGCGCACCGCTCCAGCTTCGATCACCTTGCTCCCCCAGCGCTCCCACATCGGGTGCGCCTCCATCCGCTGCACGTTGTCGTACGGCATGGGGAATTCGTGCCACTCGCCGAGCCTTCCGCCGTCAGCGATCCGGTGTGCAGTGTGTGAGCCAGCCTCGCGGACTCCACCGCTGCGATCTGGACCCGCCGGACCATCGGAACAAGGCGGCATGCCCGGATCAGCAGGCTTTCCGGCACGGATCGGACCAGGTCGCACTCCTTATCGAACGTCGGAGCGCCGAGCAGGTGCTGGCGGGCACCGGCTCTGAGCCCCGCCTCCATACCGGGCGGCAGGAGACCGACCGGGACACCGATTGCTCGGGACAAGTTCTCCTTGGCGCGCCCCACCACGATGTCGATCGCAACCTCCAGGTCACCATCGTCGATCTCCACATCCGTGTCCCGGTTGAAGAGCGTCATCAGTTCGGCAAGCTGGAGCGCTGATCCCTCCTTAACCGGGCCCGTTGCGATGTCCTTCAGGGTCCAGGTACGGCCCTGGCGCTTGGCCTTCCGGTCGGCGGCGCCCTGGCGAGCGAGCGCGGCTTCCCGCGGCGAGGCGGCTTGGACGTCCATGCCCACTCGCCGGCGCAGCGCAGTCAGGTTCTCGATGACCGCTTCGCGTAGGAGGGCGGCATCCGGTTCGGACAGCGTGGCGATCAACGAGATCGGGCCCATCGTCAAGGTGCCCTGCGTTGCACGATCTGCCAGCAGTTTCGCCCGCTCGACGATCTCGTCGCTGAGCTCCGACTTGCTACCTCCGCCCCCGGCGTACGCCCTCGGAAGTCTCGGTAGGAAGCCCCGCTTCTGCCACCGCTCGATCTGTGCCTGAGACGCTCCCGACCGCTCCATCAGCTCGCGCATCGCTGTGCTCGTGGTCCTCGCCATGCGGCTCAGCGTAGAACCTCGCGAAGTTCCGGGACCGCCCCGCCCGTAGCCCTGTTGGTGACATGGCGTCGTGCCACCCGGCACAAACGAACCGCCGGTTCGGGCGGACAGCGAGGAGGACGTCGTGACCATCCAGATCACGCCGCTGGCAGCCCTGCTCATCGTCGTGGGCTACGCCGTTGGCATCGGGGTCTTCAAGTACACCGCGCGGACGCACGGAGCCGCCGGCCATGGCGACCTGGTGGAGTCGATCCTCACGGGGGCTGCCGTCGCGACACTCCTCGCTCTCCTGCTGGTCCCCGGCTTCGGGCAGTCGTCGGCGCCCTCCATGCCCACGACCAACCCGACGCCGGTCACGTCTGCCCGGTAGGTAAAGACCGGCCGTACCCCTGCCCGGCATGTACGACCCCAACGGACCCCGCCGGCTGCTGTTCGCGCTCTTCGCCGCGATGGCGGATGTTCTCCCGTTGCTGCCACCGCCCAGGCCACGAGGAAAAGCCACGCTCGTGAGACTGAGCGGCTCGGGCATCGATCTGAGACAGCGGAAGGCTCACTGGTCAGGGAACACAGCCTCTGGCAGCGGTAACCAAACCCACACGCCCGGCCCGGACTTCCGTGTCACGCGGGAGGCCGGGCCCGGCGCCTGCACGGGCCTGGTGTGCGGCTACCGCCGGAACCGCCCTGGCAATCGAGAGCTGCTGTCGCCGATTGGCGACAGCTCCTCGGCGGGGCAAGGTCCGGTGCCCAACGGGCGGCGGGTGGTGCCCAACTCGGAACCCTTTTCTGAAGCCGAATCAGCAGGGCCACGAGCTGTGACCCACCAGCGCCCGGCACGGGGCGGATCCGGTGGAACTCCGAAGAACCCGTTTGGCCACGCCTGCCTGGCGAGGGCAGCCGCATCACACGAGGCTGCTGCTGCGGCCGGCTGCTAGCGGGGGGACCGTTCCGGCCCCCTACGCAACAGTCCGTTCAGGAGATGTGATGTCCATAACCCCAGACAGCCATGAGTGCCCGCCGGTCAGGCGCATGAAGGGTAGACCGGCGCAGTCGTGGCGCGGCCGCCGAGCGTGGCTGGTGGGCCTGGCGGCAGTGTCCGCCGTACTGCTGGCAGCCGTTACGCCGCAGGCCGCAGTCGCCGAGCCCAAGCCCCCCACGACCGTCAGCCGTGCCTATGTGACCAACTTCGACGCCGACACAGTGACGGTGATCAACACCGACACGAACGCGGTGCTCACCACCATCATCGTCGGCGAGACCCCGATCGACGTGGAAGTGGACCCGGACCGTGCCCGCGCCTACGTGGTCAATCGCGAGAGCGACACGGTGTCGGTGATCGACACCGACACGAACGCGGTAGTCGACACCATCACCGTCGGCGGCGCCCCGACCGACGTGGAAGTGGACCCGAGCCGCGCCCGCGCCTACGTGACCAACGTGGCCGACGACTCAGTGTCAGTGATCAACACCGACACCAACGCGGTAGTCGACACCATCACCGTCGGTGGCAGCCCGATCGGGGTGGGCTTGGACCCGTCCCGCGCCCGCGCATATGTAGCCAACAGAGAAGACAGCACCGTGTCGGTGATCGACACCGACACGGACGCGGTGGTCGACACCATCACCGTCGGCGACGGCCCGTTCGACGTGGCGGTGGACCCGGGCCGTGCCCGCGCCTACGTGATCAACCAGTTCGGCAATTCGGTGTCGGTGATCGATACCGACACGAACGCGGTGCTCACCACCATCCCCGTCGGCGCCGGTCCGACGGGCGTCGCGGTGGACCCGTCCCGCGCCCGCCTCTATGTGGCCAACTTCGACGACGACACAGTGACGGTGATCAATACCGAGACCAACGCAGTCGTCGACACACTCACGGTCGGCGACGAACCGGCCAGGGCAGCGGCGGATCCGTCCCGTGCCCGCGCCTACGTGACCAATTCCGCGTCCAACACGGTCTCGGTGATCAACACCGACACCGACGAGGTGGTCGACACCTTCGACATCGCCGGCACCCCGACCGGCGTGGCCATCCTGAACGCGACCCAAAACGGCACCTGCAGCGGCGATCCCTGCGATTGACGGGCAGGCCCGTTTGAAACGGAAGGGGTGTCCGGGTCTACCGGGCACCCCTTCCGCGCAGCGCTACCTACCCACCTACCTACCTACTCGTTCACGAGGGACGGCAGTACGACTCCGAAGCCATAGCTGGCGTTCCCGACGGCGGACGTCTCACCTTGGATTCGTTGCCGACGGCGCCGCGGATGGGTTCAAGGTGGTCACGGATCCGCTCGGCGTCCTTCTTGTCGCCGAGCGCGCTGCCCTCCTCTCCGGCCGCGACGACGAATTCGTGGCTGGCGTCACGAAGGGCTATACCGGCATGCGCTGGGGCGAGCTTGTTGGTTAGGAAGCTGAGTTTCTCCGCCCTTCGGCCCTGCGGATTGAGTGGCAGCTCTACGAGCTCGACTCGGGAGAGTTCGAGCGGTGCCCTCCCAAGGACGACAGCTATCGCACGCTCGATCTCCCGAAGTGGCTTGTGCGTCTGCTGTCCGGGCACGTTGCTCGCACCCGCCCGGCCCCCTGCCCGTGCCATGGCAGGACGTACGTGTTCCGTGGCCAGGGAGTCTCGCGGAAGGGGGAGACCGGAGCGAAAGTGGTGGACGTGGCGCGGCGCGCCAGCGTCTCCACGGGCACCGTGTCCAATGTCCTCAACCGGCCGGACGTCGTGGGCGAGGTGACCAAGACTCGTGTGCGCGAGGCCATCCTCGCTCTCGGCTTCACACGCGGCGGGGGTGCCATGGACCAGACTGCCCACTGGCGCAGGAACGGGTTCGCTACGTGGCTCTTCACGCCGGCCGCTTCGGATTGGTATCCGAAGAAGGCCCCGCAGGAGGCGCGGCCCGTGCCCCTCCTGGCGGAGCCGTGGCCCGGTGTCCCGGCGCGGGGGAGGGGTGCCCATGGGCGGGCGGATGCGTGCTGGCTGCCGATCGCGAAGGGGCTGACTCCCCATGGGCTGCGTCACACGCATAAGACGCGGATGGAGGAGATGCGTATCCCGCCGAAGCTGATGGACGAGCGCATGGGGCACATGGACGGATCAGTTCAGGCGCGCTACTCGCACATCACGCGACAGATGCGCGAGGACCTGAAAGCGGGCCTTACCGCGGAGTGGGAAGCGGCGCTCGACGCCCGCCTGGCGATGAGTCCCACATCTCCCGTGTGACCGTGCTGAACTGTCTGCTCCAGGAGCGTCTGACCGGGCGCCGGTAGGCGCGTCTGGCAGAGAATTTCAAGATCTTCTCCCAGATTTCTCCCAGGAGAGCCCTGCGCAACGAGTCAGGGCCGGTTTCCCGTGAAGGAAACCGGCCCTGACCTGGTGTTTCTCTGTCGGGGTGGCGGGATTTGAACCCACGACCTCTTCGTCCCGAACGAAGCGCGCTGCCAAGCTGCGCTACACCCCGATGCCGCCCACTGTCCCGGCGACGTCGTTTACTTTAGCCCACGGGCGCCCGGAGACGAAATCCGGTTTTGCCGGGCCACGAGGCCCCCGGCCGGGACGTCAGTCGCGGGCGGTCAGTGTGAGCAGCGTCGCCTCCGGGGGGCAGGCGAAGCGGACCGGGGTGTAGCGGTTCGTGCCGCAGCCCGCCGAGACGTGGAGGTAGGACACGTTGCCCGCGACCGTGTGCGTCGACAGGCCCTTCACGCGCTCCGTGTCCAGGTCGCAGTTGGTGACCAGGGCGCCGTAGAAGGGGATGCACAGCTGGCCGCCATGGGTGTGCCCCGCGAGGATCAAGGGGTAGCCGTCGGCCGTGAAGGCGTCGAGGGTGCGCAGGTACGGGGCGTGGACGACCGCCAGCGACAGGTCGGCATCCTTCTCCGGGCCTCCGGCAACCATGTCGTAGCGGTCGCGCTTGATGTGGGGATCGTCGAGGCCGGTGAAGGCGATCTCGTAGCCCTCGAGCTTCAGACGGCCGCGGGTGTTCGTCAGGTCCAGCCAGCCCGCGGCGTCGAAGCCGTCGCGCAGTTCTTCCCACGGGTTGTGGACGGCGCCGACCGCGGGGGCGTTGCCGTTGAGGCCGTGGCGGCCCTGGGCCTTCTCCAGGAGGTAGCGGGCCGGATTGCGGAGCTTCGGCCCGTAGTAGTCGTTGGAGCCGAAGACGTAGACACCGGGGTACTCCAGCAGCGGGCCCAGCGCGTCCATGACCTCCGGCACGCCCTCCGGGTCGGAGAGGTTGTCGCCGGTGTTGACGACGAAGTCCGGGCGCAGGCCGGCCAGGGCCTGCAGCCAGGCGCGCTTCTTGCGCTGGCCGGAGACCATGTGGATGTCGGAGACCTGGAGCACGCGCAGGGGCCGCATTCCGCGGGGCAACACGGGCACGTTGATCCGGCGCAGCCGGAACGAGCGGGCCTCGAACCCGGCTGCGTAGGCGAGGCCGGCGGCGCCGACTGCCGTGATTCCTGCGGTGATTTTCAGAGGGGTCCCGTAGCGTGCGCGCATGCGCCCATCGTCGCAGACCGGTCAGGCTGCGGGGAGCGGTGGGCGGCGGGCGTTCGCCGGTGCGGGGCGCAGCGGCAAGGCTGCCAGCAGTCCCAGGGCAATCCACACGTACGTATTGCCGCCGAGGAAGCCGTCGATGCCCGACGAGTCCTTGCTCCACAGCCAGACGACGCTGCTGGACAGCACGACAGACAGAGTGACGGCCCAGGCCAGCAGTCTGCGGCGGCCCGGGCCCACGGGTGCGCGGAGTCCGGCGTCGGCGAGGACCACGAGTGCGGGGACGAGCCAGACCAGGTGGTGCACCCAGGTGACCGGGCTGACCAGGCAGGCGAGTACGCCGGTCAGCGCGAGTGCGGCAGCGTCGTCGCCCGCCGCCGTCGCCCGGCGGACGCGCACGGCCCACACGCCGAGCAGCCCAACCACCCCAAGTGCCCATACGGCGCGGCTCGGTTCGTACGGTTCCGAGATCCGGGCGAGCAGTCCCAGCCAGGACTGGTTGGAGACGTAGGCGAGCGAGCCGACGCGGTCGGTGTCCCACAGCGCCTCGGTCCAGTAGACGCGGGAGGCGCCCGGTGCGATCCAGGCGGCGAGCCCGGTGGCGCCGACCGCCACGGCCGTGGCGGTCGCGGCGGCGCGCGGCCGGCCGGTCAGGAGGAGATGGGCGATGAACACGGCGGGCGTGAGCTTGATCGCGGCGGCGAGGCCGATGCCGATGCCCGCATACCGGCGGGTGCGCGCGCCGGCCGACAGCCGGGCATCGGCCAGGACGAGCGCGAGCAGGAGCAGATTGACCTGGCCGAAGCTGATCGTGTCGCGCACCGGTTCCAGCAGGGCGAAGGCGCAGCCGGCGAGGGCGAGGGCGTACCACTGCGTCCAGCCCTGGCGACGGACGACGGGACCGGCTGTCCAGTACAGGATCGCCGCCGCCGCTGCCGCGTTGAGCAGCACGCTGGACGCGACGGCGCTGCGCCAGCCGACCAGTGACATCGGCAGCATGCACAGGGCGGCGAACGGCGGGTAGGTGAAGCCGTAATGGGTCCCGGGAACCAGGTATTCGTAGATGTCTCCACCACCGAGCCAGTGGTGCACGGCGCCGTAGTAGACACCCAGGTCGAACCAGTCGCGGTGCAGCGGGACGGTCGCGAGGAACAGCAGGACGGCCGCGGCCAGCCCTGCGACGAGGAGCAGCCGACCGCGCGTGGACGAAGGCCACCGCCAGGTTGCCTCCGTCGTCTCCAGCTGTGTCATGCCGTACTCCCCACGGGCTGTTGCGTGATTCGGTGTGCGCCCCAGAGCGCCGTCAGTGCGAGCAGCCCGCCGCCAGCGGCGAGGGCCAACTGTGTTGCGTCCGGGGCGAATCCGCTCGGCAGTACGGCCAGAGCGAGGATTCCGCTGGCCGCGGCGACCGTGCGGGTCAGCGGTCTGCCAGGGCCGGCGGCGGCGATCAGGAACAGGCCCCACAGCACGTACCAGGGACGTATCGCGGGCCCGAGCAGCGCCACCGCCATCAGGCTGAGCCCCAACGCGTGCACCGGGCGCAGCAGATGGTGTCGCCTCCACGCGATGAGGACGACGAGCAGGGTGGCGGCGAGACCGAGCAGATGCCAGGCGGGTGTGGCGAAACGGGCGAGGTCCGCGAGTCCGTCGCCGGCCTGGTTCAGCAGGGCGCCGGTCATCCGGCCGAGGGTGGACGTGAGGGACCAGTTCTCGGGGGACACCGGGGTGTCGAGGGCGGTCAGCCAGCCGTAGCCGGTGCCCACGAGCGCGGTCGTCGCCGCGGTGGTGGCCGCGCAGACACCGGTCACGGCGAGGCCGGCGGACAGCCGGGGTGCCCGCGCCCACGGTGCCTGCCGGGCCCACAGGACGGCGACGGCGATCAGCCCCAGCGCCGCGGGTGCCTTGACCAGGGCGCCGAGAGTGATCAGCACGACCGCTGCGGCGGGCCTGCTGCCGAGGGTGGCGACCAGGCCGGCGCCCAGCAGCCCGAGCATGATCGCGTCGTTGTGCGCGCCGCCGACGAGGTGCAGCAGCACCAGGGGATTGAGTGCGCCGAGCCAGAGGGCGAGGGACGGGTCGGCGCCGCAGTGGCGTGCCAGCCGCGGCAGGCAGCACGCCATCAACGCCACGCCGAGCAGCGCGCCGAGCCGCATCCCGAGCACTCCGCCGGTCACCTGGTCGGAGGTGAGCGCGGTGACGTCCGGCGAGTGCGCGATCGCCGAGGCGAAGGCGAGGAAGACCGGACCGTAGGGCGCGGGGGTGTCCCGCCACAGCGGGGCGATCTCGGCGGGGAGCGGGCCGCCGAGGCGGGAGGGTCCGTGGGTGTACACATCGATCTGTGCGTCGACCATCGCGCCCTGCGCGAGATAGCTGTAGACGTCACGGCTGAACAGCGGCGGAGCCACCACGAGGGGTGCCGCCCACAGGACGAGCGTCATCAGCAGTTCGCGACGCCCGGGCGGCCGGGGGCCGCGCACTGCGCGGCCCACCAGCACCCAGGCCGCTATCAGCAGGACGAGTCCGAAATACGCCCCGGCCAGGCCGAGTGCGGCGAGGCCCGAATCGGGGTCGAGCACCTCCCGTACCGGCAGGGCACCGGCGCTCACTCCCCCCGCCGCCAGCGCCGTCGACCCTGTGAGGCCGAGCAGTTGGCAGTGGCGGAAATCGACTGAGGGGCGGAGGGAGGGCATCTGCGCAGGCTGTCAACGGGCGGTGTCCGGGAGTGAACGCGACGGTCGCCGTAGGGCGGCTGTCGTGTGTCCTCGGCCTTACGGCAGCCGCCTCGGATCGGGGGGAGGCATTCCGTCCGCGCCGGCGCAGGGGCGGGGGAACGTACGCAGAAGCACGCCGTGCAGGTGAAATGCGGGGGCGCGCCCCGGCTGCCACCTGCGACACTTGGCCCCATGACCACGCTCAAGTCCAAGCTGCAGGAAGACCTCACCGAGGCGATCAGGGCGCGCGACGAACTGCGTTCCTCCACGCTCCGGCTGACCCTCTCCGCGATCACGAAGGAAGAGGTCTCGGGCAAGACCGCCCGGGAGCTTTCCGACGACGAGGTGCAGAAGGTGATCGCCAAGGAGGCGAAGAAACGCCGCGAGGCGGCCGAAGCCTTCGCGCAGGGCGGTCGAGCCGAGCAGGCCGAGCGCGAGAAGGCGGAGGGCGTGATCCTGGACGCCTACCTGCCGCAGCAGCTGACGGACGACGAGCTCCGGCAGATCGTGTCGCAGGCCGTCGATGAGGCCAGGGCGGCCGGGGCCGAGGGCCCTCGCGCCATGGGTGCCGTGATGAAGATCGTGAACCCGAAGGTCGCGGGCCGCGCCGAGGGCGGCCGGGTGGCTGCCACGGTGAAGCAGCTGCTCGCGGGCTGAGTACCTTCAACCGCGCGCCCTGGCCTGGCGGCCCGGGCGGAAGAAACAGCCGTGCGCCCCTTTTCCCGCCGGGTTCCGTCCGCGGGAAAAGGGGCGCACGATTGTCCGGCGGCAGCCCGTCAGCTTGACGTGTGCCAGGGCGCGAGCGTGGTCATGGAGTCCCAGTGGACGCCGCCCGTGAGGGTGTCAGTCTGCGCATGCGTACTCGTCCTCCCCTTGTCATGATCGAGCGACCCTAACCGTGAATTGGTCTGGTCCACAAGGAAGTTGAGGGTCAGGGCACTGCCCCGCGACGTGCGGTGCCAGGAGCCTGGCGGGGCTGAATTCCCTGCCCGGTGTGCCGAGGGCCGGGTGCCCCCGGCCGCCGCGCTCGGCCCGGACACGAGATGCCGGCCCTCGGCTGTCGTGTGAGCTGTCCGAAAAGTGCCTCGTGCATGGCTCTCCTGGCCGGCGAGCGGACACCCAGTTGGCGTCCACCGTCGGGCAGTACGTCGAGGACAGGGGAGGAATAAGCCATTCCGCCTCCGATTGCGCCGCCGCCCCCGTACGCCGTGGCCCCGAGTGTGTCATCTTTTGTGAAAATAAATGCGACGAAAAGGAGCCCAGCTTCCGGGGTGCCTTCCCGGCGGCATGGGTGCTATTCGGCCACCCAGAGAAAAAGTATCTTGATCCACGTCGGTGCGGCGAGCGTATGATGCCGCCACTTGGCGCATTCTGTTCGATGTCAATTTCCACCCGCGCCGCCTATTTGAGCATTCTCGGAAACGTTTTCTGATTGAGATCTCGAAACGGCCGCACAGTATGCGCCCTTCGCGCAGGGCGAACTTCCTCCCTGTATTCGCTCATCATTGAGAAAGGTGAGACGGAATGGAACGTAAAGGATTCTGGCGCGCCGCGGTGACTGCATCGGCAGCCTGCGCCGCACTGCTCGCATCGGGAACTCCCGCCAACGCTGTCACGACGTACACGTCCGACGAGTGCAGCTCGTCCAGCGCGTGCTTCATCATCATGTACAACAGCAAGCAGAACGGCGGGTACTTCTACACGTCCTGCTTCTACACCAACAAGGACGAGTACTCCCACGAGGGGTACAGCGCCGTGACTTCGGGCGGTCTGCATGTGGTGGCGTACCAGTTCGACTACGGCAGCAACTTCCCGGTGAATGACAACATCGGATCCGTCTGCCGGCCGAGCGAAGGATCCGGGCAGGGTGTGAAGAACAATGCAGCCGGCGCCGTCAACAAGGACTCCAGGTCGCACCGCGTCTACTACAACACCGGATACGGCGGCACCTCGCAGACGTTCTATTCGGGGGACAGCAAGAACCTGATAGCCGCACTCAAGAACGAGAACGCCAGCAGCGAGAGGCTTTGAAAATGCGACGTATCAGCGGCGCCTTCGCCGTCATTGCAGCGTCTCTGCTCGTGGGCTGCGGAACGCAGACCGGCGGCGTGACGGTCCAGACAGGATCAGGGACAAACGGTCTGTCCCAGGAACCAAGACAGGCGCAGGTGCTCCGCGAGGGATGGCCTGCCGAGGTACCCGAAAGCGGTCTCACCAAGGGGATGAGACTTCCTCTGGAGAAGTACCTGGTCTCCTACGCGCAGGACGTGGAGATCGTCCGGGGGAGGGACAACTCCGAGATCGCCTGCATGCGCTCCCTCGGGTTCTCCGACTGGCGGACGGAGGTTCTCGGAGACTCCCCTCCGCTGGCCAACAACTCCGCAAACATGGTCCGTCGCTACGGCATCACTGACATCACCGAGGCCCGCCAGTACGGGTACAGCCTTCCGGACCAGGCCGTGGAACGCGCTGAAGCGATTGCCGAGCGGGAGACCCCCGAGGCAGTCGTCGCTCTCCGCGGCGTGTCCGACGGAAAGGCCGTCAAGTCCGTCGGCGGCAAGGCGTTGCCCGCCGGAGGCTGCGCGGGGGAGTCGGCGCGAGAGGTTCCGAACCCCGATGTCGAGCTCGCCGAACGACTCGGTGTGGACAGCTTCGAGCAGTCCCAGAGCACCCCGGCCGTGAAGACCGTGATGGCGAGTTGGGCGTCCTGCATGCAGGAGCGCGGGTACACGGTGGAGACGGTGTGGGACACCGACGACCTGGCCGATGCGCAGGCGCAGAGCGAGGCGTCGGGCAGGAACGCGACGGCCATCGCCGTTGCCGAGGTCGAATGCAAAGTGAAGACGAACCTGGTCAAGGTGTGGTTCGACGAGGAAGTCCGCATTCAGAACGCGCTCGTCGCGGAGCACGGCCAGGAGCTGACGGCCGCCAAGTCCCGTACGGACAAGGCTCTTCAGGTGGCGCAGCAGCAGACCGAGGCCGCGGGTCGGTGACGCCGGAACGTCGTAAGGACTGACCCGTCAGGGCTGTTGGGCGGGCATCCACCGCGACGGACTGGATGAGGGCGCCCCCCCGTGCACGGGGGGCGCCCTCATCATTCAGGATCCGTGATCAGATCGTGCCGCGGAACGGAGTGCACGAGGACTTGCCGGTCTGCGTGTCCTTGATGCAGCCGCGGACCATGTAGCCCTTGCCGCCGACCATGTTCGTCCAGTCGTGGGCGCCCTTTGCCGTGGTCACGGTACGGCGGGTGATGAGCTGGGTCCTGTCCGGGTTCCACTTCTCGATGGAGATGGTGGTGCCCCAGTTCGACTCGCCGGTGCGGACCCAGCCGGCCCAGCACTTGTTGCTCCAGCGGAGTTCGAGGTCCGAGCGACCCTGGCTCGGGCCCCGGTAGACCTCCGTGACCAGGATCGTACGGGCGTCCGCATCGCAGCCCATCGCGACGGGCCCCTTGTTCTCGCAGCCGGTGCCGTTGCAACCGGCCGCGTACGCCGCACCGCTGAGCGGGATGAGCGCCGCCGCCATGGCGGCGACCGGAACTCCCACCAGTCGCGTGTAGAAACGCTTGTTGCTGATCTTGCCGTTGAACGCCAACGCCACTCCCCGTATTCACTTCCCCACGGGAACACTTGGTCTGTGTTCGCCCCCCAGGGGAACAAATGCTCTATCAGGGAGAACGGTAGCAGGGTTGTCGATCTTGCTGGAGCGTCATCTTCCTTGGCTCTACGGCCCGTTGCCGCCGCCGTCCCGACCGCCGTTGCCCTGGCCGCGGCTGATGGCGCCGCCGATCAGGTCCGGCGGGATGCTGATTCCGGGGAGGGGGCCGTTGTCTCCCGGCCGCTGCTCGTCCCGGTCCCGATCCCTGTCGCGGCCCTTGTCCTTCTCCTTCTCCTTGCCGCGAGGCACGGGGACGGGGTTGAACGCCGGGGTCTCGTTGGCGTCCAGCGCCCCGGTCATCGCGATCTTCCAGATCGGTCCGGGCAGGCAGCCGCCGCAGACCTTGTCGTAGTACTGACCGCCGATCGTGATCCGGTACATCGACGTCTTCTCACCGACGTCGTCGCCGACCCAGACCGCCGTGGACAGGTTCGGCGTGTAGCCGACGAACCAGGCGTCCTTGCGGTCGTTCGTCGTACCGGTCTTGCCCGCGTTGTCGCGGTCCTGGAGACCGGCCTGGGTGCCGGTGCCGTCCTCGACGACGCCCTTGAGCATCTGGTTGACCGTGTCCGCGGTCCGCTCGCTCATCGCCTGCGTGCACGTGGACTTCGGCACCTTGATGCGCTTGTCGTCGGCGTCCGTGACGGACTCGATGGCGATGGGCGTGCAGTAGGTGCCGCGGTTCGCGAACGTGGCGTAGGCGGTCGCCATCGACAGCGGTGTGCTCACCTCGGAGCCGAGCGTGATCGAGGCGTGCTCCTCGATCTCCTTGCCGTCACCGCGCTCGTAGCCCACCTTCTTCGCCATCGTGATGGTCTCGCACAGCCCGGTCTGCTGCTCGAGAAGCGCAAAGTAGGTGTTGATGGACTTGCCGAGCGCGCTCGTCATGTCCCAGGAGCCCTTCTCGGACTCGATCTCGTTCTGCAGGTTCCACTGGCCGCCACCGACCGGGGTGCCCGAGCAGCCGGTGAACGAGCTCTGCGGCAGCGAGAGCTTCCAGCCGGTGGAGAAGGACTGGGCCGGGCTGATCCCCTTCTCCAGCGCCGCAGCGGCGGTGATCGGCTTGAACGTCGAACCGACCTGGAAGCCGTACGTGCTCCCGCCCATCTTGTTGCTTACGGCGAGGTTGAGCACGGTCTCGTGCTGCTTCTGGTCGAGCCCGTACGGGCGGGACTGGCCCATCGAGAGGATCTTGCCGCTGCCCGGCTGGACCTGTACCACGGAGGCCGCGACCTTGTCGGTCTTGTTGACCTTGGCCGTGGCTGCCTCGTTGGCCGCCGCCTGCGCCCGCGGGTTCAGTGTGGTCCTGATGGTCAGACCACCGAGGTTCCACAGCTTGGACCGGTCCTCCTCCGTCTTGCCGAAGGCAGGGTCGGTGAGGATGGTCTTGCGCACGTAGTCGCAGAAGAAGCCGGCACCGTCGACGGCGGTGATGCAGCCGTTCCTCGGCTTGCTCACCTTCAGCTTTATGGGCGTGGCCATCGCCGCGTCCGCCTCCGCCTGGGAGATGTCGCGGACGTCGGCCATGCGCTGCAGCACGATGTTGCGGCGTTTGGTCGCCTCTTCGTCGTCGTTGACCGGGTCGTACCGGCTCGGCGACTGGACGATGCCGGCCAGCAGCGCCGCCTCCTCCAGCTTCAGGTCCCTGGCGGACTTGGAGAAGTAGCGGTGCGACGCGGCCTCGATGCCGTACGCCTGCTGCCCGAAGAAGGTGATGTTCAGGTAGTTCTCGAGGATCTTCTTCTTGCCCAGCTCCTCCTCGACCTGGATCGCGTACTTCAGTTCGCGGATCTTGCGGCCGATGGTCTGCTGGGTGGCCTGGGCGACCTTGTCCGGGTCGTCGCCGGCCTCCTCGACGAAGACGTTCTTCACGTACTGCTGGGTGAGGGTGGAGGCGCCTTCGGAGACGCCGCCCGCCTGCGCGTTCTTGTTGAGTGCGCGCAGCACGCCCTTCAGGTCGACCGCGCCGTGCTCGTAGAAGCGGGCGTCCTCGATCGCGACGATCGCCTTCTGCATGTGCGGCGAGATGTCCTTGAGCGGCACCACCGTGCGGTCGCGGGAGTAGACCGTGGCGATCTGCCCGCCCTCGGCGTCGAGGATGGTGGTGCGCTGGCTCAGCGGCGGTGTCTTGAGGTTGGCGGGGATCTCGTCGAATCCCTCGACCGTGCCCTTGGCCGCGAGCCCCAGCGCACCGGCGGCGGGCAGGGCGATGCCCGCCAGCACCGCTCCGGAGAGCACGCTGACACCGATGAACTTGGCGGCCTGCTGGGTCCCGGTCAGACCTCCGCCCGAGCGCTTGTTTGGCATGGGGGCAGCCTAATCCGTAATCCAGGCGGTTCCGATGGAGCGGGTGCTCCCGGGATGCTCGGGTACCAAGCCGTGACATGGGACCGGCGGGGCGGGAAGGCCCCGACCTGGAGGGATCGGCAACGCCGGACACCGACGTTTCTATTCGCCGGACAAGCGCAAAGGCGTTGGCCTAAGCTGCTCTCAACTGTCACAGCAGTGCGGTTTCGCATCACGTCGCCGACAGACTCCGCTGTACCCGAATCCGGCGGAGCTGTGTCCAAATTCGCCGCATATGTCCTTGAAGTCCGTTGCAGTGCAGGGGAAATGCCCGCTTATGCCGGGTTCATCACGTATGCCCCCAGGTCACTCCCCTGGGTGATCTGCCGCGTACGCATAGTCCGTTCGGACCATTCAAGATTGGGCCCCTCGGGGGTGTTGCGCTGTGCCCACCTTCCGTAACGTCCTCAACTGGCAGCGGTGAATATGCCGCTGCCGCCGTGGGGGAGCCTCGATTCGGGAGAGGACGGCACCGGCATGGGCTGGGTAACCGACTGGAGTGCGCAGGCAGCCTGCCGCACGACGGATCCGGATGAACTGTTCGTACAAGGGGCAGCGCAGAACAGGGCCAAGGCGGTGTGCACCGGTTGCCCGGTGCGGACCGAGTGCCTGGCCGATGCGCTCGACAACCGCGTCGAGTTCGGTGTGTGGGGCGGAATGACCGAGCGGGAGCGGCGCGCACTGCTGCGCAGGCGCCCCACGGTCACCTCCTGGCGCCGACTGCTCGAGACCGCGCGCACGGAATACGAGCGCAGCGCGGGCATCCTGACCGTGGATCTCGACGACGACGAGACCTACGAGGCGTACGCGGCGGCCGGCTGACCGGCCGTACGGCGAAATCACGGGGACACACACGGGGATTCCTGGCCCGTCGGTCCCTGGTGTGGAGCGGCGCGAGAGCGGGGCCGCAGCATGACGTGCCGGAGGGGTGCCGGCCGACCGGCGCTGTGACCGGCCGAGCGGCCTGGTCACTCGTGGCCGTGCGCCGCCCGGGGCTGTGTCAGGAATGCTGCGGCGGTCCGACAGGCGTATGCGACCGCGCCCGCCGCTACGAACCGCTGCCGCAGATCGTCGGGAGCCTCAATTCGCCGAGACGCATGCGGGCGGCACGTGGAAGCGCAGCACAGATCGCGGCGCGCCCTCCTGGACTACGCCGCTCCTGCCGGTCCGCCGACCGCCAGGCGGTCACCGATCGTGCGCAGGCCCGCCAGGTCGTGGACATCACCGGGCAGCGCCGCCACCTCTGCGACGGCCACTTCGGGGTGCAGTGCCGTGAAACGGTCGCGTGTGCGCTGCTCACGCGACAGCACGTGCATCCTCTCGGCATGCAGACGCAACAGACCCGCGGTCAGCTGCTGCGTGGTCTGCGCTTCGGGTGTCTCGACTTCGGTCACGGTCGATCCGAGTGGCTCGGGGGGAACCTCATCCACGTCGGGAGTGTGATCCACGGCCGGGGATTCGGGAGAGACGGCCGTGGCGTCACGAACACCAGTCTTCCCGGGCCCCTGATCCACAATGCGGCCCTCATCAAGATTTTCGGCAGCGGCAAGCGCACGCTCCGCGGACAGCCGCGACGCCCCGCTCCCGTGCACCCGGTTGAGGACCAGTCCCGCCAGCGGCATGTCCTCCGCCGCCAGCCGCTCCACGAAGTACGCGGCCTCCCGCAGCGCGTCCCGCTCAGGCGCCGCGACCACCACGAACGCCGTGCCCGGCGCCTGGAGCAGCCGGTACGTCGCATCCGCGCGGGTCCGGAAACCGCCGAACATCGTGTCCATCGCCGCCACGAACGTCTGCACGTCGCGCAGCAGTTGACCGCCCAGCAGCTTGCCCAGTGTCCCGGTCATCATCGACATTCCGACGTTCAGGAACTTCATCCCTGCCCGGCCGCCCACCTTCGCCGGAGCCATCAGCAGCTTGATGAACTTGCCGTCGAGGAACGAGCCGAGACGCTTGGGCGCGTCCAGGAAGTCCAGCGCCGAACGGGACGGTGGGGTGTCGACGACGATCAGGTCCCACTCCTCCCGTGCGCGCAGCTGCCCCAGCTTCTCCATCGCCATGTACTCCTGCGTGCCGGCGAAACCGGCGGACAGGGACTGGTAGAAGGGGTTCTCCAGGATTGCGCGGGCACGGTCCGCGTCCGCGTGCGCCTCGACGATCTCGTCGAAGGTGCGCTTCATGTCGAGCATCATGGCGTGCAACTCGCCCTCGCCCTCGATGCCCTTGACCCTGCGCGGGGTGTTGTCGAGCGAGTCGATGCCCATGGACTGCGCGAGCCGCCGCGCCGGGTCGATGGTCAGCACGACGACCTTGCGGCCCCGCTCCGCCGCCCGTACTCCGAGGGCCGCCGCGGTCGTGGTCTTGCCGACGCCGCCTGCGCCGCAGCACACGATGATGCGCGTGGCCGGATCGTCGATGAGCGGGTCGGTCTCCAGGCGGACCGAAGCGTCGAGGGTCATGAACCGGTCCCTTGCTTGCGCAGTTCCTTCGCCAGTTGGTACAGCCCCGCGAGGTCGACTCCCTCGCTGAGCATGGGCAGTTCGTACGCACCGAGGTCCAGTGCCTGCAACGCCCTGCGCTGCTCGCGCTCCAGCTCGACCCGCTGGGCGTGCTCGGCCGCCTGCTCCAGCAGGGGCGTGACGAGCTTCGCCGGGCCCGGGATGCCGGCCGCGGTGAGCGCCTTGGTGATGTCGCCGCGGCGTCCGTCGGAGGCGTCGCGCACGGCGTCCTCGTCGAGGATGTGCGGGCGGACCATGTTCACGATGACGTTGCCGACTGGGAGGTCGGCGCCACGCAGTTCGGCGACACCGTCCGCGGTCTCCTGGACGGGCATCTCCTCCAGGAGCGTCACCAGATGAACAGCGGTCTGCGGGGACTTGAGCACCCGCATGACGGCCTGCGCCTGATTGTGTATCGGTCCGATCCTGGCGAGGCCGGCGACCTCGTCGTTCACGTTCAGGAAGCGGGTGATGCGGCCGGTGGGCGGGGCGTCCATGACGATGTAGTCGTAGACGTACCGCCCCTGTTTGTCCCGGCGGCGGACCGCCTCGCACGCCTTGCCGGTCAGCAGCACGTCGCGGACGCCCGGTGCGACGGTCGTCGCGAAGTCGATCGCGCCGAGCTTCTTGAGAGCGCGGCCCGCGCTGCCGAGCTTGTAGAACATCTGGAGGTAGTCGAGGAGCGCGCGCTCGGCGTCGATGGCCAGCGCGAACACCTCGCCGCCGCCCGACGCGACCGCGATCTTTCGCTCCTCGTACGGAAGGGCTTCCGTCTCGAAGAGCTGGGCGATGCCCTGCCTGCCCTCGACCTCGACGAGAAGGGTGCGTTTCCCCTCCGTCGCGAGGGCGAGCGCGAGGGCGGCGGCCACCGTGGTCTTACCGGTACCGCCCTTGCCGCTGACGACCTGGAACCTGCTCACGTATTCGAGCCTAACCAGTCGCACGGCGGCCTACGCACGAGGCTGCCCGCGGGCTGCGTCACGTCACCGCGGAGGTGCGGATACAGTCGGCTCCATGACCAAGTGGGAATACGCGACCGTGCCCCTTCTCGTGCACGCGACGAAGCAGATTCTGGACACCTGGGGCGAGGACGGCTGGGAGCTCGTCCAGGTCGTGCCCGGGCCGAACAACCCCGAGCAGCTGGTGGCATACCTGAAGCGGGAGAAGTCCTCGTGAGCGGCGGCGTCGTCGACCGCAGGCTCGCCGAGCTGGGTCTGACGCTGCCCGCGGTGGTGCCTCCGCTGGCCGCCTATCAGCCGGCCGTGATCTCGGGTGCCTACGTCTACACCGCGGGGCAGCTCCCGATGGTGGACGGCAAGCTTCCGGTCGCCGGCAAGGTGGGCGCCGAGGTGACCGCCGAGGAGGCCAAGAACCTGGCACGCACCTGTGCGCTGAATGCACTGGCCGCCGTGAAGTCGGTCGTCGGCGACCTGGACCGCATCGCGCGTGTCGTGAAGGTCACCGGCTACGTGGCGTCGGCCGCGGACTTCACCGGCCAGCCGGGCGTGCTCAACGGTGCGAGCGAGCTGCTCGGCGAGGTGCTCGGCGACAAGGGTGTGCACGCGCGCAGCGCGGTGGGTGTCGCGGTGCTGCCGCTGGACGCCCCGGTCGAGGTGGACATCCAGGTGGAGCTCGTCCAGGACTGAATCGCTGGTCAGTACGTTCAAGGCCCCGCGCCCGCCGGTGATCCGGAGGGGGCGGGGCCTTCGTCGTTCCCCGACCGGTCCTGCACGATCGCCGTCACCGCTCTTGACGTGGACGTGTCCATGGGTGTGCTCTGTTCACCAGTTCATGGTTAGGAAGCTTTCCTATCCATGTGAATCCTCATGTGAATCCTCATGGGAACCCGTACTGCACGCACCTCCTCCATTCCTCGTCCCCCACACGAAAGCGGGAGGAAACCGTGGCACCCCGTCTCCGACGGCCGCGCAGCGCGGCCGGCGCACTCGTCGCCGCCGCCACCGCGGCGTTATCCCTCGCCCTGCCACCGCTCAGCAGCCAGGCGGTCCCCGCCGCAGAGCCCGTCGGCTACGAAGCCGAAGGCGCCCGGATCTCCCAGGGCGCCGTGGAGTCCAACCACCCGGGCCACTCCGGCACCGGTTTCGTGAACTTCCAGGCCGTCACCGGTGCGTACGTCGAGTTCACCGTCGACTCGGCGCAGGCCGGCCCCGCCGACCTGGACCTGAGATACGCCAACGGCACCACCATGAACCGTCCCCTGGACATCACCGTCAACGGCACCCTCGTTGCCGACAACCTCGCCTTCCCGGGCACCGGCGCCTGGAGCACCTGGAAGTCCGGCACCGCGACCGCCCAGCTCAAGGCGGGCACCAACACCATCCGCGCCACCACCGCCGCCAGCGACGGACCCAACCTCGACCGGCTCACGGTCACCCCGACCGGCCCCGCCGACACCGAGAAGCCGACCGCGCCCGGGAATCTGCGCAAGGGCAAGGAGCCCACGGCGACCACGGTGTCACTGGCCTGGGACGCCTCCACCGACAACACGGCGGTCACCGGCTACGACATCTACCAGCACGGCCAGTTGATGAAGCAGGTCGACGGATCCACGCTCGCCGCCACGGTGGACGGCCTCGACCCGGAGACCACCTACGACTGGACCGTCTTCGCCCGTGACGCCGCGGCCAACGTCTCCGTCGCGAGCAACGCCGTCACCGTCGCCACCCTGCCCGCTCCGCCCGACGACCAGGCACCCAGCATCCCGGGCAACCTGCGTTCCACGGGCAGGACCGCCACCAGCGTCGACCTCGCCTGGAACCCCTCCACGGACAACGTGAAGGTCACCGGCTACGAGATCTTCCGCGACGGCGCCGCCTCCACGACCTCCGACGGCACCACGGCCACCGTCGCCGGCCTGAAGGCGAACACCGCGTACAAATTCAAGGTCAGGGCCTTCGACCTCAAGGGGAACAGGTCCGGCTTCGGACCGGAGCTCACCGTCACCACAACGGGCTCCCAGCCCGGCGGCACCCCGGACCCCGGCGCCGTATCCACCCTCGCGAGCGGTGTGGACGTGGCCTGGGGCCTGGGCTTCCTGCCCGACGGCACGGGCATCTTCACCGAACGGAACACCTTCAACGTCCACAAGCTGACCAAGTCCGGCCAGAGGACGCTCCTCGGAAAGGTGCCCAACTCCCAGACCACGGGCGGCGAAGGCGGCCTGATGGGCGTCGAGGTCAGCCCGAACTTCAACAGTGACCACTACCTGTACTTCCTGCACACCTCCGGCGACGGCAACCGCATCGCGCGCATGAAGCTGGAGAACAACGCGCTCAGCGGCTACACCGTCCTCCTCGACGGCATGGAGAAGAGCCGCTTCCACAACGGCGGCCGACTGCGCTTCGGCCCCGACGGCAAGCTGTACGCCTCCATGGGCGACGCCCAGAGCGCCAGCCGCGCGCAGGACAAGAACTCCCTCAACGGAAAGATCCTGCGCATCAACCAGGACGGCTCCATCCCGTCGGACAACCCGTTCGGGAACGCCGTCTGGTCACTCGGCCACCGCAACCCCCAGGGGCTCGACTTCGACTCCAAGGGCAGGCTCTGGCAGGCCGAGTTCGGCAACAGCGTCATGGACGAGGTCAACCTCGTCCAGAAGGGCGGCAACTACGGCTGGCCCAACTGCGAGGGCACCAGCGGCAGCTGCTCCGGCTACATCCCGCCGAAGAAGACCTGGCCCACCGCCTCCGGCTCGCCCAGCGGACTGACGATCATCAACGACCACGTCTTCGTCGCCACGACCAGGGGCGAGCGCGTCTACCGGCTGCGCATCGACAGCAGCAGCAATCTCGTGGAGCAGAAGACCTACTTCCAGGGGACCTACGACAGGCTGCGCACCGTGGAGGTCGACCACGACGGAGACATCTGGCTCACCACGTCCACCGACAAGGACGGCACATCCGGCAACGACCGGGTCCTGCTGATCGACATCCAGTACTCCGGCGGCGGGAATCCCCAGCCGGGTGACTTCAAGCTGACCAGCAGCGCCTTCGGCGACAACACCACCATCCCCGCCAAGTACACCTGCGCCGGCGACGGCACGGCGGGCCAGGACCCGTCACCGCCGCTCGCCTGGGGCGCGGGCAGCACGAGCGCCCGCAGTTATGCGGTCGTCTTCGCCGACACGGCGAACGGCGGCAACAAACTGCACTGGGCGATCTGGGACGTCCCGGGGGGGAAGACCGCGCTGCCCGAGGGCCTGGGATCCGGCTTCGCCGTCCCGGGCCAGGACGGTGCGCGGCAGAAGGCCATGGGCAGCGGGGCGAACGCGCAGAAGTACTTCGGCCCCTGCCCCGGCGGCTCCACCCATCCGTACACCTTCACGCTCTACGCGGTGAACGCGGCGACCGTCCCAGGGCTGTCGTCGGGCTCCTCGATGGCGCAGATCGAAACGGCGATCAAGAACGCGAGCACGGCGAACGTGAAGCTGCGCGGTACCTCGGACGCGCGGACGTAGACCGCGGAGGGCGGGGTCGAGGGGTGGCCGGGCACACCGGCCACCCCTCGAACATCTACGCGTGAACGCATAGCATCCGCCCATGTCCAATGGTCAGTGGTACCCGCCGGAATGGCCCGACCGCATCCGTGCCCTCGCGGCCGGAGAGCTCGTCCCCGCGACCCCCAAGCGGGCCGCGACGGTGATGCTTCTGCGCGACTCGGCGGCCGGCCCCGCTGTCCACATGCTCCGCAGGCGCACCTCCATGGCCTTCGCGGGAGGCGCGTACGCCTATCCGGGCGGAGGAGTGGATCCCCGCGACGACCGGCCCGTCGGCTGGGCCGGCCCCTCCCTGGACACTTGGGCGGAGCGCCTCGGCACCGACACGGCGTCCGCGCAGGCCATCGTGTGCGCCGCGGTCCGGGAGACGTACGAGGAGGCGGGCGTCCTGCTCGCCGGGCCCACGGCAGGCACGGTCGTCGGCGACACCACAGGGGACGACTGGGAGGCGGACCGCCAGGCACTGGTGGACCGGAACGTGTCGTTCGCCGAGTTCCTAGACCGCCGCGGACTTGTGCTGCGCTCGGACCTGCTGGGCGCCTGGGCGCGGTGGATCACTCCCGAGTTCGAGCCGCGCCGCTACGACACCTGGTTCTTCGTCGCCGCCCTGCCCGAGGGCCAGCGCACCCGCAACGCCTCCACCGAGGCGGAGAGCACGGTGTGGATCAGCCCCGCGGAAGCGACCGCCGGCTACGACAAGGGCGAGCTGCTGATGATGCCGCCCACCGTCGCGACGCTGCGCACCCTGCAGGAGTACGGCAGCGCAGAGGACGCGCTGGCCGGGGCGACGGGCCGGGATCTCACGCCGGTGCTCGCGAAGGCGCGGCTGGAGGGCGGCGACGTGGTGCTGAGCTGGCCGGGCCACGAGGAGTTCACCAAGCACGTGCCCCAGGGAGGCCCGCGATGACCGATGCCGCCGTTCTGCCGGGGCAGCCCCGCGGAGGTGTGCTCTCCGGGCCCGCCACCGCGCGAGCCGTCAACGTGCTCGCGCCGAACCCGTCCGCGATGACCCTCGACGGCACCAACACCTGGATCGTCTCCGAGCCCGGCTCCGATCTGGCCGTCGTCATCGACCCCGGGCCCCTCGACGACGCCCACCTCCAAGCCGTGATCGCCACGGCCGAGCAGGCGGGCAAGCGAGTGGGCCTGACCCTGCTCACGCACGGCCACCCCGACCACGCGGAGGGCGCCGCCCGCTTCGCCGAGCTGACGCGTACCTCCGTCCGAGCCCTCGATCCCGCGCTGCGGCTCGGCGACGAGGGGCTCGCCGCGGGGGACGTGATCACCACGGGCGGGCTCGAACTGCGGGTCGTCGCCACACCCGGCCACACCGGTGACTCCCTCAGCTTCCATCTGCCCGCCGACCGCGCCGTGCTGACCGGTGACACCATCCTCGGCCGCGGCACGACGGTCGTCGCGCACCCGGAGGGGCGGCTCGGGGACTACCTGGACTCGTTGCGGCGGCTGCGCTCGCTGACCGTCGACGACGGTGTGCACACCGTGCTGCCCGGACACGGTCCGGTGCTGGAGGACGCCCAGGGCGCCGTCGAGTTCTATCTCGCGCACCGTGCGAACCGGCTGGCGCAGGTGGAGACCGCCGTCGAGAGCGGCTTCACGACCGTCTCCGAGGTGGTCGCGCAGGTGTACGCGGACGTGGACAGGTCCCTGTGGCCGGCGGCCGAGCTGTCGGTGCGGGCGCAGCTGGAGTACCTCCGCGAGCACGGTCTGATCGGCGGGAGCCCGTCGGCCTGACCGGCGGGAACTGGCGGTGCCCCTCCCTACGTCCTGTCGCTGACGGTGCTTTACGCTCCGCTTACTTTGCGACATCCGTCCCTGGGGGGATCAGCTGTGTTCGTCCTGTTCGTCATTCTCGTCATCGCCGCCGCGGTGATGTATTTCGTCGCCCGCAGCGGCGACAACCGGGGCCTCAGGTTCGGCGCTGTGGGAGCGCTGCTCGCGGGCCTGTTCGCCGGCATAGCCAGCTGTGTGCACGTCGTCGGTGCCTACGAGGTCGGGGTGCCCGTCACGTTCGGCAAGGTCGGCTCGCCCATGACGTCCGGCATGAACGTCACCTCACCGTTCACCAACGTCACGACGTTCTCCACCCGCCCGGTGGACCTCAACCTGTCCGACAAGGACGTGGTCGAGGTGCGCTCCTCGCAGGGCGGTGTCATGTACGCGGAGCTGACCGTGAAGTGGGCGGTCACCCCCGCGAAGGCCGTGGAGCTGTACCGGCTCGCGGGCAGCGAGGACGCGATCCAGCAGCGGCTGGTGTTCCCGGACAGCCGGGAGATCGTCCGCAACGTCTTCGCCCGCCACACCAGCGAGGAGGGCTACACCTCCGCCCGCGAGAAGATCAACACCGAGATCGGTGATCTCATCAAGGAACGTCTGGCCCCGAGGGGCATCGACGTCACGACCGTCAATCTGCGCAATGTGCGGCCGTCCGAGAAGCTGCAGGACCAGATCGACCGCAAGATCCAGCAGCAGCAGGCCACGGAGAGGGCGACCGAGGCCGCACGCACCGCGAAGGCGGAGGCCGAGCGCCGCCGTATCGAGGCCGAGGGCATCGCCAAGGCCAACCGCATCCTCAACGAGTCGCTGAGCGACAAGGTGCTCGCCAACCAGTGCATCGAGGCCTTCAAGGAGGCGTCCACCAAGCACCCGGTGTACGCGGTGCCGTGCGGCGGGGGCGCCGGCAATCCGCTGATCGTCGACGGCACCAAGAACTGACGGCAGGGCGCCGGCGGTCTGCCGGCGCGCGAAAAAGGGCCGCCCGCGCGATGCGGGCGGCCCTCCTCGTATGCCTGGGGTCGGCCAGGTCCTGTCGTCCGGACAGGGCCTAGCGCGAGCGCTTGGCCAGACGCTCCACGTCCAGCAGGATCACCGCGCGGGCCTCCAGTCGCAGCCAGCCGCGCTGCGCGAAGTCGGCCAGGGCCTTGTTCACGGTCTCGCGGGAGGCACCGACCAGCTGGGCCAGCTCTTCCTGGGTGAGGTCGTGGACGACGTGGATGCCCTCCTCCGACTGCACGCCGAAGCGGCGCGACAGGTCGAGGAGCGCTCGGGCGACACGGCCCGGGACGTCGGAGAAGACCAGGTCGGACATCTGGTCGTTGGTCTTGCGCAGCCGGCGGGCGACCGCGCGCAGCAGCGCGGTGGCCACCTCGGGGCGGACGTTCAGCCACGGCTGGAGGTCGCCGTGGCCGAGGCCGAGGAGCTTCACCTCGGTCAGGGCGGTGGCAGTCGCGGTGCGCGGGCCGGGGTCGAAGAGGGACAGCTCGCCGATGAGCTCGCCCGGGCCGAGGACGGCGAGCATGTTCTCGCGGCCGTCGGGGGATGTGCGGTGGAGTTTGACCTTGCCTTCGGTGACCACGTAGAGGCGGTCGCCGGGGTCGCCCTCGTGGAACAGCGCGTCGCCACGGGCGAGCGTCGCTTCACTCATCGAGGCGCGGAGCTCCGCGGCCTGCTCGTCATCGAGCGCCGCGAAGAGCGGGGCGCGCCGCAGAACGTCGTCCACGAGTTCTCTCCTTGTCGACCTGCTCAGGGGACGGTGTCCCCATGATGCCGGACCGTGCTGTGCTGTCCCGGGGACTGGGGCCCCGCGGCTGGCATCGTCGGGGATCGGGACCCCGGTAGTAAACAATCGTGCGATCAATCACAACAAGTTTGACTCACTGACGCGTCCCGCCGTACGGCAGGGGCCCGATTGGGTCGTGATTACCGGGGACCGGGGCGGATGTCGGTGGCGGCCCTTAGGCTGGCCGGGTGTCCAACTCGCCGGTGAGAGCGCAGGCCAAGGGGGCTGGGAGCGTGTCCGGAAAGCAGAATTCCGCTGTGGGCGAACAGTCGTCACCCAGTTCGGACAAAAGGAAAAAATCGGTCAAACCGGAATCGCGGCTGGCCATGGTCCGCCGAGCGCGCCGGATCAACCGCGAGCTCGCCGAGGTCTTTCCCTACGCCCACCCGGAGCTGGATTTCGAGAATCCCTTCCAGCTCCTGCTCGCGACCGTCCTCTCCGCACAGACGACCGACCTCCGGGTCAACCAGACCACTCCCGCCCTCTTCGCCCGCTACCCCACGCCGGAGGATCTGGCCGCCGCGGTGCCGGAGGAGGTCGAGGAGCTGATCCGGCCGACCGGCTTCTTCCGGGCCAAGACGAAATCGATCATGGGCCTGTCCAAGGCCCTTCGCGACGACTTCGGTGGTGAGGTCCCCGGCCGGCTGAAAGACCTGGTCACGCTGCCCGGCGTGGGCCGCAAGACGGCCTTCGTCGTCCTGGGCAACGCCTTCGGTGTCCCCGGCATCACCGTCGACACGCACTTCATGAGGCTCGTGCGCCGCTGGAAGTGGACCGACCAGGACGACCCGGTCAAGATCGAGGCCGAGATCGCCTCGATCTTCCCGAAGTCCGAGTGGACGATGCTCTCCCACCGTGTGATCTTCCACGGCCGCCGCATCTGCCACGCCCGCAAGCCCGCCTGCGGCGCCTGCCCGATCACGCACCTCTGCCCTTCGTACGGGGAGGGCGAGACCGATCCGGAGAAGGCCAGGAAGCTCCTGAAGTACGAGATGGGCGGCCAGCCCGGACAGCGCCTGAAGCCTCCCGCGGACTACCCGGGCAAACCGGCCCCGGCGCTTGGCGCGATCGGGTGAGCCGCCGCCCCCACGAGGAACGATCCCGGCGCCCCGGAGCGTTGTGCACCAGGGGGTGCCCATGACACGTGCAGGAGAAGAAACGTACGAGGCGTACGGCCGGCCGGGTGAGGGCGAGCGCGAGGTGGTCGTCAGCACCGAAGGGTTGCCCGCATGGCTCGACCCCGTGGTGCGGGCCGCGGACACCGTGCAGCCGCAGCAGCTCAGCCGCTTCCTGCCGCCCGAAAGCGGCAAGGGCCGACAGAGCGCCGTGCTCGTCCTCTTCGGCGAGGGCGCCCGGGGGCCCGAGCTGCTGCTGATGGAGCGCGCTGGCACCTTGCGCTCGCACGCCGGGCAGCCTTCCTTCCCCGGTGGAGCCCTCGACCCGCAGGACGGCGACCCGGCCACCACCGGTCCGCTGCGTGCCGCTCTGCGAGAGGCCCAGGAGGAGACCGGTCTCGACCCCTCGGGCGTCCAGACCTTCGGCGTGCTGCCCAAGCTCTACATCCCGGTGAGCAGTTTCGTCGTGACGCCCGTACTGGGATGGTGGCGCACCCCCAGCCCGGTCGGGGCGGTCGATCCCGCCGAGACCGCGCGGGTGTTCGCTGTGCCCGTGGTGGATCTCACGGACCCGGCCAACCGTGCGACGGCCGTCCACCCGAGCGGTCACGCCGGACCCGCATTTCTGGTCGAAGGGGCTCTGGTCTGGGGTTTTACCGCCGGAGTCATCGACCGGATCCTGCACTTCGCAGGCTGGGAGCGGCCGTGGGACCGCTCTAAGCAGGTCCCACTGGACTGGCGCGCATGACAGGCTGACACAGGCAGAAGCGCAACCCGGGGCGCAGAAACGAAGCGGCGGCGCCGCGGGCCCGGACCACCAGCCGGAAGGAGCACCCGGCGAGACACTGCGAGGCTACTGACGGTGAACGTGCTGGACATCCTGTTGCTGGTCGCCGCCGTCTGGTTCGCGATCGTCGGCTATCGCCAGGGCTTCGTCGTCGGCATCCTCTCGGTGATCGGGTTCCTCGGTGGAGGACTCGTCGCCATCTATCTCCTCCCCGTGGTCTGGGCAGCGCTGACCAATGACGCCGAGGTGTCCACCACGGCGGCGATCGTCGCCGTGGTCATCGTCATCGTCTTCGCGTCGGTGGGCCAGGCCTTCACCACCCACCTGGGCAACAAGCTGCGCACGCACATCGTCTGGTCGCCCGCCCGTGCGCTCGACGCCACCGGCGGAGCGCTGGTCAACGTCGTGGCCATGCTCCTGGTGGCGTGGCTGATCGGCTCCGCGCTCGCCGGCACCTCGCTGCCCACCCTGGGCAAGGAGGTCCGCAACTCCAAGGTGCTCCTCGGGGTGTCCCGGGTGATGCCCGATCAGGCATCCACCTGGTTCACCGACTTCTCCTCCGTGCTCGCGCAGAACGGCTTCCCGCAGGTCTTCAGCCCGTTCGCCAACGAACCCATCACCGAGGTCCAGGCACCGGACCCGGCGCTCGTCGGCAGCCCGGTCGCCGCCCGTGCCAAGCAGTCCATCGTCAAGGTCGTCGGCACGGCACCCAGTTGCGGAAAGGTCCTGGAGGGCACCGGCTTCGTCTTCGACGAGCGCCGGGTGATGACCAACGCGCATGTCGTCGGCGGCGTGGACGAGCCCACCGTCCAGATAGGCGGCGAGGGCAAGCTCTACGACGCGAAGGTCGTGCTCTACGACTGGCAGCGCGACATCGCGGTGCTCGACGTCCCCGACCTCAAGGCCCGCCCCCTGCAGTTCACCGAGGACGACGCACGCAGCGGAGACAGCGCGATCGTCGCCGGCTTCCCGGAGAACGGCTCGTACGACGTCCGCTCCGCACGTGTCCGAGGCCGGATCAACGCCAACGGACCCGACATCTACCACCGGGGCACCGTCCGCCGCGATGTCTACTCGCTGTTCGCGACGGTCCGCCAGGGCAACTCCGGCGGACCGCTCCTCACCACCGACGGCAAGGTCTACGGCGTCATCTTCGCCCGGTCCCTGGACGACGCCGAGACCGGCTACGCGCTGACGGTGGACGAGATCCGCGAGGACATCGCACAGGGCCGTTCCGCCAACCAGGAGGTCGACAGCCAGGGATGCGCGCTGTAGCGGCGCCCGTACGCGCAGCCGCGGTGGGAGTCAGGAGCGGGGATGGCGGAGCCGCGCCGACACCCAGCGCGCGCGGCGCCGGAGGATGCGCGGAATACCGATCCCGTCCCCGGGATGCTCGTGGCCCTCTGCCCGGGAGCCACCACTGTCGTGGGTGATCGGCCCATTGGCCGAGCGGCGGTTGCGTGCTGCGTCACCGTAGTCGTGCGTCCAGCCCATACCCCGACGTCTGCCCGTGGCCCAAGGTCGGTAACCGTGTCAGGGGCGGCCAATTGGCCTATGCGCCGGGCACTTGGCCGTTCGTAGGACAACCGTTCCTCGACGTTGCGCAAAACGCCGCAAACCGCTCACCGATCGGGCTCGGGATCCTTCAGCCAGTTGATCAACTCGTTCGAGAAGGCCACCGGGTCCTCCTCGTGCGGGAAGTGGCCGAGACCGTCGAACAGGCGCCACCGGTACGGCGCTTCGACGTATTCGCCGGACCCCGCCGCGCTGCGCGTACGCATCGCCGGATCGAGTGAACCGTGCAGATGCAGCGTGGGCACCCGCACCGGCCGCTTCATCCGGCGGTTGAACTGGATCCCGTCGGGGCGGGCCAGTGAGCGCACCATCCAGCGGTACGGCTCGATCGAGCAGTGCGCCGTGGAAGGGATGCACATCGCCCGCCGGTAGACCGCGATGGCCTCCTCGTCGAGCGGCTGCGGACCGGACCACTCCTCGACGAGCCTGCCCACCAAGGCGGCATCGTCGGCAACCAGTTGACGCTCGGGGATCCACGGGCGCTGGAAGCCCCACACGTACGACCCCGCTCGGGTCTGTGCGAAGTCCGACAGCATCGCCGAACGCCACCGTCGCGGATGCGGCATCGACGACACCGCGAGCCGGCGCACCAGCTTGGGCCGCATCACGGCGGCCGTCCACGCCAGATAGCCGCCCAGGTCGTGCCCGACCAGCGCCGCGTCCGGTTCGCCCAGGGACCGCACGACCCCGGTGATGTCGAGTGCGAGGTTCGCCGGGTCGTAACCGCGCGGTGTCCGGTCGCTGCCGCCCACACCCCGCAGATCCATCGCCACCGCCCGGAATCCGGCGTCGGCGAGCGCCGGCAGCTGATGCCGCCAGGTCCACCAGAACTGCGGGAAACCGTGCAGCAGCATCACCAGCGGGCCGTCACCCATCTCAGCGATGTGGAAGCGGGCGCCGTTGGCCGCCACATCGCGGTGAGTCCAGGGACCGTCGATGCGTACGGGGCTGCCGTTGTTGCCGAAGCCGCCGGGAAGGGATTCAGGGGCCGTCATGCCGTTGAGCGTGCCACAACCCGAAGGACCTCGTTCGCCACACCCGGGCCCGGCGCGGCCGAACCGAGCCGGGCGGTCATACCCCGACCTTGTCCTCACGGGTGCCCGGCAGGAGCTCGGGCAGCGGCTCGGGGCGCGGATGCGGCTTGGCGTTCTGCAGCACGGCCGCGGTCTCCTTCGCCGAAGCGACTGCCTTCTGCGGTCCCTTGCCCTTCTTCGCCTTCTTCACGAAGATCATGCCGATCAGCGCGAGCAGCAGCGCCAGCAGGACATTCGCGGCGAACGAGAGCAGGAAGCAGATCGCGAGGTTCCAGTGGCTCCACGTGCGGATGCCGTAGGCGAGTGCGAAGCTCAGCATCGGCAGCGAGAAGATCAGCACCGCCCCGGCCGCGGAGAACGCGCCGCCTCCGATTCCGGCCTTCTTCACGTCCTGGCGCAACTGGGCCTTGGCCAGAGCGATCTCGTCATGCACCAGTGCGGACATCTCGGCGGTCGCCGAGGCGACCAGTTGACCGAGACTGCGGTCGGCGCCGACAGCGTTCGCTGCGGTGTTTCCGGGATCGCTCATCGCTGACTCCCTCTCCAAGTTCTACGGTCCGATGTCAGATCATGCCGGACTGTCGTCGGCGCCGCGCGACGCCCCCGCCGCTTGTGCCGCCTTGAGACGGTGCTCCGCGGCCTTCTCCTCGTAGATCGCGGCCATCCGCAGGTGGTAGGCGGGATCGTCCTGTTCATAAATGTCCGGGATGCCAGACATGTCCTCATCGCGCTCCTCCTCCGCCCAGAGCGCCTGGTACGTGCGCACCCGCAGTTTGAGGAGAATCCCGGCAAGAATCGCGGCGATCAGGGAACCGAGCAGGACCGCCGCCTTCACCTCGTCGGTGAGCACGGCGTCGCCGGCGAAGGCGAGTTCCCCGATGAGCAGGGAGACGGTGAAGCCGATGCCGGCGAGGGAGGCCAGCGCGAAGACGTCCGGCCAGCGCAGATCCTCGTTGAGCTCCGCCTTTGTGAAACGGGCCGCCAGCCAGGTGCCGCCGAAGATGCCGAACGCCTTGCCGATCACCAGGCCCAGGACCACGCCGAGCGTCTCCGGCTTGGTGAAGACATCCGTGAGCGACTTGCCGGTGACGGAGACACCCGCCGAGAACAGTGCGAACAGCGGCACGGCGATCCCCGCCGACAGAGGGCGCACCAGGTGCTCGATGTGCTCCCCCGGGGAGTGCTCCTCTCCCTCCCGCCGGGAGCAGCGGAGCATCAGCCCCATCGCGACACCGGCGATCGTGGCGTGGACGCCGCTGTTGTACATCAGCCCCCAGATGATCAGGGCGAGCGGCACGTACACGTACCAGCCCCGGACCTCCTTGTGCTGCAGCAGCCAGAAGAGCGCGAGGCCCAGGAAGGCGCCGCCGAGCGCGGCGAAATTGAGGTGGTCGGTGAAGAAGATCGCGATGATCAGGATCGCGAACAGATCGTCGACGACGGCGAGGGTCAGCAGGAATGCGCGCAACGCGGACGGCAGCGAGGTGCCGATGACCGCGAGCACGGCGAGGGCGAAGGCGATGTCCGTGGCGGTGGGCACGGCCCAGCCGGCGGTGGAACCGCCGCCGACCGTCGTGACCAGCAGGTAGACGAGCGCAGGCGCGATCATGCCGCAGAGTGCGGCGACGACCGGCAGGGCGGCGGCCTTGGGGTCGCGCAGCTCCCCGGCGACCAGCTCGCGCTTCAGCTCGATACCTGCGACGAAGAAGAACACCGCCAGCAGGCCGTCGGCGGCCCAGTGCTGGATCGACAGGTCCAGGCCGAGCGAGGCCGGGCCCATGTGGAAGTCGCTCACAGCCGTGTAACTGTCGCTGATGGGGGTGTTCGCCCAGATCAAAGCCACAACGGCGGCAATGAGGAGCAGCACACCGCCGACCGTCTCGGTGCGCAGCGCGTCCGCGACGAAATTCCGCTCGGGCAGGGACAGACGTCCGAGGAACGTGGGGCTGTTCTTGGGCGCGGCCACGGGCTGGAACCTCCGGTCTTGGGCAGGACAAACACTTGCCGACCAGACTTCCCGGCGCACCTTGGATGTTCATTGCGTCATTGACGCGTTCCTTACTCTACCCACGCCCGGTTCGGAGCCGCACCTATGCATGCGGGGGCCTCCGGCGTCACGGTGCCGGAGGCCCCCGCATGCATGTGTCCGCGGCCGGTCAGTCCTCGCTGGGCGCGCTGGGCAGCTTGGTCTGAATGAGGTCCATGACGGACGAGTCGGTGAGCGTCGTGACATCGCCCAGCTGGCGGTTCTCGGCGACGTCGCGGAGCAGACGGCGCATGATCTTGCCGGAGCGGGTCTTCGGCAGCTCGGCCACGGGGAGGATCCGCTTGGGCTTGGCGATCGGGCCGAGGGTGGCGCTGACGTGGTTGCGCAGGTCGTCTACGAGGCTGTCGTCCTCAATGGCGGTGCCGCGCAGGATCACGAAGGCGACGATGGCCTGGCCGGTCGTCTCGTCCGCTGCGCCGACGACCGCCGCCTCGGCGACCTTCGGGTGGGAGACGAGAGCGGACTCGACCTCGGTGGTCGAGATGTTGTGGCCGGAGACGAGCATGACGTCGTCCACCCGGCCGAGCAGCCAGATGTCCCCGTCGTCGTCCTTCTTGGCGCCGTCACCCGCGAAGTACTTGCCCTCGAAACGGGACCAGTAGGTGTCGAGGAAGCGCTGGTCGTCGCCCCAGATGGTGCGCAGCATCGACGGCCACGGCTCGGTGAGGACGAGGTATCCGCCGCCTCCGTTGGGGACTTCGTTCGCCTCGTCGTCGACGACGGTGGCGGAGATGCCGGGCAGCGGGCGCTGGGCGGAGCCGGGCTTGGTCTCCGTTACCCCCGGCAGCGGGGAGATCATCATGGCGCCGGTCTCGGTCTGCCACCAGGTGTCGACGATCGGGGTCTTTCCGGCGCCGATGTGCTCCCGGTACCAGATCCAGGCCTCGGGGTTGATCGGCTCACCGACCGACCCGAGGATGCGCAGGCTCGACAGGTCGAACTTGGCGGGGATGTCGTCGCCCCACTTCATGAACGTGCGGATCGCGGTCGGCGCCGTGTAGAGGATCGTGACGCCGTACTTCTGCACGATCTCCCAGAACCGGCCCTGGTGCGGCGTGTCCGGGGTGCCCTCGTACATGACCTGCGTCGCGCCGTTGGCCAGCGGACCGTAGACGATGTACGAGTGGCCGGTGACCCACCCGATGTCGGCGGTGCACCAGTAGACGTCCGACTCGGGCTTGAGGTCGAAGACGGCGTTGTGCGTGTAGGCCGCCTGGGTGAGGTAGCCGCCGGAGGTGTGCAGGATGCCCTTCGGCTTACCCGTCGTGCCGGAGGTGTAGAGGATGAAGAGCGGGTGCTCCGCCTCGAACGGCTCGGGAGTGTGCTCGGCGGACTGCCGGCCGACGATGTCGTGCCACCACACGTCGCGGCCCTCGGTGACCGCGGTGTCCTGGCCGGTGCGCCGCACCACCAGGACGTGCTCGACCTGCGGGCAGCGGGAGACGGCGTCGTCGATGGCCGGCTTCAGCGCGCTGGGCTTGCCGCGGCGGTAGCCGCCGTCGGCGGTGATGACGAGCTTGGCGTCGGCGTCCTGGATACGGGAGGCGACGGCGTCGGCGGAGAAGCCGCCGAATACCACGGAGTGTGCGGCACCGATCCGGGCGCAGGCCAGCATGGCGACCGCGGCCTCGGGGATCATCGGCAGATAGACGGCGACCCGGTCGCCCTTGCGGACGCCCAGTTCGGTCAGCGCATTGGCTGCCCGGGAGACCTCGTCCTTGAGCTCGGCATAGGTGATGGCGCGACTGTCGCCGGGCTCGCCCTCGAAGTGGATGGCGACGCGGTCGCCGTGGCCTGCCTCGACATGGCGGTCGACGCAGTTGTACGCCACGTTGAGCGTGCCGTCCGCGAACCACTTGGCGAAGGGCGGGTTGCTCCAGTCCAGGGTTTCGGTCGGTTCGGTGGCCCAGTCCAGCCGTCGTGCCTGCTCGGCCCAGAAGCCGAGCCTGTCCGTCGCGGCCTGCTCGTACGCCTCTGCGGTCACGTTGGCGTTCGCCGCCAGCTCGGCCGGCGGGGCGAACCGCCGCTCTTCCTTAAGAAGGTTGGCCAGGCTTTCGTTGCTCACGACATCTCCCTTTCCCAGGGCGTCTTCTGTGCGTATGTGTCCCAGGCCATAGCTCATCAGCCGGAGGCCCAGGTGACAAGGGGCATCCGGGTATTGGTTTAGACCTCTGGGTGGCCCCTCGCCCCCGGGCGGTGGGGAGGAGGGGCCACACGTTCTCACGGACGCCACGCGTCAGCGGTTCAGCCACGCGGTGAGCGGGAGGGGCCCGCCGTGGTCAGACCCGTGCCTTCTGCAGCGCGGACGGCTCGGGGGCAACCCGGTCGAAGACCTCGTCGATCTCGTGCTCGGCGGTGCTCGTGAGGAGGTACGCCTGGGCCTCGCCGACGTGGAAATACATGCCGTGCAACTGCAGGGTGCCCTCGGACAGCCGCCGCGCGACCGACTCATGGGCCCGCAGATGCTCCAGCTGCTGGACGATGTTCGTCAGGCACAGCTGTTCCACTGCGTCGGAGGGCAGCCGCCCCGAGATCCTGGCCCACGCGCGGTGGCGGCTCCGCATCCGCTCCAGGCTGGGGCGGCCGTGTCGCAGCCAGCGGTGCAGCGGGGTCGCGGCGCCGCGGGGCGGACTGCTGAGCAGCGCCTGCATCGCGCCGCACCCGGAGTGGCCGCAGACCGTGATGGACTCCACTTCCAGGATGTCGACCGCGTACTCGATGGCGGCGGCGACCGAGTCGTCACCGCTCTCCTCGCCCGGCAGTGGCACGAGGTTTCCGACATTGCGGACGGTGAACAGGTCTCCGGGACCGCTTGCCGTGATCATGCTGGTGACCAGCCGGGAGTCGGCGCAGGTGAGGAACAGTTGCGAGGGCCGCTGACCCTCGCGCGCCAGCCTCGCCAGCTCGTCCCGCACCAGCGGAGCCGTATTGCGCTGGAACGAGCTGAGCCCGCTCGCCAGTTGATGAGGCTCGGTCTGCCGCGGACGGTCACCGCAATGGTGATTGCGCCAGGGGGTCCAGGGCCGGCAGCAGCCGTGCGTCTCGGACGAGGGCTCGCTGATCCGCGCCCCCGCCCGGCCGGTGAACTCCACCGTGCCGCCCTGGGCGACATGCGCCGTCTGCCAGTCGTGCAGGGCCTCGAACGCGGCGTGGTCCATGAAGGAACCGTCCAACTCGACGACACAGTCCACCCCGTTGGGTACCTGCCCCAGCATCCGGCTCAGCCGGGGGACGGCCAGGAACGTCAGCTGGCCGCGTACCCGCACGCGGTGGCCGCGGTCGTACTCCTCCATGGTGATCCGGGTCCGGGTGAGCCGGTGCAATGCGACCGCGACCGCCACGGCGACCCCGATCACCACTCCTTCGAGCACGCCGGTCACGACCACCGCGGCCAACGTCACGAGGTAGACGAGCATTTCGCGGTTGCGCCGCACACTGCGCAGATGCGTGATGTTGACCATCTGCACGCCGACGACCATGACCAGCGCGGCGAGCGCGGCCAGCGGAATCAGGTCGAGGACCGGCACGAGCAGCAGTGCGGCGACCGTGATCCACAAGCCGTGGAGCATGGTGGAGTGGCGGCTGACCGCTCCTGCGGAGACGTTCGCCGCGCTGCGGACGGCGACTCCGGTCACGGGCAGGCCGCCGAGGGCGCCCGACAGGACGTTGGCCGCGCCCTGACCGGCCAGCTCGCGGTCGAGGTCCGCGCGGGGAATGCGGACGTACGGCTTCTTGCGGGCGGCGGTCAGCTTGTCGATGGCGACGGCTGACAGCAGCGATTCCACGCTGCCGACCAGGGTGATGGTGAGAACGGCGGCCAGCAGGCCTAGCACAGGCCCCTCCGGCAGCTCGGGCAGCGCGTGCGAACGCCAGGACGGCAGGTCGACCCTCGGCTGATGGAGCTGCGCGAGTGTGGCGAGCACCGTCGCCCCGGCGACGGCGGCGAGGGCGGCGGGAACTGCCCGCACGATCCGCCCGGCCTGGCCCGGGATGCGTGGCCATGCCAGCAGGACGGCCACGGTCAGCACGCTGACCGAGAGCGCGGCCGGGTGCAGATCGGCCAACTGGGCGGGCAGGCTCCGTACGTTGGAGATCGCGGAGCTCTGTGGTGTGCCGCCGAGAACGATGTGGAGTTGCGCGAGCGCGATGGTGACGCCGATGCCGGCCAGCATGCCGTGCACGATCGCCGGACTCACGGCGAGGGCGGAGCGGGCCACACGCAGGGCGGACAGGCCGAGCTGGCACAGGCCGGCCATCACGGTGATGGCGCAGGTGGTCCGCCAGCCGTAGATCTGGATCAACTCCGCGGTGACGACAGTCAGTCCGGCGGCCGGGCCGCTGACCTGCAATGGCGCTCCGCCGAGCCGGCCCACCACGATGCCGCCGACGGCGGCGGCGACCAACCCCGCCTGGAGCGGCGACCCGGTCGCGAGCGCGATGCCGAGCGAGAGAGGGAGTGCGATCAGAAAGACGGAGATGGACGCGGACAGGTCGGCGCCCGCGATGTGGAAACGGCGGCCACCGCCGGCCGGCGGTGGGCTGTGCGGTCGCCGGAAGCGGTCGGTGGCGGTCTTGCCGGACTGGTGAGAAACATCGTCGGGGCGGTGGGGGGCGCAGGACATTCCCGTCTCCTCCGGGGCAGCGCGGTCGCGAATGGGGTGACGCGGCCGTGGGTCACGGCGTACAGCGGCGGGATGCTCGAATCGCACGAGCGCTCAACGTTAAGTAAATGGATCGTAATGCAGAGTAAAGACTCCGGCATGATTTTCTGGGCAAATAGGGCATTTGATCACTCGATCGAGTGATTAATCATTTCAATGCGGCCCCGCCACTCCGCCCCTCTCGTCGTGTGATGCGAATTTGTCGACTCGCGACGTTGCAGTCCGACAGTCGTATCGGCACAGGAAAGAGGGTGGGTGCATGCTGGCCGCCACGAGGAAGACCCTTGCCATCGGCGCAATCGGCACCGTGCTGACCGCAGGACTCGCCGGCTGTTCCGGGTCGGGAGGGGACCGGCCGGACGGCACCGAGCACGGTGCCCCCGCCGTGAGGAAGGGGCCGGCGGCCAAGAGCGCGGTGCGCCTCATCGGGGACGGATCGACCGCCTTCACCGGAGCTCAGCCGGGACTGCTCACGCCGCGGAAACTCAAGGCGGGTGAGAAACCACCGCAGTTCGTGGTCTTCTCCTGGGACGGCGCGGGCGAGGACAGTCAGAAGCTGTTCTCCCACTTCCGCGAGGTCGGCAAGAAGTACGACGCGACGATGACGTACTTCCTCAGCGGCGTCTATCTCCTCCCCGAGGAGAAGCGGCACCTGTACGACCCGCCCCAGCATGCGGTCGGCAGTTCGGACATCGGCTTCAACGACATCGAGGGAATCAAGGACACCGTGCGCGAACTGCGCGGTGCCTGGCAGGACGGCAACGAGGTGGGCACCCACTTCAACGGTCACTTCTGCGGCGCGGACGGCGGCGTGGGCACCTGGTCCGTGGCCGAGTGGAAGAGCGAGATCAGCCAGGCCAAGTCCTTTGTGAAGAACTGGAAGTCGAACGCCGGCCTCGGCAAGGCGCAGCCGCTGCCCTTCGACTACGACGAAGAACTCATCGGCGCCCGCACCCCGTGCCTGGAGGGACGCGAGAACTTCATGCGCGCCGCGCGCGAACTCGGCTTCCGCTACGACACGAGCGGGGTCAACGAACAGGTGTGGCCCGAGAAGGAGATGGGCCTGTGGGACCTGTCCCTGCAGATGGTTCCCGTTCCGGGCCGCGCCTTCGAGACGCTGGCCATGGACTACAACTTCATGGTCAACCAGTCCGTCACCTCCCGGGGCCCGAAGGCGATGCACGCGTACTGGGGCATGCAGATGCGCGACGGCCTGCTGCGGGCCTTCGACCGTGCCTACAAGGGCAATCGCGCTCCGCTCGTGATCGGCAACCACTTCGAGTCCTGGAACGGCGGGACGTACATGAAGGCCGTCGAGGAGACGATCGCGAATGTCTGCGTGAAGAGCGACGTGAAGTGCGTGTCGTTCCGGCAGTTGGCCGACTGGCTGGACGCCCAGGATCCGCTGGTCCTCAAGAGGATGCGGCAGTTGGACGTCGGCGAGAAGCCGAAGGGCGGGTGGGCGGACTTCCTCCGTGCGGCGCAGGTCGCCCCGGCCGCGCCGCCGGCGCCCAAGCGCGAGGGCCGCTCCTGAGCCCGGCGCGCAATGACGTGAGGGCGACCGGGTCCCGAGCCCGGCAGCCCTGAGCGGTGAGGGCGGTCCGGCTCCGGCCGGGCCGCCCTCGCGTGGGCGTCAGCCCGGCTGCGGCACGGGAGTGTGCTCCCCGAGCACGAACGACGGGTCCACCTGCGCGGCCAGGTCCGCGCCCGTCTTCGCGTTCCCCCAGTTCTCGGCGTTCCTCAGATGGAAGTGGACCATCTGCCGGGTGTAGCGCTCCCAGTCGCGGTGCGCGTACGAGTCCTCCGCCGCGTCCTGCAGGGCCTGCAGGGCCATGCGGTTGTCTGCCTCCAGCAGTTCGAAACGCGGTGGCCGGCCCTTCTCCATGGCCCGGACCCAGTTCGAGTGCCCGACCGTGACGAGCAGGTCGTCGCCCACCTCGTCGCGGAGGAATTCCAGATCGTCCTGGCCCTGCACCTTGTTGCCCACGACCTTCAGGGCCACCCCGAAGTCCCGCGCGTACTCCTTGTACTGGCGATAGACGGACACGCCCTTGCGGGTCGGCTCCGCCACCAGGAAGGTCATGTCGAAACGGGTGAACATGCCCGAGGCGAAGGAGTCCGAACCGGCGGTCATGTCGACCACGACGAACTCCAGCGGCCCGTCCACCAGGTGATTGAGGCAGAGCTCGACCGCCCCGACCTTCGAGTGGTAGCAGGACACCCCGAGATCGTTCTCCGTGAACGGGCCGGTCGCCATCAGCCGGATGTCGCCGTCGTCGAGCCGCACCGTCCGCGCGCATGCCTCGTACACCGGGTTGTCCTCGACCACACGCAGCAGCCGTGAACCCTCCCCGGGCGGCGTGGTCTTGATCATCGTGTCGGTGGAGAGGATCCGCGGATTCGTGCCACGCAGGTAGTCCTTGATCAGTGTCAGATGAGCGCCCATCGCGGGCAGCGCGGCAGCCGCCGCCTCGTCGAGGCCGAGCGCGGCCCCCAGATGCTGGTTGATGTCGGCGTCCACCGCGACGACAGGGGCTTCATTGGCGGCCAGGTGGCGGATGAAGAGCGAGGACAGCGTCGTCTTGCCGCTGCCGCCCTTCCCTACGAAAGCGATCTTCATGTTCACCTAGCGTAGTCCTGTGAATGCACATGGTTGTCAAGATGCGTGAAGAAGACCACTCCAAGGTGGGGTCCGGCTGCGGGGCGCGTAGCCTCGCTACCTATGAGTACCAACGCCTCGTCGGCCGACCCCCTGGCCACCCTCGGCACCCTGCCGGGCGTCGCCGAGTCCGTGGACTCCGTGCGCAAGGCGGTCGACCGGGTCTACGGCCACCGGGTCATGCGGCGACGCAGCAACGAGATCACCTCGGAGGCGGCCCTCCGCGGAGCGCGCGCCTCCGCCGCGCTGTCCGGCGCCGACTGGGCGCTCGAGGAGGTGCGCAGGCGCACCGACTTCGGCAGCGAGCCCGAGGCGCGAACCGTCGGTGCGGCCCTGCGCCTGACCGCGGAGGCCGGGCAACTGCTCTCGATCTGGCGGCAGTCGCCGCTGCGGGTCCTGGCCCGGCTGCACCTGGTCGCGGCGAGTGGCGCGGGTGACGGCGAATCGGTGGGTCGGCCGCGGCTGGCGGGCGAGCGGGTCGACGAGCCGCTGATCGAGGCGCCGCTGCCCGGCGCGCCGGAGGTGGCGGGCAGGCTGGACGGGCTGGCGGAGCTGATCATCGCGGGCAGTTCCGCTTCCGCACTCGTGACGGCGGCGGTGGTGCACGGCGAACTGCTCGCCCTGCGCCCCTTCGGCTCGTGCAACGGTCTCATTGCGCGGACGGCGGAGAGGATCGTGCTCGTCGGCAGCGGACTCGACCCGAAGTCGATCTGCCCCGCGGAGGTCGGGCACGCGGAGCAGGGCCGCGCGGCGTACGTCGCGGCCTTCGAGGGATACCTGTCGGGGACGCCGGAAGGCATGGCGCTGTGGATCGCCCACTGCGGGCGGGCAGTCGAGCTCGGTGTGAGGGAATCGACCGCCGTGTGCGAGGCGCTTCAGCGCGGCGCGGCCTGAGCCGCAAAACGTCCCTATGTCCGGAAAAGGGTTGCGGCGGTACCTTTTGGTACCGCCGCTGGCATGTCCACCCAGGTACCAAGCGTCCTCGAATGGTTGCCCATCAGGTCGGGAGCTTTGCCCGTCACCTGGTGCGGCTGGCCCGTAATCGACGGGTCGACGTCGCGTGGGTGCTCGGCTTCCATGCTTCGGTCCGTGGGGCCTTTATGCGTTTAAAGGTGATCCTTTCGGATGTCCTCGGTCTCGCGGGCCGTTGAATCCTTTGTACTCCAGCGGGCGGGGAAGCGAAACCCCTGCCGTGACTTCTTTACTTTTAGGTTCAAATACGGGCGAATCGCGTGGCCGGGGCGGCTATGGCTGCTGCTTTCGCCGCTCGCGCGGCCGCGCCGCGTCGGCGGCTGGCGTACCAGACGAGCCCCGCCGTCGCGGCGGCCGCACCGACGGCCGCAGCCGCGACCAGCGCCGGGCGTGGCGGCATGGAGAACGCGGGCAGCCGTTGCTTCAGCCTCACGGGTCGGTTGAAGACGAGAATCGGCCAATCCCTCAGAGCAGCCTCGCGGCGCAGTGCCCGGTCCGGATTGACGGCGTAGGCGTTGCCGACGGCGGAGAGCATCGGGATATCGGTGGCCGAGTCGCTGTACGCGTAGCAGCGGTCCAGGTCGTACCCCTCCGATGCGGCCAGTTCCCGGACTGCCTCGGCCTTCGTGGGGCCGTAGGCGTAGTACTCCACCTCGCCCGTGAAGCACCCGTCGTCACCGACGACCATGCGCGTGGCCACCACCCGGTCGGCACCCAGCAGCTCGCCGATGGGCTCGACGACCTCCGCGCCGGATGTGGACACGATGACCACGTCCCGGCCGGCCGTGTGGTGGTCCTCGATGAGGGAGGCCGCCTCGTCGTAGATGATCGGGTCGATGAGGTCGTGGAGCGTCTCGGCGACGATCTCCCTCACCTGTTGCACGTTCCAGCCCTTGCAGAGCGCGGACAGGTACTCGCGCATCCGCTCCATCTGGTCGTGGTCGGCACCGCCCGCGAGAAAAACGAACTGTGTATAGGCGGTGCGCAGTGCGGCGCGCCGACTGATCAGCCCGCCTTGGTAGAAGGACTTGCTGAAGGTCAGCGTCGATGACTTCGCAATGACCGTCTTGTCCAGGTCAAAGAAGGCGGCTGTGCGCGGCAAGGAGTGGTTTTCCACGGGGCCGAGCATATGTGCCCGCCATTCGGCGTACGCTCGGGCGTGTGGGTTTGCCTGAGAAGGCTCTCGGGTACACCATGGAAGTCACGGATCGTTCGCGACCGTGCTAACCCGGTCCGGCTCCTCCCCCCCCGAGTCGGCCGGAGAGACGACCCCCGCTCTCCCCCCCGGCGGGGGTCGTCGCATGTCCGGACGGGTTTTCCGTCCTCTGCCGCGGCCGCTGCCGTCCATCTTCCGCTCTCGTCGCCGTTCTGCGCGGCGGAAGATGTACCCCCGTATTCGTCACCGTGTGTAGCCGAAGAGCTGCGCTCCGGGAGGCGCCCACTCCTCACTGGTATGGGCTACGGAGATATTCACAAGTGGCTAGTTGTCCACAGTTTTTCAGCAAGATCCACACGATTTCCCAGTGCGCCGCACCGTGATTCCAGCCGCGAAGTTTCGCGGGCCGAAGGAATCACGCATCTCGCCGTCATGCGAGATCGTGGGGAGAAGGGTGGAAGATCGTGGCTGGATCCCTCACATCGGATCGCCCCCAGGCTGCTGACGAACAGCGGGCAGGACCTCTGATCGTCACGGAGGACGCGGAGCTGCTCGACGACCTGCTGCGGCTGTGCGCGGCGGCAGGGGCCGAGCCGGGCGTCCATCACTCGGTACCCGAGCGGAGGGGTGTCTGGGAAGGCGCTCCCCTCGTACTGGTCGGCGACGATGCGGCCGCCCGCTGCCGCGGGGCGACCCGCAGGCGCGGGGTGCTGCTCGTGGGCCGCGACCAGGACGACCCGGACGTATGGCGGCGGGCGGTGGAGATCGGGGCGGACAGCGTCCTGCGTCTGCCGGACGCGGAGGGCTGGCTCGTCGACCGGCTCGCTGACGTCGCGGAGGGCGCCGGGCGCCAGGCGCTGACGGTCGGGGTCATCGGCGGCCGGGGCGGTGCGGGTGCATCGACGCTGGCGTGCGCGCTCGCGACAACCGCTGCGCGAAGCGGCCGCCGGACCATGCTCGTCGATGGCGACCCCCTCGGCGGCGGGCTGGACGTGCTGCTCGGCGGCGAGCAGACGGGCGGCAGGAGATGGCCTGATTTCGTCGCTTCCAAGGGTCGCGTTTCCGGCGGAGCGCTGGAGGAATCGCTGCCGGAGCTGCACGCGCTGAGGGTTCTCAGCTGGGACCGCGGCGACTCGGTCGTCATCCCGCCCGAGGCCATGCGCTCGGTGCTGGCCGCGGCGCGCAGGCGGGGCGGCGTGGTCGTCGTCGACCTGCCGCGCCGGGTCGATGAGGGCGTCGCGGAGGCGTTGGCCCAACTGGACCTGGGACTGCTGGTCGTGCCCGGCGAGCTGCGAGCGGTCGCCGCGGCCAACAGGGTCGCGTCCGTGGTCGGCATGGTCCTCTCGGACCTGCGTGCGGTGGTGCGCGGCCCGTACGCCTCGGGGCTGGACGAGCAATGGGTGGCGGACGCCCTCGGACTCCCGCTCGCGGGAGAGCTGCCTGTGGAAGCAGGTCTGCTCGCGGCCCAGGACGCCGGGATGCCACCGGGCGGGAACGGACGCGGGCCACTGGCCAGGTTCTGCACGGCCTTCTGGGAGAAGGCGCTGACGGGGGAGCCGGTCTCATGAGCACAGGACTGCTGGAGGCCGTGCGGCAGCGGCTGGCGGAGAGCGGCGCGGATCCCACGCCGGCCAGGGTGGCGGCGGCCCTGCGGGCGCAGGGCCGGTTGCTGGGCGACGCCGAAGTGCTCGGTGGCACGGAGAAGTTGAGGTGCGAGCTGGTGGGTACCGGCCCGCTGGAGCCGCTGCTGTCCGACCCGTCCGTGACCGACGTATTGGTGTCCGCGCCCGACCGGGTATGGGTCGACCGGGGCAGAGGTCTGGAGCTCACCGAAGTGACGTTCCCGGACGCGGCATCGGTGCGCAGGCTCGCACAACGGCTCGCGGCGGTCGCCGAGCGGAGACTGGACGACGCGCGGCCCTGGGTGGACGCGCGTCTGCCGGACGGCACGCGGATGCACGCGGTGATCCCTCCGGTGGCGGTCGGTTCGACGTGCCTGTCGCTGCGTGTGGTGAGGCCGCGGGCGTTCTCGGTGGGGGAGCTCGTCGCGGCGGGGACGGTTCCGCCCGGCGGCGACCGGCTGCTGCGGACCCTGATCGCAGCCAGGCTGTCGTTCCTGATCAGCGGAGGAACCGGTTCGGGCAAGACCACGCTGCTGAGCAGTCTGCTGGGGCTCGTGGGGGAGCGCGAGCGGATCGTGCTCGCCGAGGACTCGGCGGAGCTGCGGCCCGACCATCCCCATGTGGTGCGGCTCGAGTCCCGCACGGCCAACCAGGAGGGTGCAGGCAGGGTCACGCTCCGCGATCTTGTCCGTCAGGCGCTGCGGATGCGCCCCGACCGGCTCGTCGTCGGCGAGGTGCGGGGCGCTGAGGTCACCGAACTGCTGGCCGCGCTCAACACCGGTCACGAAGGTGGCTGCGGCACTGTGCACGCCAATACGGCCGCCGACGTGCCGGCGCGCCTGGAGGCGCTCGGGACGTCGGCAGGGCTCGACCGGGCGGCACTGCACAGCCAGTTGGCCGCGGCTCTGTCCGCCGTCGTCCATGTCGTGCGCGACGGGACGGGGCAACGGCGGATCGCGGAGGTGCATGTCCTGGAGCGGGACTCGGCCGGTCTGGTGGTGACGGTCCCGGCCCTGAGGTGGGGCGCAAGCTCCTTCACGCGGGAGCCGGGCTGGGATCGCCTGCGGATGCTGCTCGGGGAGGCGCTGTGAGGCTGACGGAGTCGATGTGCGCGGCAGCGGCGTGTGCCGGGGCGGCTGCCTGGCTGCTCACCGGCCAGGAACAGGGGCTGCGGCGGGCGCGGCTGCTCTTCGCCGGCGGGGGCGCCGTGCCGGTGCCGCCGCGCTGGACGTGGCGTCGGGTGCTGCCGGTGGTGCGGCTGCACAGGGAGTGGCTGTGCCTGCCGGTGGCTCTGGTGGTGGCGCTGTTGGGGAGCTCCGTTGTGCCGCTCGTCGCCGGAGCGGCTGCAGTTCCCTTGGTGCGGCGGCGATTGCGGGCACGGGAGCGCAGTACGGCGAAGCGACGGACGGCCGAGGAGATCGTGGCGTTGTGCGGCGCGGTGGCAGGGGAGTTACGGGCCGGTCTGCAGCCGGGGCAGGCGCTCTTGTGCGGAGCCAGGTCCACCCAGGCGCTTGGTGAGGCGGAGGCTGCCGTACTGGCGGCCGCGCGGTTCGGCGGTGATGTGCCGCGAGCGCTGAAGGAAGCGTCGCGCCGGCCAGGGGCGGAAGGGCTTGCCGGGGTCGCCGCCTGCTGGCGGGTGGCCGTGGACAGCGGCGCGGGTCTCGCCGCCGGTCTGGACCGGCTGGAGGCTGCCCTTCGGGCCGACCAGGACCAGCGGGAAGAGCTGAAGTCGCAGTTGGCGGGAGCCTGGTCGACGATCATGCTTCTCGCACTGTTGCCGGTTGCGGGGCTGGGGATGGGTTGGGCCCTCGGCGCCGACCCCCTCCGCGTGCTGTTTCACACCCCTGCCGGAATCGCCTGCCTCGTGATCGGAGGCCTGCTGGAGACCGCCGGGTTGCTCTGGGCGGCCCGGATCGTACGGGCGGGTGAGGAGCCGTGAGCCCGGATGTCGTCCACAGGCTGGGGGCCGTGCTTGCGGGCCTGGCGGCGTTCGCACTGGCCGGCTCCCTGGTCGCGGCGCACCGCCGTGGCAGGGCGATGCGCAGGCGGGTCGAGGAACTGCTCTCGCTGGAACGCGAACAGCGCCGCAGGAAAGCACAGTTCACCCGCAGAGCGAAACGATGGGCGGCGCCCTTCGGCGCTTTCGTCGTCGGCTACAGCCTGATCGGCGGTGTCGTGGGCGCCGGTGTCGGGGCCGCGGCTGCCTACGGGGTGCGGCGCAGCCTCCGCGGTCGGGAGCGTTCCGCTGCGGTGGAAGCCCAGAGGAGCGAGGGCACCGACCGCCACAGCAAGGAGGCAGCTCGCCAACTACCGCTTGCCGCGGACCTTCTGGCTGCATGCATCTCCGCCGGGGCGGGCCCGCGGGAGGCGGCCGAGGCGGTGGGGGAGTCGCTCGGCGGCCAGATCGGCGAACGGCTGTCGAGGGCAGCTGCGGAGCTCCGGCTCGGAGGTGAACCGACGCAGTCCTGGGGCTGGTTCGGGCGGATACCGGGCGCCGCCCCGCTGGCCCGATGTCTCGAACGTGCGGACTCGACCGGAGCGCCGGCGGCTGAGCCGGTGGCGCGGCTGGCCGCGAGACTCCGCGCGGACCGCGCCCGAGAAGTGGCGGCACGCGGGCGAAGGGCGCAGGTGCTGATCACGGCACCCGTGGGGCTCTGCTTCCTTCCCGCGTTCCTCGCGGTGGGCGTGGCGCCCGTGGTGATCGGGCTGGCCGGCGGGCTGCTCGCCGAAGGCTGACAGGTCCGACTTCTCAGCAACAGCACTTCAGCAACAACACTTCTTCAACAGGGGGTTGAGCATGTGGAAGACATTGTGGCGCCGGGTGTGCGGCACGAACCGGCTGCGCCGGTTGCGCGGGACGGTGCGGGCGAAGCACAGGGACCGGGGGATGACGACCTCCGAGTACGCGATGGGGACGATCGCCGCCTGCGCTTTTGCCGCCGTTCTGTACAAGGTGGTCACGAGCGGTGCCGTCTCGAAGGCGCTCGAATCGGTCATCGGGAAGGCCCTCGATGCCCAGTTCTGACACGCGCTGCGGGGCGCGGGCCGGCAGCGGGGACCGAGGGTCGGTGACCGCCGAGGCGGCTGTTGCGGTACCGGCGCTGGTGGTTTTCGCGATGGCGCTCGTCTGGGCATTGACGGCCGCTTCGGCGCAGATCCAGTGCGTGGACGCCGCCCGTGCCGGGGCACGGGCGGCGTCCAGGTCCGAGCCGCGTGCGGCGGCGCTGGCCGCCGCACGCTCCGCGGCACCGGCCGGCTCGCGGGTCACCCTGGCAAGGGCGGGAGATCTGTGGCGTGTCCGGGTCGAGGCCGATGCTCCCGGTCCCGGCGGGCTGGGGATCACCCTGGGCGCGGTGGCGGCCGCCCTGGCCGAGGACACGGTGGGACAGGACCCGGCCGGAGAGCCGGCGACGAGCCCGGCCATGAGCGGGAACAGCGCCCCGGTGCAGGTGGTGCACGCTCCGGCCCGCCCCGGTGCTCTTGTGCGGCACAGCGTGGTGGTGAGGCGGTGAACCGGATCCGCAGCTCCCGCACGGGGCGCACGGTGGCCGCGCGGGACCGGGGCTCGGCCACCGTCTGGGTCGCGGCTGCGACGACTGTGTTGTGTGCGGTGTTCGCAGTCGTCCTCGCGATGGGCCAGGCAGTCGTGGCACGGCACAAGGCGGGCGCGGCCGCGGACCTGGCCGCCCTGGCCGCGGCTGACAGCGCCCTGAGCGGCACAGGACCGGCATGTGCGAAGGCTGCCGCCGTTGCCCGGGCGCAGGAGGCGGAGATCGCCCGCTGCGCGGTGGTGGGCGAGATCGCGGACGTGAGCGCCCGAGCCCGCTTCGGACCGTACGCCCCGGAGGTCAGGGCGAGGGCGGGGCCGCCTCCGGGGGATCCTCCCCCCGCGACTGCGACGGGGGGCCGCTCGGCTCCCGAGCAGGGGGCGGTGCTGTCGAGGCGTCCGAAATCGCCGGGGTCTGCGGATCGGCCGGAGCTTCGGGTGAGGTCGTCGGCGGTGCCTCGGCCGGGGCGCCACGGAGCAGTTCCGTGAGGAGCCGGACCGCGCCGCGCTTGTGCAACGGATCATTGCCGTTGCCGCATTTGGGCGACTGGATGCAGGACGGGCAACCCGCTTCGCACTCGCACGAGGCGATGGCCTCGCGCGTGGCGGTCAGCCAATCGCGGGCCGTGTGGAAGGCCCGCTCGGCGAAGCCCGCGCCACCAGGGTGCCCGTCGTACACGAAGACGGTCGGGAGCAGCGTGTCCGGGTGGAGCGGGACGGACACCCCGCCGATGTCCCAGCGGTCGCAGGTGGCGAACAGCGGCAGCATGCCGATCGAGGCGTGCTCGGCGGCGTGTAGGGCGCCGCCCAGTTGCTCCGGGCCGATCCGGGCGGCGTCGAGCTGGTCCTCCGTGACCGTCCACCACACAGCGCGGGTGCGCAGGATCCGCGGCGGGAGGTCGAGCTTCGTCTCGCCGAGCACTTCGCCGGTGACGAGCCTGCGGCGCAGGAAGGAGACGACCTGATTGGTGACCTCGACGGAGCCGTAGCACAGGCGTCCGTCGCCCCAGGGGATGTCGGTGTCGGTGTCGAGTACGGAAATGGAGGTGGTGTCGCGGGCGGTGGTCGAGTACGGCGGGTTGGCTTCCTCGACGAGGGCAACCGAGTCCTCGAGGTCCAACTGCTTGACCAGATAGGTGCGGCCTTGGTGGAGATGGACGGCACCGTCGTGCACGGCAGTGTGGGCGGCGGGCTCGTCGACCGTGCCGAGCAGCCGGCCGCTGGAGGCCTCGACGATCTGGACGGGCCGCCCTCCGCCACCGCGGATGTCGGTGAGGTCGGCGGCCCGCTCGCGGCGGGTCCAGTGCCATCCGGTGGCTCGCCGCCGCAGCAGCCTGGCGCTCTCCAATTGGGGGATCAGCTCGGCGGACGCGGGTCCGAAGAGATCCAGGTCGGCTTCTGTGAGCGGGAGTTCGGCGGCAGCCGCGCACATGTGAGGAGCGAGGACGTAGGGGTTGTCGGGATCGAGGACGGTGGACTCCACCGGCCGCTGGAACAGCGCCTCGGGGTGGTGGACGAGGAACGTGTCCAGCGGGTCGTCCCGCGCGACGAGCACAGCCAGCGCCCCGTGGCCCGACCGTCCCGCGCGGCCGGCCTGCTGCCACAGGGATGCACGGGTCCCCGGGTAGCCGGCGATGACCACGGCATCCAGTCCGGCGACGTCGACACCGAGCTCGAGGGCGGTGGTGGCGGCGAGGCCGAGCAGTTCACCCGAGTGCAGGGCCCGCTCCAGGGCGCGGCGTTCTTCGGGGAGGTAGCCGCCGCGGTAGGCGGCCACCCGCTGTGGCAGGGAGCGGTCCACCTCGGCCAGCCGCTCCTTGGCGATCACCGAGATGAGCTCGGCGCCGCGGCGTGAGCGCACGAAAGCGACGCTGCGCACACCCTGGACGGTCAGATCGGTGAGCAGGTCGGCGGTCTCCGCCGTTGCGGTGCGGCGGACCGGTGCGCCCTTCTCACCGAGGAGCTCGGTGAGCGGCGGCTCCCACAGGGCGAACACGAGCTCCCCGCGCGGGGAAGCGTCATCGGAGACCTCGGTGACGGACAGTCCGGTGAGGCGACCGGCGGCCACCGCAGGTTCCGCAGCGGTGGCAGAGGCGAGAAGGAAGACGGGATCCGCTCCGTAGCGGGCGCACAGGCGGCGGAGGCGGCGCAGCACCTGGGCGACGTGGGAGCCGAATACACCCCGGTAGGTGTGGCACTCGTCGATCACGACGTAGCGCAGGGAGCGCAGGAAGGAGGACCAGCGGGGGTGGGAGGGAAGTATCCCGCGGTGCAGCATGTCCGGGTTGGTGAGGACGTAGTTGGCGTACTGCCTCACCCACTCCCGCTCCTCGACGGGCGTGTCGCCGTCGTAGACGGCGGGGCGGATGCGGTTGCCGAGTGGCGCGGCGAGTTCCTTGACGGCGCGCCGCTGGTCGGCGGCGAGGGCCTTGGTGGGGGCGAGGTACAGGGCGGTGGTGCCCCGACCGTTCGCGGCCTCGGAGCCGTCGAGGAGGGCACTGAGGACAGGGGCGAGATAGGCCAGGGACTTGCCCGAGGCGGTGCCCGTAGCGATGACCACCGATTCGCCGTCCAGAGCGTGCTCGGCGGCGGCTGCCTGATGGGCCCAGGGATGGTCGATGCCGGCTGCCTGCACGGCGCTGATCACTTCCGCGCGGATGCGGTCGGGCCAGACGGCATGCCTGCCCGGTCGGGGGGGCAAGTGCTCCGTATGAGTGATGCGCGCAGCCCGGTCAGCCCCTGCGGTGAGCCGGTCGAGGACCGTACCGGGGGAGGGGCGGGTTTCCCCGCCCTCGGGAGGTCGTCTGGGACGGTAATTCTTGGCCATCGGCACCGAGTGTGTCACTGGCGTGACGGACAATGGTCCCAAGGCGTCGTGCATGGCTGCTGGTAAGTGATTGAATGCCATCGCGGCTGGCGACCGTCCTCCGGCTCCGTCGGGGAGACCTGAGGGGCGGCCGCTCGATAGCAAGGTGCTGGAGGATCCGTGGACCTGTCCCTGTCGACTCGCAATGTGTCCGGCCCTGGTGGCGACCGTACGGTCGTCGAGGTCGGTGGCGAGATTGATGTGTATACCGCGCCCAAGCTGCGCGAGCAGTTGGTCGAGTTGGTGAACGACGGCAGCTACCACCTGGTTGTCGACATGGAAGGTGTGGATTTCCTCGATTCCACCGGCCTCGGCGTACTCGTCGGCGGCCTCATGCGTGTGCGCGCACACGAGGGCTCGCTGCGCCTGGTCTGCAACCAGGAGCGCATTCTCAAGATCTTCCGGATCACGGGTCTGACCAAGGTGTTCCCGATTCACACCACGGTCGACGAAGCCGTCGCGGCGACCGACTGACGGTCGGCCGGAGACTGCCGGAAGCAGGGAGGGGTACCGGGCATCCAGCCCGGGCCCCTGAGATGCACGCTCGTACGTCCGAGGGGGATCTGCATGGCCACCGTTGAGCTCCGCTTCAGCGCCCAGCCCGAGCACGTGAGGACAGCCAGATTGGTGGCTGCCGCCGTGGCACGCAGGGCCGGGGTCGATGAGGCGGTGCTGGACGAGGTACGTCTCGCCGTGGGCGAGGCGTGCAGCCGAGCCGTCGGGCTGCACCGCAGTCACGGCGTCACGGCGCCCGTGCGGGTCGTGCTCTCCGAGGAGGAGAAGACCTTCTCCATCGAGGTCGGAGACGAGGTCCCGACCTCGGGCGGCGGAGCGCAGGCTGGTGGTGGACGCGCTTCTGACGACGGGGACGCCGACGGCGAGGACGAAATGGGCCTCGCAGTCATCAGCGGTCTCGTCGATGACGTGGAGGTCTCCTCGTCGGAGGACGGCGGCGTGATCCGTATGAGCTGGCCCGCGACGCCGCCCGCGGTGACGGCCTGACCCGTTCGGCCCTGCCTGGCCGTACCGGACGGTCGGCCTCGCATTCGTGCGCCACGATCCGGTGCGACACGCCGTGCAGCGGCGGCCACGCTTCGCCGCGGCGTTCAGTTGCGTGCCGCTGAGGGCGTCGGCCCGTGGCGCCCTTGAGCGCTGCCCGGGCATGCCCACGCTCCCGCAGCCCCTGTCCTGGGCCGCGGCACATCGTTCAGCCGTAGCTCCCGTGTGCCCAGCGGCCGCGGGCGCCCGCCCATGGCCCCGGCCCTGCCCGTACGGCCCCGCTCACGCCGCCAGATGTCATCCACGCCCGCTGCCGCGCCCGGTGTCCTGAGCCGTTCCACCCGATCCGGTGTCGCCCTCGCCGCTGTGTCCGGCCTCGGGCCGCAGGCGTCCTGCGGCCTGCCTGTGTCCAGGGTCGAGGTGAACCGGCCGGTCGATCCCTCTGGCGGCCCGGGACGGCGGGTCCGCGTCTGAGTGCGTGACCCGATTGGCGCAACGGAGGGCGACGGATCCACAGGAGCTGCCGCAGGCCGGTGAGGGACCGGACAGATTCTGCGTGCCGGGCGCTCTGCGGCCTTGACCGCCGTCCAGGTGATCGATCTTTTGATCCGCCGGTGATTCTCATATGAAGAAGGCCCGCTGAGCAGGGTCTTTTCCCGGCCTCTAGATCGTTGATCAAGCGGTCAATGCGTTTGCCCCATTACTGCTTTCGGGGTCAATTTTCGAGCGGGATCTTTTGCTGAGTAGCAGGCGAAGGTCAATTGCATTTGCCGCACCCTGTTTTGATCAGGTTCCGCTCCCTACAATCCGTCCACATCTTGGGCTCTGAACGTCAAGGAGGACGAATGGCGGGGCTTTTCAACCCACAACTGGCCGATCATCCCACTTCTCTCGCGGCCGCGGTGCTCACGAACGACAACCGGATGATCGTCGTGGTGATCGCCGTCGTCGCGATCGCGGCGCTCGTCGTCGCGCAGCTGCTCGTACGTCAGGTGCTCGCCGCCGGTGAGGGCACCGATGCCATGAAGAAGATCGCGGCAGCCGTGCAGGAAGGCGCAAATGCCTATCTCGCGCGACAGCTACGGACTCTCGGCGTCTTCGCCGTCGTGGTGTTTTTCCTGTTGCTGCTTCTTCCGGCCGACGACTGGTCGCAGCGGGCAGGGCGTTCGGTGTTCTTCCTGGTGGGAGCGCTCTTCTCGGCGGCCACCGGATACATCGGTATGCGTCTTGCCGTACGAAGCAATGTGCGCGTCGCCGCGGCGGCGCGCGAGGCGACACCGGCGGAAGGCGAGCCGGAAAGGGATCTCACGGCCGTCTCGCACAAGGCCATGAAGATCGCATTTCGTACCGGCGGCGTGGTCGGCATGTTCACAGTGGGCCTCGGACTGCTCGGCGCCTCGTGTGTGGTGCTGGTCTACGCGGCCGACGCGCCCAAGGTCCTTGAGGGCTTCGGCCTGGGAGCCGCGCTGATCGCGATGTTCATGCGTGTCGGCGGCGGAATCTTCACCAAGGCGGCCGACGTCGGCGCCGACCTTGTCGGCAAGGTCGAGCAGGGCATCCCCGAGGACGACCCGCGCAACGCAGCGACAATCGCCGACAACGTGGGCGACAACGTCGGCGACTGTGCCGGCATGGCGGCCGACCTCTTCGAGTCGTACGCCGTCACGCTCGTCGCGGCGCTCATTCTCGGTTCTGCGGCGTTCGGCGACGCCGGACTGGCCTTCCCGTTGATCGTTCCGGCGATCGGCGTGGTCACCGCGATGATCGGTATCTTCGCGGTCGCCCCGCGGCGCGCCGACCGAAGCGGGATGACCGCCATCAACCGTGGGTTCTTCATCTCCGCGGTGATCTCGATCGTCCTCGTGGCCGTGGCGGTGTTCGTCTATCTGCCCTCCTCGTACGCCGAGTTGGACGGAGTCAGCGATGCCGCGATCCTGGCGCACGAGGGGGACCCGCGCCTGCTCGCTCTCATCGCCGTGGCCATCGGCATCGTGCTGGCCGCCCTGATCCAGCAGTTGACGGGCTACTTCACGGAGACGAACCGCCGTCCCGTCCGGGACATCGGCAAGTCGTCGCTGACCGGACCTGCCACGGTGGTGCTGGCCGGCATCTCGATCGGTCTGGAATCCGCGGTCTACACGGCGTTGTTGATCGGCCTCGCTGTGTACGGCGCGTTCCTGCTCGGCGGCACGTCGATCATGCTCGCCCTGTTCGCGGTGGCGCTGGCCGGTACCGGTCTGCTCACCACTGTCGGCGTGATCGTCGCGATGGACACGTTCGGTCCGGTCTCCGACAACGCGCAGGGCATCGCCGAGATGTCCGGCGACGTCACGGGCGCGGGCGCGCAGGTCTTGACCGACCTGGACGCGGTCGGGAACACGACCAAGGCGATCACGAAGGGCATCGCCATTGCGACGGCGGTGCTTGCGGCCGCCGCGCTCTTCGGCTCGTACCGCGATGCCATTGCCACCGCGGCCAGGGAAGTCGGGGAGAAGGTCGGCGACGGCGCTCCGATGAACCTGGTGATGGACATCTCGCAGCCCAACAACCTGGTGGGCCTGATCCTCGGCGCCGCGGTCGTCTTCCTCTTCTCGGGGCTGGCGATCAACGCGGTGTCGCGGTCGGCGGGAGCCGTGGTCTACGAGGTGCGGCGGCAGTTCCGCGAGCACCCCGGGATCATGGACTACACGGAGAAGCCGGAGTACGGGCGCGTCGTCGACATCTGCACCAAGGACGCGCTGCGCGAGCTGGCCACACCCGGTCTGCTCGCGGTACTGACCCCGATCGCGGTCGGGTTCTCACTCGGCGTCGGCGCTCTCGGCTCGTTCCTGGCGGGCGCCATCGGCACCGGCACGCTGATGGCCGTCTTCCTCGCCAACTCCGGTGGCGCGTGGGACAACGCCAAGAAGCTCGTCGAGGACGGGCATCACGGCGGCAAGGGCAGCGAGGCCCATGCGGCGACGGTGATCGGCGACACGGTGGGCGACCCGTTCAAGGACACGGCCGGTCCTGCGATCAACCCGCTGCTGAAGGTGATGAATCTGGTGGCGCTGCTGATCGCGCCCGCGGTCGTCCAGTTCAGCTACGGGGACGACTCCAACGCGGGCGTGCGCGCGCTGGTGGCCGTCTTCGCCATCCTGGTCATCGTCGGGTCCGTGTACATCTCCAAGAGGCGCGGTATCGCGGTGGGCGACGACGAAAGCACTGCTGAGCGCAGCTCGAAGTCCCCGGATCCCGCGGCGGTTTCCTGACACATGCTCAATGGACGGGCGGGCGCCACGGATTGATGTGGCGGCCGCCCGTTGACGCGTCTGGGTGAGCCTTGTCTCCCTTGGTGCAAATGGCTGCAATAGGTGATGAACCGGACGTACGACACGCGGTTGTCGCCCACTTGGCGTGTATGTTCCGGGGCCGAGAGCCTTGGAAGGGACCAATCCGGTGAACAAGAAGCTTGCGGCCGCACTGTCCGTCGGTGCGGTACTGATGATGACGCTGTCGGGATGCGGCGACGACAGCGAGGAGAAGGTGAACGACTGGGCCAAGAAGGTCTGTGACCAGGCGCAGCCGCAGATCCAGAAGAGGGCCGACGCCCAGCAGACCATCATCTCCACTGCCGCCGACGGCAAGCCGGCCGACATCCAGGCCGCCGACTCCAAGGCGTTCGCGGACATCGCCGCGGCGGACAAGGCACTTGCCACGGCCGTCAGGAACGCCGGTGTGCCGCCGGTCGAGAACGGCGAGAAGCTGCGCACCGACGCGGTGACCGAACTGGAGGCCACTGCCAAGGAATACCTGGCGCTGAAGACGAAGGTCGACGGCCTCGACCCCAAGGACCAGCAGAAGTTCGCGGACGGTCTGCAGGAAGTCGCGGACGGTCTCAAGAAGATCGAGCGCATGGACCAGGCCGCACTGGCCAAGCTGCAGTCCGGGGAGTTGGGCAAGGCGATGGCCGAGCAGCCGGGCTGCCAGAAGGCCAAGGCGTCGAGCGCCGCGTCGGGCGGGTCCACCTCGCCGGACAAGGCCTGACCGGCGGGGTGCACGCCACCCCGCCGCAACGCACCGCCGGCCCATGGCCCGGTCCTGTACGGGGCCGGGCCATGGGGCGTTGTGCCATGCGGCGATTCTCGGTGGCGACGGCCACAATGGGTTCGTGAGTACGACCACTCTTCCCGCGACCGAACACGCCCCGGCGCTCCGCGACGCCCTCATCGCCGCCGGTTTCACCGCCGACGGCCTGCTCGACCTGCTGGGTGCTCCCGCGTACGCGGCGCTCGCCCGCAGCGAGACCGTGCCCGCGCTGCGCGCCACCCGCGGTGACGGCGTGCTGGAGACGCTGGTGCGGCTGTTCCTGCTGCAGTGTCCCGTCCCGTTCGGGCGGGCGCGCGCCGCGCTCCCCGTCGAGGAGTGCCTGTCCGACGGCTGGGTCCGGCGGGACGGGGACGAGGTCCGGGCCACCGTGGACGTCCGGCCGTACGGAGGGCAGGAGGGGCAGGACTGGTTCATCGTGTCCGACCTGGGCTGCGCCGTGGGCGGGGCCGGTGGCGCGAGCGGTCGGGGCGAAGGGGTCGTCCTCGGTGTCGGCGGGGCCTCCACCACGCTCGCCGGCCTCACCGTGCGCACGCCGGTCGCCTCCGCGCTCGACGTCGGCACGGGCTCCGGCATCCAGGCGCTGCATGCCGCGCAGCACGCGACGCGGGTCACCGCCACCGATCTCAACCCCCGCGCGCTGCACTTCACCCGGCTCACGCTCGCGCTGTCCGGGGCGCCGGAGGCCGACCTGCGGGAGGGCTCGCTGTTCGAGCCGGTCGGCTCGGACACCTACGACCTGATCGTGTCGAACCCGCCGTTCGTCATCTCGCCCGGTGCCCGGCTGACCTACCGTGACGGCGGGATGGTCGGGGACGACCTGTGCCGTTCGATCGTTCAGCAGGCGGGGGCCAGGCTGAACGACGGGGGGTTCGCCCAGTTCCTCGCCAACTGGCAGCACGTGGAAGGGGAGGACTGGCAGGAGCGGCTGCGCTCCTGGGTGCCGCGCGGGTGCGATGCCTGGATCGTGCAGCGCGAGGTGCAGGACGTGACGCAGTACGCCGAGCTGTGGCTGCGGGACAGCGGCGACCACCGCAGTGACCCGGCGGAGTACGCGGCTCGGTACGACGCCTGGCTGGACGAGTTCGAGGCGCGCAAGACCAAGGCGGTCGGCTTCGGCTGGATCACCCTGCACAAGTCCGGTGCGGACCGCCCGTCGATCGTGGCCGAGGAGTGGCCGCACCCGGTGGAGCAGCCTCTCGGCGACACCGTGCGCGCGCACTTCGACCGGCAGGAGTATCTGCGCAGGCACGACGATGCGGCGCTGCTCGGGGGCCACTTCAGGCTCGCGCCCGAGGTGGTCCAAGAGCAGGTCGGCCTGCCGGGTGCCGAGGATCCGGAACATGTGGTGCTGCGCCAGAACCGCGGCATGCGCCGGGCGACGAAGGTGGACACGGTGGGCGCGGGGTTTGCGGGGGCGTGCGACGGGACGCTGAGCGCCGGGCGGATCCTCGATGCCATCGCCCAGCTGATCGACGAGGACCCGGTGCTTCTGCGTGACCGGACACCACAGGCGCTACGGCTGCTGGTGGAGGAGGGCTTCCTCGTACCGGCCGAATCGGGCGGCGCGTCCTGGCCTGCGTCCGCTCCTGATCGGCAGGACCGGCCCTGACCCGATCTGGCCCGCAGCGCAGACACTGACCCGACCTGACCCGCAGCGCAGACCGTGACCCGGATCCGCAGGACAGGCGGTGGGCCGTGTCCGCGCGGCGCCCTCGGCCGGCCGCCATCGGCGAGGGCGGTTTCGCGTCGGCTGATGCGGGCAATCCGGCCAAAGTTCGGTTTTGCGACCGATTCCGCCGCGGCCGGCCACGCTCTGCCACGGCCTGGCACGTTGCCCCTGCCCGGTGGGCAGTCGCTCCGGGTGCACGGGCGAGGCCCGGCCGTCGCCCGGCGCGCCGATTCGATCGGCTGCCCAGGTGTCTCGCAGCGGATGTGACGAAGCCGTTCCCGCTGCGTGCCATGGCTGCGGCGGGAAGAAGGAGAGGAAGGCTCCGGGAAATCGCCGGAGCGACCGGGCGGGTGAACCCACGCGCCGTTCACCCGGAATTCGCGCCGACGACGCCAGGGGGTGCCAGCCTCGGCCTCCGGGACAACCAGGACGCCAGGGAAGGCCGGGTGCGGGCATGGAGAGCGGGCCAGCGATCTTCGCCGGGACGGCGTTCGCGCTGTTCGGAGCCGGGCTGCTGCTGTGGACGGGGATGCGCCTGGCGCACCGTGCGCCCGTGGCGCACGGCGTGAGCCCCGCCACCGCCACCGCGTTCGGGATCTTCTTCGGTGCGGTCTTCCTCACGCTCGGGGTGTGGTGCTTCGGCCGTCTGTGAGGTGGCGCCGGGGCGCCGACGTGCCGGTCCGGGCGGCAGAAACGGCTGGAGTCGGGTTACCGTTCGAGTGGCCGTTGCGGGCTTTTGCCGTTTGACACGGGGGCGGGTTGTACCGTCACACTCCGCAGCGACGGCAGCGTCACAGCTGTGTTGTAGCGCTGGTACGACAGTCACGTACCGCGTGCCGTACCGCTGTGAGCGCCCATCGAATGTCGACCGGAGAGAAGAGCGAAGTTGTCCCCGACCAGCGAGACCGCACAGGGCGGCCGCCGACTCGTGATCGTCGAGTCGCCTGCCAAGGCGAAGACGATCAAGGGCTATCTCGGCCCCGGCTATGTCGTCGAGGCGAGCGTCGGGCACATCCGCGACCTGCCGAACGGCGCCGCCGAGGTGCCGGAGAAGTACACCGGCGAGGTGCGCCGCCTCGGTGTCGACGTCGAGCACGACTTCCAGCCGATCTATGTCGTCAACGCCGACAAGAAGGCTCAGGTCAGGAAGCTCAAGGAGCAGCTCGCCGAATCCGACGAGCTCTACCTCGCCACCGATGAGGACCGCGAGGGCGAGGCCATCGCCTGGCACCTCCTCGAGGTGCTCAAGCCGAAGGTCCCCGTCCACCGCATGGTCTTCCACGAGATCACCAAGGACGCGATCCGCGACGCCGTCGCCAACCCGCGCGAGCTCAACAAGCGCATGGTCGACGCCCAGGAGACCCGCCGCATCCTCGACCGCCTCTACGGCTACGAGGTCTCGCCGGTCCTGTGGAAGAAGGTCATGCCGCGGCTGTCCGCCGGCCGTGTGCAGTCCGTCGCGACCCGGCTCGTCGTCGAGCGGGAGCGGGAGCGCATCGCGTTCCGCTCCGCCGAGTACTGGGATCTGACCGGCACGTTCTCCACCGGCCGTGCCGGTGACGCCTCCGACCCCTCGACCCTCACGGCGCGTCTGAACACCGTCGACGGGCAGCGCGTCGCGCAGGGCCGCGACTTCGGTTCCGACGGCCGGCTCAAGTCCGCGCAGGTGCTCCACCTCGACGAGGCGAACGCCCGTGGCCTGGCCGCCGCGCTCGCCGACGCGTCGTTCGCGGTCCGCTCGGTCGAGTCCAAGCCGTACCGCCGCTCGCCGTACGCCCCGTTCCGTACGACGACGATGCAGCAGGAGGCCTCCCGCAAGCTGGGCTTCGGGGCCAAGGCGACGATGCAGGTCGCGCAGAAGCTGTACGAGAACGGCTTCATCACCTATATGCGTACGGACTCCACCACGCTGTCCGACACCGCCGTCTCGGCGGCTCGGGCGCAGGTGACGCAGCTGTACGGCGCCGACTATCTGCCGGACAAGCCGCGCACCTACGCCGGCAAGGTCAAGAACGCGCAGGAGGCGCACGAGGCGATCAGGCCTTCGGGTGATCGTTTCCGCACCCCCGCGGAGACGGGGCTCACCGGCGACCAGTTCAAGCTCTACGAGCTGATCTGGAAGCGGACCGTCGCCTCCCAGATGAAGGACGCCGTCGGGAACAGCGTCACCGTGCGGATCGGCGGACGGGCGTCCGACGGCCGGGACGCCGAGTTCACCGCGTCCGGCAAGACGATCACCTTCCACGGCTTCATGAAGGCCTACGTGGAGGGCGCCGACGACCCGAACGCCGAGCTGGACGACCGCGAGCGGCGCCTCCCGCAGGTCGCCGAGGGCGACGCACTGTCGTCCGAGGAGATCTCGGTCGACGGCCACGCCACCAAGCCGCCCGCCCGCTACACCGAGGCCTCGCTGGTCAAGGAGCTGGAAGAGCGCGAGATCGGCCGTCCGTCGACGTACGCCTCGATCATCGGCACCATCCTCGACCGCGGCTACGTCTTCAAGAAGGGGACGGCACTCGTCCCGTCCTTCCTCTCCTTCGCCGTGGTCAACCTGCTGGAGAAGCACTTCGGCCGGCTCGTCGACTACGACTTCACCGCGCGGATGGAGGACGACCTCGACCGCATCGCGCGCGGCGAGGCGCAGGCCGTGCCGTGGCTGAGGCGTTTCTACTTCGGTGAGGGCGAGGCCACCGGTGCCGCCTCCGAGGCGGGCAACGGCGACGGCGACCACCTCGGCGGTCTCAAGGAGCTGGTGACCGACCTGGGCGCGATCGACGCCCGGGAGATCTCCAGCTTCCCCGTCGGCAACGCCATCACTCTGCGCGTCGGCCGCTACGGCCCGTACGTCGAGCGCGGCGAGAAGGACGCGGAGGGCCACCAGCGCGCCGACGTCCCCGAGGACCTCGCACCGGACGAGCTGACCGTCGAGTACGCGGAGGAGCTGCTCGCCAAGCCGAGCGGCGACTTCGAGCTGGGCGCCGACCCCGTCAGTGGGAACCAGATCGTCGCCAAGGACGGGCGCTACGGCCCGTACGTCACCGAGGTGCTCCCCGAGGGCACCCCGAAGACAGGCAAGAACGCGGTCAAGCCGCGCACGGCATCGCTGTTCAAGGACATGTCCCTGGACACGGTCACGCTCGAGGACGCGCTGAAGCTGATGTCGCTGCCGCGCGTGGTCGGCACCGATGCCGAAGGCGTCGAGATCACCGCGCAGAACGGCCGCTACGGTCCGTATCTGAAGAAGGGCACCGACTCGCGCTCGCTGGAGAACGAGGAGCAGCTCTTCAACATCACCCTCGAAGAAGCTCTCGCGATCTACGCGCAGCCGAAGCAGCGCGGCCGGGCCGCCGCCAAGCCGCCGCTGAAGGAGCTGGGCACCGACCCGGTCAGCGAGCGTCCGGTGGTCGTCAAGGACGGCCGTTTCGGCCCGTACGTCACCGATGGCGAGACGAATGCGACGCTGCGCACCGGCGACAGCGTCGAGGACATCACGCCGGAGCGCGGCTACGAGCTGCTCGCCGAGAAGCGGGCGAAGGGTCCGGCCAAGAAGACCGCCAAGAAGGCGGCGAAGAAGGCGCCCGCGAAGAAGACCGCCGCCAAGAAGACGGCGGCGAAGAAGACGACCGCCGCGAAGAAGACGACGGCGGCCAAGAAGACCACCGCCAAGAAGACCACCGCCAAGAAGACGGCGGCGTCGGCCAAGACGGACGAGTAGGCGGCCCGCAAGGGCCGCAGGACGGGCGCTTTGTCCGCGAGGGACTTCACACTCTTGCGACAAAGCGCCCGTGTGTTCGGACACCCCGCCGAGGAGTGACCTGCTCCGGATAGGCTGGACGGATGACGCGAGCCGAGCAGCCACCCGAGCAGCAGGCGGTCATGGGTACCGCTGCAGAGACTGCCTCCGACGCATCGGATTCCGACGCACTTGCCGCGGACTCGCGGGAGCGCGCCGTCCGTGCCCTCCTTCGACACGCACCGCTGAGGCGGCTGTGGAACGCGCAGGTGGTCGGCGGAATCGGGGACGCACTCGGCGTTCTTGTGCTTCTTCTGCTGTCGTTGCAGGCGGCGGTCGAGTCGGGTTCCTTCGGGACCGGATACCGCGGGGCGGCCTTCGCCGTCGCCGCCGTGCTGGGTGCGCGGGTGCTGGCCACGGTGCTGTTCGGCGCCGTCCTGCTCGGCCCGATGACCTCGCTCACCGCGCCGAACGGACCGCTCGACCGGCGCTGGACCATGATCGGCGCGGACGGCGTGCGCGTCGTGCTGCTGGTCATCGCCCCGCTGTGGGCCGACTGGACGCCGTCCAACGCCCTCGCGATCCTGCTGATCACCGTCTTCGTGACAGGTGTCGCCGAACGCTTCTGGACCGTCGCCCGTGAGAGCGCGGCGCCCGCGCTGCTGCCCGCCCCGCCGCCGGAAGGTGCCGCGGTACGGCCGCTGCCCGACCATCTGGACGCGCTGCGCAGGCTGTGGCTGCGCACCAGCTTCGCCGTCATCCCCGCTGCAGCCGCCGTACTGCTCGTCGCCACGCTCATCGGGAATCTGCTCGGTTCGGGCATCGAGTGGTTCACGCTCCACCAGGCCGCACTCGGCTCGTACATCGCGGCCGGACTGTTCGCCGCGTCCGTCTCGACGCTGTTCTTCGTGGAACTGCCCGGTGCGCAGACGCCCCGGCCGCGTTCGCCGCTGGAGGGCCTGCGCCGTCCGTCCACGGGCAACGGCGTGGACAAGGGCCGCACCGGCAGCATCCCGCTCTTCGTCCTGGCCTGTGCCGCGGTCACCGGAGCCATCGCCTCCGCCGCGGCCGTCGCCGTCCTGCACGCGATCGACCTCGGCGGCGGCCCCGCCGCGTTCGCGCTGCTCGTCCTCGCGCTGATCGGTGGCACCGGGGTCGGCATCCGGGCGGCCGGAGCCGTACTGCCCTCGCTCTCCCGGCGACGGCTGCTCGCCCTCGCCCTCGCTCTGACCGGCGTCGCGCTGCTCGCCATGGGGCTCGTGCCGGACACGGCGACCGTGCTGTTCATCGCGGTGCTCGCGGGCATCGCCGGAGGGATCGCCGCGAGCACCGGGCACGCGCTCATCGACCAGGAGACCGAGGACTTCCGCCGGCCCCGGATGACCGAGCACCTGCAGGCCGTCGTCCGCGTCGCGATCGGGCTCGCCGCGGTCGCCGCCCCGCTGCTCGCCGCCGCGATCGGGCCGCACCGGCTCGCCAGCGGCGACTTCGTCTTCGCGCACGGCGGGGCGGCGTTCACGCTCATGCTCGTCGGTGCGCTGCTGCTGCCCGTCGCCGCGCTCGTCCTCGCCAAGACGGACGACCGCTCCGGTGTGCCGCTGCGCCGCGATCTGCGCGACGCGCTGCGGGGCGGCGCCGACCCGGCACAGACGCCGACGGCGACCGGTTTCTTCATCGCCGTCGAAGGCGGTGACGGCGCCGGGAAGTCCACCCAGGTCGAGGTGCTCGCGGAGTGGATCCGCGCCAAGGGCCACGAGGTGGTGGTCACCCGCGAACCGGGCGCCACACCCGTCGGCAAGCGGCTGCGCTCCATCCTGTTGGACGTCTCCAGTGCGGGGCTGTCCAACCGTGCCGAGGCCCTGCTCTACGCCGCCGACCGTGCGGAGCACGTCGATTCGGTCGTCCGGCCCGCCCTGGAACGCGGCGCGATCGTCATCTCCGACCGTTACATCGACTCGTCCGTCGCCTACCAGGGAGCGGGCCGGGACCTGTCACCGACCGAGATCGCGCGGATCTCGCGCTGGGCGACGGACGGGCTCGTCCCGCATCTGACCGTGCTGCTCGACGTCTCACCACTGGCGGCGCGCGAGCGGTTCACGGAGGCTCCGGACCGGCTGGAGTCGGAGCCGGAGGAGTTCCACCAGCGGGTGCGTGCCGGGTTCCTGACGCTCGCCGCGGCCGACCCCGGTCGCTACCTCGTCGTGGACGCGGGCCAGGACCCGGAGGCCGTCGCCACGGTTGTCCGGCACCGGCTGGACCAGCTGCTGCCCCTCTCCGAGGCGGAGATCAAGGCTCGCGAAGAGGCGCGCAAGGCCGCCGAGGAAGAGGCCCGGCGCAAGGCCGAGGAAGAGGCCGCGCGCAGGGCCGAGGAGGAGCGCCTGGAGCGTGAGCGCCAGGAACAGCTCGCCAGGCTCCGTGCCGAGGAGGAGGAGCGCAAGCGGCGCGAGGAGGAAGAGGCCCGCCGGGTCGAAGCGGAGCGGCAGGCCGAGGAGGCCAGGCAGCGTGCCGAGGAGGCGCGTGTCCGCGCCGAGGAGGAGCGCAGGCGCCGCGAGGCCGAGGAGAAGGCGCGTCAGGCGGAGCAGGAGCGTCTGCGCCGGCAGGCCGAGGAGGAGGCCCGGCTGCGGGCCGAGGCCGAGGAACGCCGGCTGGAGAAGCAGCGCAAGGCGGAAGAGGCACTGCTGAAGGCCGAGGAGGCGCGCCGCGCGGCCGAGGCGGAGGCCGCGGCGGCGGCGCAGGCGGCTGCGCAGGCCGCATCGGCCCGTGCTTCCGCTCCGGAGTCCGCGACGGAGGTCACGGTGCCGACGCCGGTCGTGCAGCCGGACACCCCTCCCGAGGAGATCACCCAGGAGGTCCAGCGTCCCGGCGCCCCCGAGGCCGCCCACGCCGCCCAGGACGAGACCACGGTGCTGCGGAAGGTACCGGACGAGGCCGAGACCTCCGTCCTGCCGGCCGTCGACGAGACGGCGGTCCTCCCGCCGGTGCGCGAGGGGATACGGGACGCCGATCCGGCGGACCGGGTTCCGGCGGACTTCTTCCGCGATGCACGGGAGGAGCCTGCCGAGGCCCCGAACGAGCGCACCCGGGAGCTCCCCCAGGTCGATCCGGCGCCGGGCCGCTCGCGCCGTCGCTCGGACTGGGCGGAGGAGACCCCGCTGGACGACCTGCCGACGCTGGCGGACGAACTGCTCGGGCCGCACGAGGACGACGACGAGGGCCGGCGCGGCGGACGCCGCCGCTGAGCCGCCGGGCGCGTGCGGTCTGTCCCCGCCGCTAGTCGTCGGGGACGGGGACCGCACGCGCAGACGCGTCGCGGTGAGCCTCCGTACGCGACACCTGGCTGCGTCTCCGTACGCGACCCCTTGCCGCGCCCTGCCGCGCCCCGGTGTCGGTGCGCTGGCCCACAATGGGAGACCGCAGGACGAAAGGCGGTGACGGCGCGTGGCCGTTTGGGACGACATGGTCGGCCAGGAGCGTGTCCAGGCGGAGCTGTCCGCCGCCGCACGGGACGCCGATGCGCTGGTCACCGCCCACGCGGAGGGTGCCCCCGCGCCCGCCGCGTCGAAAATGACGCACGCCTGGCTGTTCACCGGGCCGCCCGGCTCGGGGCGGGTCACCGCGGCTCGGGCCTTCGCCGCCGCCCTGCAGTGCACCGGCCCTGACCGGGCCCTCGGCGGCACGCCGGGCTGCGGCTTCTGCGACGGCTGCCACACCGCGCTGATCGGCACACACGCGGACGTCAGCTCGATCGCCGCCGTGGGCTCGCAGATCCTGGTCGACGACATGCGGGACACCGTCCGCAAGTCGTTCACGTCACCGGCGAACGGCCGCTGGCAGGTGATCCTCGTCGAGGACGCCGAGCGGCTGAACGAGAAGTCGGCCAACGCCGTTCTCAAGGCGGTCGAGGAGCCCGCGCCCCGGACGGTCTGGCTGCTCTGCGCGCCCTCCGTCGAGGACGTGCTGCCCACCATCCGCTCCCGCTGCCGCCACCTCATCCTTCGTACGCCTCCGGTCGCCGCCGTCGCCGACGTGCTGATCAGGCGCGACGGAATCGAGCCCGCCGCCGCCGAGGCAGCCGCGCGCGCCACACAGGGACACATCGGCCGCGCGAGGCGGCTGGCCACCGACGAGCGTGCTCGGGCCCGGCGGGCGACCGTCCTCCAGTTGCCGCTGCGCGTCGGTGACATCGGCGGCTGCCTCAAGGCCGCCCAAGAGCTCGTCGACGCCGCCGCCGAGGACGCCAAGCAGGTCTCGGAGGAGGTCGACGTGAAGGAGACCGAGGCCCTCAAGGCCGCGCTCGGCGCGACCGCCGGCGGCCGTATGCCGCGTGGCACGGCGGGTGTGATGAAGGAGCTGGAGGACAAGCAGAAGCGGCGCAAGACCCGCTCCCAGCGTGACAGCCTCGATCTCGCGCTCTCCGATCTCACCGCCTTCTACCGCGATGTGCTGGCCCTCCAGCTGGGCTCGCAGATCGCGCTCGCCAACGACGACGTACGGGACTCGCTCGACCGCATCGTCAAGGGATCGACGCCCGAGAGCACGCTGCGCCGCATAGAGGCGGTCGTGGCATGCCGCGACGCGCTGGACAGCAACGTGGCACCGCTGCTGGCGGTGGAGGCCATGGCGGTGGCCCTGCGCGCGGGTTGACGGGGCACATCCGGGTTGACCGGATCACCCGTACGAGCACGGACGGGCATCTCCGGCCTGCTGCCATTACGCTCCGGGCATGGACACCCGGCGCCTGCTCCGCACCTTTGCCCTCCCGCTGGCCACGGTCGGCCTGCTCGTCTCCGGCTGCAGCGGCGGCAGTTCGCCCGGTTCCTCGACGTCCGGTTCGTCGACATCGGGCAGGGCGGCTCCGGCCGCCGACCTCAAGCCGTACTACTCGCAGAAGCTGACCTGGCGCTCGTGCGGTGTCCCGGGGTTCCAGTGCGCGACGATGAAGGCTCCGCTGGACCATGCCGACCCGAAGGGCGCGTCCATCAAGCTCGCCGTCGCCCGCAAGAAGGCCACCGGCCCGGGCAAGAAGCTCGGCTCGCTGTTGGTCAATCCGGGCGGCCCCGGCGGCTCGGCCATCGGCTATCTCCAGGGATACGCGGGCATCGGCTACCCGGCACCGGTCCGCGCGCAGTACGACATGGTCGCCGTGGACCCGCGCGGGGTCGCGCGCAGCGAACCGGTCGAATGCCTCACCGGCCCCGAGATGGACGCCTACACCCAGGTCGACCAGACCCCCGACGACTCCGGCGAGACGTCGAAGCTGACGGCGGCCTTCAAGGACTTCGCCGCAGGCTGCGAGAAGCGCTCCGCAGAGATCCTTCCCCATGTCTCCACCGTGGAGGCGGCCCGGGACATGGACATTCTGCGCGCCGTGCTGGGCGACGAGAAGCTGAACTACGTCGGCGCCTCGTACGGCACGTTCCTCGGCGCGACCTACGCGGAGCTGTTCCCCGACCGTACGGGCCGGCTCGTCCTCGACGGCGCGATGGACCCCTCCCTGCCTGCCCGGGACATGAACCGCGACCAGACGGCCGGGTTCGAGACCGCCTTCAAGTCCTTCGCGGCGGACTGCATCAAGCAGAGCGACTGCCCCTTGGGCAACACCTCGGTCGATGACGCCTCCGACCGTCTCAAGGCCTTCTTCAAGAAGCTCGACGCGAAGCCCGTGCCGACCGGCGAGAGCCGTGATCTGGGCGAGTCGCTCGCCACCACCGGCGTGATCGCGGCCATGTACGACGAGGGTGCCTGGCCCCAGCTGCGCTCGGCCCTGAAGAGCGCGGACGAGGGGGACGGAGCGCCGCTGCTGGCGATGGCCGACACCTACTACGAGCGTGAGTCGGACGGCTCGTACGCGAATCTGATGTTCGCCAACGCGGCGGTGAACTGCCTCGACCTGCCGGCTGCCTTCGACGAGCCCGAGGCCGTCGCGCCGGCCGTCCCCGCCTTCGAGAAGGCCTCCCCGGTCTTCGGTAAGGGCTTCGCCTGGGCCTCGCTGAACTGCGGATTCTGGCCCGAGGAGGCCACCGGAAAGCCCCACCGCATCGAGGCGAAGGGCGCGGCCCCGATCGTGGTGGTCGGCACCACCCGCGACCCGGCAACCCCGTACAAGTGGGCCGAGGGCCTCTCGGAGCAGCTGTCCTCCGGCACGCTGCTGACGTACGAGGGCGACGGCCACACCGCGTACGGCCGGGGCAGCGACTGCATCGACACCGCGATCAACACGTACCTCCTGGAGGGCACGCCCCCCTCGGACGGCAAGCGCTGCTGAGGGGCGCAGGGCGGCCCGGGGACGGTCCCGGGCCGCTGCTCAGACGGTGCCCGGGAGGTGGTTCGGGGCACCCGGAAGAACCCTGTAGACTTGGCGCCGCTGCTGATGAGAGCGTGTCCTCGCGAGGACAACTCTTTCCTCGGCAGCTTGCCGCCTTAGCTCAGTTGGCCAGAGCAACGCACTCGTAATGCGTAGGTCTCGGGTTCGAATCCCGAAGGCGGCTCACCTGAAACCCCAGGTCGGATACTGATCCGACCTGGGGTTTTGTCGTTCAGCGGACGCGGCGGCGGAGCGGGCCGCGCGGGTGTCGGCGGTCTCAGTTCTGGTCTCAGTAGGGCGCTGCGGATCGGGTACGAAGAACTCGCCCATGCGCCGCATCGCGTCCCAAGCCTGCCCGAGTAGCCGGACAGCGTACGGCCCCTGATCATGCCCGACCCCATACCGGGCAGGACACCGGCCAAAGCCGTTCCGCCGACCTCGGACTGGTCGCGCCCGCCCGCCATCACCAGTGCGCAGGCAGGAGCCCCGTCGGCCGGCTGTGTAACGCCCAGGCCCATCGAGGTGAGGCGGGCCGCCTGTTCGGGTGAGACTGCCTGCGCGGTAGGAGTGCCGACCGTGGTGGCGCGGGACAGACCGCAAGGGCATCGCCCGGACCAGGCACCCCCTTCCTTCTCCACCCCGTCACTCCCTTGGGAGCAGAGGTGCGTTCCTCGCCGCCGACTACCGCAGCCGGTCAATCCCGCTCACTGCTGCATCGTTGCCGTGCGGCCGACACAGCAGGGCGCCGGAGGCGGGCGCTGGCCACAGCCATCGCGGTGATTGCCGCCGGTGCCGCCCAGTTGGCGCTGCCCGGAACTGCCCACGCCCAGGGCGACTGCGAGACCGTTGGCACCACGGTCACGTGCACCTTTGACGACCCCGGCGCGGATCACACCTTCAACGTCCCGCCCGGCGTCACCCAACTGGACGTCACCGCAACCGGAGCCGCAGGCCAGGACGGACCCGACGGCGGTGAGACCGGTATCGGTTCCACCGTCACCGGCACCGTCACCATCCCGCCAAGCACCCCCACCCTTTACGTCAACGTCAACACCGGCGGCGGAGCAGGCGGCGTAGCACACGGCGGAGAGCTTCCCTCGGCAGGTGGCGCGGGGGGTGGCTCCAGCGACGTCCGCACCTGCATGTCGACCGCTCCCGATTGTGAACTGACCGGCGACACCGACACCGACCCCCGCCTCATCGCCGCAGGCGGCGGCGGAGGAGGAGGCGCCGGATTCATGACGCTCATGGAGCCAGGGCAACCAGGTCAGGTGGCCCGGACTCCATCAACAGCCAGGCGCCTTCTCAGCACCGGATCGGTCGCTACCCAGGAAGTCGTCTGAGCACCCCCAAGCCTGCGTTTCGTTGGTGATTCTCGGTAGCCGGTGCCCAGGGCTTCGGCGTAGTCGGGCGGCGTCCGATTCATGCTCGAGCGAGGCCGACTTCGACAAGATCAAGGCGGTTCGTGCGAACGCCATGCCATGGGAGGGGGCGGAGACGTCCCGTCACGGTGCGAAACCGCCGCCCACCCTCCGCCCCAGCCATTGCTTCACCTATCGATGTTCGATAGATTTCCATCGCAACTCGATGGAAGGTTGGGTCGTGGGAAAGCTGACAGTGCGGGCGCTGCGCGCCGTGCTCGCGGTGGTGCTCGCCGGCACCGTGTTCGTACAGGCAGGGATGGTGTGGGCGTTGGCCACCGACCCGGAGGACGGGTCGCTCCCGCTGACCCCGCTGCGCGTGATCACGATCCTGGGTATGGCGTCGGCCCAGGTCGCCCTGGTCTGCGTATGGCGGCTGGTGACGATGGTGCGACGTGGAACCGTGTTCTCCCACGCCGCCTTCCGGTACGTGGACTTCGTGATCGGCGCAATCGTGGCGGCTGCCCTGTTGTGGTTCGCGGTCACCGCCATCAATGCGCCGGGCCAGCGGGACGACCCGGGCGTCACCGTCATCATGGGCGGGGTTGGCCTGGCCATCCTGGGGGTCGCGCTCATCGTGCTCGTGCTGCGGATGCTGCTCGCCCAGGCCGTCGCGCGCGACGTCGAAGCGGCGCAGATGCAGGCCGAGTTGGACGAGGTGATCTGATGCCGATCGCCGTCGACATCGACGTGATGCTGGCCCGGCGGAAGATGTCCGTGGGCGAGCTCGCGGACCGCGTAGGGATCACGCCCGCCAACCTGGCGGTACTCAAGAACGGCCGCGCCAAGGCGGTGCGCTTCGCGACGCTCGCCGCGCTCTGCGAGGTGCTCAAGTGCCAGCCGGGCGACCTGCTGCGCTGGGAGGCCGAGAGCGCCGCGGGCGGATGACGTGCCCAGGGCGGGCGCGAAAACGCCTGGCACCACGGCCCGTGAGACGGCACGGGCGCCGGACCGGCGCCCACGCGTGGAAGGGGCCGGGAGGTTGACACCTCCCGGCCCCTTCGGCGTCGTCTTCCGGCGGATCAGGTCCGGCCGTGCGCCGCCTCGTCGATGCGGCGGCGCAGGTGGCGCATCCCGCGGAGCCAGCGGTCGGTGTCCGTCGCGCGGAACGCGTAGTGCTCGCGTACTTCCGGGTGGGGGAGGATCAGGAACCGCCCGTCCGCGAGTCCCGCCATGACCTCGTCGGCGACCTGCTCGGGTTCGAGAACGGCGCCCGCGAGGACCTCCTTGGCGGCTGCGCCCGTCTTCTCGTACATCTGCGTGCGCACGCCCATCGGGCACACGACCTGCACGGTGATGCCCTTGTCGCCGTGGGTGGCCGAGAGCCACTCCGCGAAGGCCAGGGCGCCGTGCTTGGAGACCGAGTACGAGGCGGATTCGAGGTGGGTGAGCAGTCCGGCCGCGGAGACCGTCGTCAGGAAGTGGCCGCGGCCCCGTTCCAGCCACGGTCCGATCAGGTGGCGGGCCGCCCGCACATGGCCCATGACGTTCACCTGCCAGGCGTTGTCCCACACGTCCTCCGGGGTGTGCACCCCGCCGCCGGGCTCGATGCCCGCGTTCGCGCAGAACAGGTCGATCTCGCCGAGGTGGGCGCGCGCCGCCGTCACCAGGGCGGCCACGTTCTCCTCCGCGCCGGCGTCGCCCGCCACGGCGAGTCCGTCGACTTCGGCGGCCACTCGTGCCGCCGCCGCGTCGTCCAGGTCGTTGACCACGACGCGGGCACCTGCGGCGGCGAACCGGCGGGCGAGTGCCGCGCCGATGCCGGACCCGGCACCGGTGACGACGACACCTGCGTCCTTGAGCTCCATGGCGGTCACTCGCCCTGCCCGTCCGGGATTTCGAGGACGAGCTTGCCGAGATTCTCGCCGCGGAACAGCCGCAGCAGAGTCTCGGGGAACGCCGCCACTCCGCCGGGTACCACGTCCTCGAGCGACCGCAGCTTGCCCGCGGCGAGCCACTCGGCGAGCTGCGCGACGCCCTCGGGATACCGGTCGGCGTAGTCGAAGACGACCATGCCCGTCATCGTGGCGCGGCTGACGAGCAGCGAGAGGTAGTTGCTCGGGCCCTGAACCGGCTCGGTGTTGTTGTACTGGGAGATCGCGCCGCAGATCACGATGCGTGCGCCGCGTGCCAGCCGCGTCAGCACCGCGTCCAGGATGTCGCCGCCGACGTTGTCGAAGTAGACGTCCACGCCGTCGGGGGCGTGGTGGCGAAGGGCCTTGCGCACGTCCTCCGTCCGGTAGTCGATCGCGGCGTCGAACCCGAACTCCTCCGTCACCGTCCGGCACTTGCTCTCGCCGCCGGCGATGCCGATGACCCGGCAGCCCTGGAGCTTGGCGATCTGCCCGACCACACTGCCGACCGCGCCTGCCGCTCCGGAGACCACGACCGTCTGACCCGGCTGCGGACGTCCGATGTCGAGGAGGCCGAAGTAGGCGGTCATGCCCGACATGCCGAGCGTGCCGAGGTACACGGGCAGCGGCGCCAGGGACGGGTCGACCTTGGTGACTCCGCGCCCATCCGACAGGCAGTACTCCTGGACGCCGAACGAGCCCGACACATGGTCCCCGACCGCGAAGTCGGGGTGGCGGGAGGCGATGACCCGGCCCACCGCGCCGGCGCGCATCACTTCGCCGATCTCTACCGGCCGGATGTAGGACTTGGCGGCGTTCATCCAGCCGCGCATGGCCGGGTCGATCGACAGGTAGCGGACCTGCACGAGTATCTCGCCGTCGGCCGGCTCGGCCACGGGCTCCTCGACGTGCTCCCAGTCGGTGGGCCGGGGCTGCCCCACGGGGCGTGCGGCCAGGCGCATCTGATGGTTGGTGCGGCTCATCCTCGCGGCTCCTTGGCTGTGGGTGGCGAATCCGGCGCGCGGCGCGGGCAGCCGGGAAGCACGTCGCTCCGGGGGCGGCGCGCAGCCATACCTACTGGTCGGTACGTCCTCGTGAGGCTAAGTGCTGCCGCGCCGCGAGGCAAGTGGTCCAGGTGCCGACTGCGTTATCGCAGCTGCGCTCCCAGGCTCCGTCCGTACGCCTGGTGCGTCGTGACCTCCACCCGGGTGCCGCCCGGGATCCGGCGCACACGGACGCCTTCGTCCGTCGAGACCGCGCGCAGCGGCCGGCCGTGGAGGGTGACCGAGATCGTGTCCCGCAGCATCGTGGGGTCGGACACCGCGATCGAGGTGACGTCGTCGGGGGTCCTGCGCACGATCACCGAGGCCGGGCCCTCGATCGAGAGGCGTTCGGCGTGGTGGGTGCCCGGGGTGAAGGTGTTCGCCGCGACGAGGCCGAGACGGGTGTGTTTCACGGCTTGTACGCGGGTCGTATTGGTGAGGACGGCCAGGGGGCCGTGAGCGTAGGAGCGAAGGCGGCGCGTCGTGGCGTTCGGGACCAGCGCGTAGGCCATCGAGGCCGGCGGGCGGGCCGGCGGCCGGCCGATGCAGAGAGTGAAGACCTGCTTGGTCACCGGGGTGTCCGGGTTGGACTGGCGGACGGTCCGGAGGCTGCGGGTGACCGTGGAGAGGGAGGCGGTGGGGGCGGGGCCGGCGAGGAAGAGGTAGCCGACGGCGGTGCTCCGGGCGGCGTTCGCGTAGTGCAGCCAGGACAGCGGGGCGGTGCCGGTGGCCTGCGCGGGGGTGCCGTCGCGGAGGGACCCGGTGAGGGTGACGGGGTCCGCCGGGTCCGCGATCCGGGCGTCGAGCGTCGTCGTCACCCCGCGGCCCGCGGGATCGCCGACGCCCGCCGCAAGCACCACGATCTCGTCGTCGAGCATGAACCACGACTTCGTGGCGCGGGCGCTGCGGTAGGCGACGAAGTCCTCGGGGAGGGAGCCGGACTGCTGCGCCGTGTACGGGACGTCGTCCGCCAGCACCATCGCGGCCGCGCCGTAGGCGCCGAGGCGGGCGCCGCCGGACGTGGTGTTGGTGGAACGGGGGAAGTAGACGTACGTGTTCTGGGACTCGGACGACGCGGTGAAGCCGCGCCCGGGGTTGTCGTACCAGAGCGTGCCGTAGAGCTCGGGGACCGTACGGCGGGATTCCGCGGGGGCGGTGACTCCGGCGAGGCGGTAGGGGGAGACGGCGGTGTAGTAGTCGACGCCGAAGGCCTCGGACTGGTCCTCGCCCGACAGGTAGAGACAGTGGGCGCCGTCGCCCTGGAACCAGGGCATCAGGTTCTCGCCGCTCATGTACTCGTACTTGCTGATCCGGGCGGAGCTGCGGGAGAGGGCGAAGGCGTAACCCGGGCGCCGGTGGACGGTCCTGTCCATGGCGTTGAAGGAGGCGTGGTGTGCCGCGGGCACGAGGTCCTTCGCGGAGACGGGTGAGGCGAGGATGTCCGCGTAGCGGGCGATGCTGACGGGGGAGACGAAACCCGAGGGGTTCAGGGGGGTCTTCGAGGAGTCGCGCACGTATTTCACGTAGGCGGCAAGGGCGTCGGCGTCGGGGCCGGAGGTGTGGGCGGAGAGGTCGACGACGGCCTCGACGACCGCGGACACGTCGGTGTATCCACTCGTGGTCCGGGACACCCCGCGGCCCTTGACGATCTCCATCATCCAGCCCTCGAAGACGACCGGGGCGAACCCTTCGGTCACCCAGCGGCGGACGGTGCCGACGAGGTCGCCGCCGGGGGCGTAGCCGGTGCCGTCGAGGATCTTGACGGTCTGGACCACGCGGGTCAGCAGGCCCTTGCCGTAGGAGCCGGTGTAGGCGACGGAGGCGTGCTGGATGAAGGAACCGTCCGCGTAGAAGCCGTCGGTGACGCCGTGCCGGAGGTCGTACGGGTCGATCGTCGCGAAGACGGTGAGCTGGTCCGCGACCGCCTTGCGGATGCGGGCGTCGTCGCCGAGGGCGGCGCCCTGGAGGATCCGGTTCGTCGTGATGTCGGCGAGGTTGGCGCCCGTGTGGAAGCGGGAGTCGAGATCGACGTCGCCGTCCTTGCCGTTGCGGAGGTAGGCGTCCATCGAGGCGGTGTACGTGGCGGCGAGGTCCGGGCGGTGCGCGGCGAGTTCGTCGCCGAGGAGGACGAGGATCCTGCTGACATGGGAGGAGATGCCGATCTCCCAGGTGAACCAGTTGCCGTAGTAGCCCTTCGACTGGTCGCCGTAATACGTGTCGTGGAGTTGGGCCAGGGCGTCGATGACGCGGCGCTGGACCGCCCGGTTGCCGCGGAGGTCGGACGGGGCGGGACCGGGGGTGCGGGTGGCGAGGGCGATCTCGTACAGGTACTGGAAGGTCCTGTTGAGGTTGGGATCGCTGCTGCCGAGGGGGACGTCCGCGAAGAGTTCGCCCTGTCCGGCGCTGTCCATCGCCGCCAGCCGGGAGCGGGCGGTGGACTCGATGGAGGCCAGTTTGGACCGGACCTCCGGCCGTGCGTTGGACGCGTCGGTCCCGGCGAAAAGCGCGACGGTGTTGCGGAGCAGCACCTCGGGATCGGCGGCGGACGGGCCAGGTGGTGGTGCGGCCTGCGCCGACGGTGCCGCGAGCGGCAGCACGGTCGCCGCGGGGAGCAGGGCCAGCAGGGTGCGACGCGAGAGATGCACCTGACGCTCCAAGGTCGACCGACGGCTGGAAAGCGCTTTCCGCACATCAAAGCAACGGGGATCAGGTGTGTCAACGGTACGCGGAGGCCGGTCCGGCCCGGCCCGGGACAACGGGCTCCTGCCGACCGCCGCCCCCGCGGAGGCACCGGGATCGCTCCATGGGCTGTGGGAAACGGCTTGGCATGGGCGCGGCATGCGCTGCACGCTGGAGGTATGGCCGGGAACCCGCCGATCGTCGTCCACCGGATCTCGCCCTCGGGCGGCCGGCGCGTCACCGTGCGCGGAAGGATCATGGGCCTCGCCCACTCGGACCGCGAGGTCCTGGAGCTGGTGCGCCGCGCGGGGGAGGCGGGGGACGTGGTGCTGGAGGACCCGACGTGGGTGGAGTGGTCGGGCGGCAGGCCGCACCAGTACGAGCCGCTGGAACTGCTGCCCTGAGCCGCTGCTGGGGAGGAGGGGGCCGGGTGGGATTCAACAACTTCGCGCGCAAGGTGCGTGACACCTCGCTGCCGTACGGGCACCGGTACGTGTCCCTGCGCTCGTGCGTGCAGCTGTACCGGCCGATCGGCTTCCAGGCGACTGTCGGCTGTCTGGAGGCGAAGGCCGGGCCGTTCCGCAAGAAAGAGGCGGCGCTGCTGCGTGCCCTGGAGGTCATCGAGGCCAGTCGGGCGCTGTGGCAGGCGGACGTGCGGGCCTACGGGACGGCACGGGCGCACGCCAAGCGGCAGGGCATGCGGACGCCGCGGCCCGGGGATCCGAATCCGCAGGGTCCCGCGTACTGGTACGGCGCCCGGCGGGAGGCCGCGCTGCCCGCCCTGGCGTACTGGCGGCGCAAGCTCTCGATGGGGACTGGGCGGCCGACGTGGAGGCAGCCGTCATGGACCGGCTGGCCGCGACCTGTATCGGGGCCGGAGGCGGGCGGGGGCGAGGAACTCGCCTCGTGCGTCGAAAGGTTGGAACTGCGCATGCGGCCGCCCGCGTGGCAGGACGACGGGGCCAGGTACTTCCGCTCGCGGGACCTGCTGTTCGTCGCGCACCTGGTGAGGGCGGCAGCGTCGCATCGAGCGCCCGGCTGTCAGTGGGATTGGTTACCGTCGGGCCCATGACGACGCCGGCCGACAGCCATCATGTGATCCAAGTGCGCGGTGCGCGCGAGAACAACCTGGACGACGTTTCGCTCGACATCCCCAAGCGGCGGCTCACCGTCTTCACCGGTGTGTCCGGCTCGGGGAAGTCCTCTCTCGTCTTCGGGACGATCGCCGCCGAGTCCCAGCGGCTGATCAACGAAACGTACACCGCCTTCATCCAGTCGTTCATGCCGAGCCTCGGCCGGCCCGACGTCGACGCCCTGCACAATCTGAGCGCAGCGATCGTGGTCGACCAGGAGCGGATGGGCGCCAACTCCCGTTCCACCGTGGGTACCGCCACCGATGCGTACACGATGCTGCGCATCGTCTTCTCGCGGCTCGGCGTCCCGCACGTCGGCACGTCCGGCGCCTTCAGTTTCAACCTGCCCGAGGGCATGTGCCCGCGCTGCGAGGGCGTCGGCCAGCTCTCGGACATCGACATCGACCAGCTGGTGGACCGGGACAAATCGCTGAACGAGGGCGCGATAACCGTGCCCAACTTCGCCGTGGACTCCTGGTACTGGCAGATCATGGCCAACTCCGGCTTCTACGATCCCGACAAGAAGCTCAGGGACTTCACCGAGCAGGAGTGGGCGGACTTCCTCCACAAGCCCCAGGTCAAGGTGAAGGTGGGCAGCAACAACTTCACCTACGAGGGCCTGGTCCTGAAGGTCCAGCGGACCATGCTGACCAAGGACAGGGACGCGATGCAGTCCCATATCCGGGCCTTCGTCGACCGCGCCGTCGTCTTCGGCGAGTGCCCCGAGTGCGAAGGGACGCGGCTGACGGCCGCCGCCCTGTCCTCGAGGATCGACGGGGTGAACATCGCCGAGTGTTCGGCGATGCAGATCAGCGACCTCGCCGAGTTCGTGCGGCGGATCGGCGATCCGGGCGTCGCGCCGCTGCTGGCCGGTCTGCGTGATCTGCTGGACTCGCTCGTCGAGATCGGTCTCGGTTATCTGAGCCTGGACCGCCCGGCCGGCACGCTGTCCGGGGGTGAGGCGCAGCGCGTGAAGATGGTGCGGCATCTCGGCTCCAGCCTGACCGATGTCACCTATGTCTTCGACGAGCCGACCATCGGGCTGCATCCGCACGACATCCAGCGGATGAACGACCTGCTGCTGCGGTTGCGCGACAAGGGCAACACCGTGCTCGTCGTGGAGCACAAGCCCGAGGTGATCGCGATCGCCGACCATGTCGTCGACCTCGGCCCCGGCGCGGGCACCGACGGCGGACGGATCTGCTTCAGCGGCGACCTGCCGGGGCTGCGGGCCTCGGGGACGCTGACCGGCCGGCATCTGGGGCACCGGGCGCGACTGCGCGACACGGTGCGCGAGCCGCGCGGACAGCTCTCCATCAAGGGCGCGGATCGGCACAATCTGCGGGATGTGAGCGTCGACATCCCGCTCGGGGTGCTGACCGTCGTCACAGGTGTCGCCGGTTCCGGCAAGAGTTCGCTGATCCACGGCAGCCTGCCCGGCCGCGACGGTGTCGTGGTCGCCGACCAGTCGCCGATCCGCGGCTCGCGGCGGTCCAACCCGGCGACGTACACGGGCCTGCTGAGCCCGATCCGCACCGCCTTCGCCAAGGAGAACGGCGTCAAGGCGGCGCTGTTCAGCGCCAATTCGGAGGGCGCCTGCCCGAAGTGCAACGGGCTCGGCCTCGTCTACACCGACCTCGCGATGATGGCGGGGGTGGCTTCCGTGTGCGAGGAGTGCGAGGGCAAGCGGTTCACGCCCGAGGTGCTGGGATACACGCTGCGCGGCAAGAACATCAGCGACGTGCTGGGCATGTCGGTGGCGGAGGCGTACGACTTCTTCACCACCGGTCAGTCGCGGACCATCCTCGGCCGGCTGCGCGACGTGGGCCTCGGCTATCTGCGTCTCGGCCAGCCGCTGAACACCCTGTCCGGCGGCGAGCGGCAGCGGATCAAGCTGGCGATCCACATGGCGGAGAAGGCGGCGACCTATGTGCTGGACGAGCCGACCACCGGACTGCACCTGGCGGATGTGGACCAGCTGCTCGGGCTGCTCGACCGGCTCGTCGACGCGGGCAACACCGTGATCGTCATCGAGCACCACCAGGCGGTGATGGCCCACGCCGACTGGCTGATCGACCTCGGTCCGGGCGCCGGTCACGACGGCGGCCAGGTCGTCTTCACAGGCTCCCCGGCGGAACTGGTCGCGAAGGGGGACACGCTGACCGCGCGGCATCTGCGGGAGTACGTGGGCGGCTGAGCACGGCGGCTCCGGACGGACGGACGGCCGCGCACGGCACCGGTCCGGAGCCGAGGAGAAGCGAACGGACGAGAGCCCCGGCACCCGAGGGACCGGGGCTCTCTCTGTCCGCGAATCCGGCCGCGGCGGCGACACTCCCCCGAGTGTGGCTTCCCCACGCCGAGCACCAGCGGGCCGGATCCGATGACCTCATCCAAACAGCCGCCTCCAACAGATCGCTAACATGAGGCCGAAGCTCACGCAGGGGAGGCACAGGATGCGGTTCGGCCTCCTCGGTGCGCCCACCGTCCACGACGCCGCGGGAGAGGCGCACCACCTGGGCAGCGCCAAGCTCCGGGCGCTGCTGGCCACGCTGTTGCTGCGGCCGAACAAGGTCGTCCCCGTCGACGAGCTGAAGGCCGCACTGTGGGGTGACGAGCCGCCCGCCTCCGCACACGCCTCGCTGCACAATCACGTGACACGGCTGCGCCGCATCCTCGCCGAGGAGGGGCGCCTGCGAGCGGTGGCGCCCGGGTACGTGCTGCGGGTGGCGCCCGGCGAGCTGGACGCCGATGTGTTCGACGAAGGTGTCCGCACGGCCCGTGCCGCGTACGGCCGGGGCGACTGGCACGCGGTCGTGGCCGCCGCGCAGGAGGCGCTGGTGCTGTGGCGCGGCAGCCCGCTGGCCGGGGTGTACGGCCACGACGAGGCCGAGCCGGCGCTCGTCCGGCGCTTGCGGGAGTCACGGCTGCTGCTCCTGGAGTGGCGTTACGACGCCGAGCTCGGGCTGGGGCGGCATGACGGTCTGGCGCCGGAACTGGCGGCGCTGGTGGCGGAGTTCCCGCTGCGCGAGGCGTTCCACCGGCAGCTCATGCTGGTGCTGCACCGTACGGGGCGGCAGGCGGAGGCACTCGACGTGTTCCGCTCGCTGCGCCGCACCCTGGTGGAGGAGCTGGGGGTCGACCCGGGCCCGTCCGTCCGTGAGGCGCACGAGGAGGTGCTGCGCGGGCCGGTGACGGAGGCCGCGGCAGCCCGGCCCGTCCGGGGTGGTCAGGCCGGGGGTACCGGCGTGTCCGCGTCCCGGGAGCCGCTCCCCGCCCAACTTCCGCCCGCACCGGTGCACTTCACGGGCCGCGACGACACGGTCCTCGGTCTGTGCGGGGCGTTGATCAAGACGGAAGGCGGCGCGATGGCCGTCGTCTCCGGGATGGCGGGGGTCGGCAAGTCCGCGCTCGCCGCCCATGTCGCGCATGCGCTGCGTGACGACTTCCCCGACGGGCAGCTCTACCTCAATCTGCACGGGGCGACGCCCGGCATGACCCCCCTGGACGCGCCCCAGGCGCTCGCCGCCCTGCTGAGGGACCTCGGCGTCGATCCGCGGCAGGTGCCGCAGGCGCCGGATGCCGCGACCACGCTGCTGCGTTCCGTCCTGGCCCCGACACGGACACTGTTGGTCCTCGACGACGCCGCCTCCGCGGCCCAGGTGCGCCCGCTGCTGCCGGCGGGCAGCGGCTGTGCGGTGATCGTCACGAGCCGTTCCCCGCTGACCGCACTGGACGGGGCCGCGCGTTTCCCGCTCGAGCCGCTGAGTGCGGGGGCCAGCGAGCAGCTCGTGCGCGCCGTGTCGGGCCGGGGGCCGGACGAACCGCTGGACCGGCTCGTCGAGTTGTGCGGACGGCTGCCGCTCGCCCTGCGCGTCGTCGGTGCTCGTCTTGCCGCACGCAGGGCGCTGACGCCGGAGGTGCTCGCCGGGCTGCTGGACGCCGAGGCCGGCCGGCTCGACCATCTCGACTACGACGATCTGAGCGTGCGTGGTTCGCTCGCCGTCGCCCACGACGGGCTGGACCCGGACGCGGCGCTCGCGCTGCGCCGTCTCGGCGCGGTGGATCTGCCCGAGTACGGTGCTCCGGCCGTGGCCCGCATGATGGACGCCGACGAGGGCAGGGCGGCGGACGCCCTGGACCGGCTGGCCGATGTGGCGCTGCTCCAGGAGGTGTCGTACGGCCGCTTCGTGCCGCACGACCTCGTACGGGACTTCGCGCGCGAACTGGCGGACCGGGAGGGTAATACGGACAGGGCCGTGGAGCGCGTACTGAGCTGGTACGGCGAGCGGGCGCGGCAGGCGGCGCTGGCGCTGTCCCCGATCGGCTCGGACACGGAGCTGCGGCTGCCGGAGCCCATCGGCAAGGCGGAACCTTTCTCCAGTGGGGACGAGGCCCTCGCCTGGAGCGATCTGGAAGTGGCGAACGTCGTCGCGCTGACCGAGCGCTACGCGTCCCACTTCCGGACCGTCCCGTTGCTCGTCCGCGCCTGGTCCACCGTGCTGCGCCACCGGGGCAGGCTCCAGGAGCTCTCCGTCGTCAGCAAGCTGGCGCTGGAGGCCGCCCGTGCCCACGCCGACGCCGAGTCCGAGGCGAACGCACTGGGCGATCTGGCGGGCCTGCACTTCCTCAGCGGCCGACCCGAACAGGCCCTGCCGTTCAACGAGGAGGCCCTCAGGGCCTGGCGCGCGCTCGGACAGGACCGCCGCGTGCAGCGCAGCCTCGGCAATCAGGGCCTGCTCCTGGAGGCGATGGGCCGCTACGAGGAGGCGGCACAGGTGCTGGAGGAGAGTCTGGCGCTCGTCCACCGTTTCGACGACGCCTACTCCGAGGGCGTCATCCTCATCGCGCTGGGCAATCTCTACGAGCACACGGACGCCCGGGCCGCCATCGGCTGTCACGAACGGGCGCTGGAGATCGGTGGCCGGCTCGGCGCCGAGGTGCTCGTACAGACCTCGCACTGCAACATCGGCTACGCCCATCTCACCCTCGGCGAACCGGCCGCCGCCATGAACCACTTCGAGCAGTGCCTGCGCATCCTGGGCGACGACGGCCCCTGGCACGGCGAGTCCCAGGGACGCGTTGGCCTCGTCAGGGCTCTGCGCAGCCTGGGGCGCAACCAGGAGGCGGAGGCGGAGTGCGCCCGGTTGCTGGAGCGGGCGGAGGCGCGCGCCGACGGGCAGATGGTGGGACTGGCCAGGCACCAGCGGGGGCTGCTGCTGCACGCCGCGGGCTGCCCGGAAGGGGCGCGGGAGGAGTGGCGGGCGGCGGTGGCGACCCTCGAGGCGTTCGGCGGAGCCCATGAGAAGACGCTCGCCGAACTGCGCGAACTGCTGAGCGCCACGCAGCAGCCGTCCGCGGACGACCCGCCCGCGGCCTGTTCCTCGCCGGCCGCGTCGCCGGTCGGCGCAATGCCCCGGCAACGGCAGCCGCAGGACGACCACCGGTTCGCGGACGGCATCTGAAACATTTCCCCCGTGCCGCCGCGTCAATGAGGTGAAGGGCAAGGCGACGAGGGGGAGTGGGAACGGAATGAAGGCCTCCAGAGCGGAGGAGTACAGAGAGTTCGCGGCCGTCCGGGCCGCGCATCTCTACCGCTCCGCATGCCTGCTCACCAGTGGCGACACCCATCTCGCCGAGGATCTGGTGCAGGAGACGCTCGGCCGGATGTATGTGCTGTGGGGGCGCGTCTCCCGCATCGACAACCCGGCGGGCTACGCCCACACCGTGCTCGTCCGCTCCTTCCTCACCCACAGGCGCCGGCGGTCCGCCACCGAGCGTCCCATCGGTGAACTGCCCGACTCCGCACTGCTCTCCGGCGACGACCCCGAGCTGCGCATCGCCCTGCTCGGCGCGCTCGGACGGCTCTCGCCGAAGGACCGTGCGGTGGTGGTGCTGCGGTACTGGGAGGACCGCAGCATCGAGGAGACGGCGGACGTGATGAACGTGAGCTCGGCAGCCGTACGCACCAGAGCGGTGCGGGCGCTCGCCAGGCTCCGTGAGCAACTGGGCGGCAGCCTGGTGGAGTTCGCTGCCCGCTGAGCGCACGGGGGCACGCCGGGCACCGGCGCGCGCCCGCCCCGAGGACTATTTCGTACCAGTCGATCAGAGAGTGTGGTTCCCCATGCCTTTCGAGGACGAGCTCGGCGATGCGCTGCATCGCACCGGCGACACCATCCGCCCGGCGGACCGCCCCGCGCTGGTCGAGGGCGGCCTGACCCGTGGCCGCCGCACGGTGGCCCGGCGCCGGGCCACCGTGGCCGGAAGCGTGCTGGCCCTGGCGGCGGTGGGCCTTGCCGGCACGTTCGCGACCGATGTGTTCCGTTCCGGCGACGACGGCGGGAAGGGATCCGTGGCCTCCGTGGACGAGCCCGCCGATCGAGGCCTCGAGATGACCGACGGCGCGGTCACCGCGGAGCGGATGATCAGCACGCTCAAGGCGCTGCTGCCCGCCGGTGACGTCGTCAAGGAGGGCGGCCGCGGCAGCACCAAGGACGGCAAGGGGTCGATGCCGTACGCCTCCGTCGTCCTCGACGACGGGAAGGGCGCGGCGCAGATCTCGCTCAGCCTGAACAGGGTCGAACCGGAGGGGGAGGGCGGGAACGGGTTCGTCACCTGCCCGTCGAAGGCCCTTGTCGACCACGACTCCTGCAAGGCCGAGACGCTCGCCGACGGCTCGCGGTACATGCTGCTGCAGGGCTTCGTGTACGACAGGGACAAGGGGGCGAAGCAGTGGCGGGCCGGCCTGGTCACGCCCGACGGCGTTCTCGTCGACGCGAGCGAGTACAACGCCCCTGCGGAGAAGGACGCCGCGACCACCCGTCCGGAGCCGCCGCTGTCGGCGGACCGCATGAAGTCCCTTGTCACGGACGCCTCGTGGCGGCCGCTCATGGCGGAGTTCCGTGCGGAGGCAGGCGATGCGCCGCCGGCGCAGCCGCAGCCCGGTTCGCCGTCCGGGGACGTCGTGGCCCGGACCCTGGCGGAGTTGCTGCCCGAGGCTCTGCGGGTGAGCGAGAAGGGCGGCGAGGGGGAGTACGGCTTCGTCGTCGCCGACGACGGCAAGGGCCGCAGCTTCGTCCAGATCAATGTGCAGCAGGACATGGGCAAGGACATGGCCTCGTACTTCAACGGCGCCACGACCCTGCCCGACGGTACGAAGGTCATGGAGCAGCAGGAGGCCGACCCCGACCAGAAGGGCGGTGCGGGAGCCGTCGGCTGGACCGTCGACACGCTGCGGCCCGACGGTCTCCGTGTGGTGGTCACCGCGTTCAACGCGCCCGGACAGGGGCAGGACGCAAGCCGCCCGCTGCCCCCGCTGACGATGCGGCAGATCAAGGAGATCGCGCTCGACGAGAAGTGGCGCGCCCTGGGGTGACCCGGCGCACGGACGGGGGCGTCCGGCTGATCAGGCCGCACGCCCCCGGGGCAAATGACAAGGTCGGCCGGCGGCCGTTGCCGGACCCCGTCGGCGTCGTCAGAGTCGGTGCGCATGGAGTACCGCCGATTCCCTGGGCGGGCCGCCCGGGGCGGGTCCGATGTGTCCGAGCAGCCGGGCCGCCCTTGCGCATACGCTTTTGTCCACCATGAGTTGAGAACTCGTCACCGATTGTGGTCTCGGGGTCCGGCCGCCCGCCCGGGTGGCCGGGCTCCGGTGCGTCCGGCGGCCGCCGGACGCCCACGGGGAAGAAGAGCATGATGCGGATGGAAGAGAACACGGTCCGGCTGCCGCTCAACGAGGCGGCGTGGCTCCGCGGCGTACGGACCGACCCGGTCGCCGAGGCACTGGAGTCGGCCGGCTACGACGTGAGAGTCGAAGCGCTGGACGGCGAGGTCGGCGTGGCACCCGACTGGGCGCTCGACGACGGCGAGGAAGGGCGCGAGCAGAGACTCGGGCTGCGGCTGGGCCTCGGATACCGGCTCGGCAGCACCCTGTTGTGCGCGGCGAGGATCTGGCTGCCGCAGGCGGTGTCGGTGCCGCAGAACCCCGCCCTGTGGCCGCTGCGTCGCTGGGACCAGCCGCTCCAGCTGGTCGACGATCTGCGGTGCCGGATGCCGTACGCCCAGGAGCGGGCGCGGTTCGGGATCCGTGCCGGAGACGCCGTGCCCGTGCTGGAGCTGGAGCGCACCGGAGTGACGCTCACAGGTCAGATCACCGACCAGATGCTGCTGGTGCTGCCGGCGGACCGGGTCGTCCTCGGCCAGGGCGCGCTGCGCCGACGCGGGAGCACCCTGCCGGTGGGCTGATCCCCGCGCGGGACACGAAAAATACCGCCCGTCCCTTTTCCCTCGGGAAAACGGACGGGCGGATTTTTTGTGTCCGGCCGACATGACTATATCGCGGGGATACTTTCCGGATTCAGCGCGAGGTGACATAAAAACAGCCCCACTTTGTCGCAAAAATTAGGCGGCTCCGTCACGTGACGAAGTTCAGAGGTCGGTTTTGACCCATGAAATCCCGGAGCCCAGACTCGACTTGGGGTTCGATTCCCGGAAATCCAGGACGGGATGGAACGGGAATCGATGCACCGGATCCGAAGGAACCGATGGGGAATTCTCACGATGGAGGTCCTGGGTGACGAGCCAAACAATCTCGGCGAGGCCGGCCGTATTCGGAGAAACACTTCCTGAGAATGAAATGCGACGTTGGCGGCGGCTGCCGGCCCTGCAGCAGCCCGAATGGGAGGACGCGGGTGCCGTCGCCGAATCGGTGCGCGAGCTCGCGCGGCGACCACCTCTCGTCGCCATGGAGGAGATACGCACCCTCGGCTATCTCCTGGCAGAGGTGGCCGAGGGTCTGCTCCACGTGGTCCAGGCGGGCGACTGCGCCGAGGACCCGCTCGAATGCCAGCCCGAACATGTCGTACGCAAGACCGCCCTGCTCGACGCGCTCGCCGGAGTCATGTCACTGAACTCGCTGCGGCCGGTGCTCCGGGTCGGGCGCATGGCGGGCCAGTTCGGCAAGCCGCGTTCCAGCTCCACCGAAGTCGTCGGTGGCGTCGAACTGCCCGTCTACCGAGGCCACCTGGTCAACAGCCCGGAGGCCGACCCGGAACTGCGCAGGCCCGACCCGGGCCGGCTGCTGTCCGGACATGACGCGGCGGCCACGGCGATGGACGCCCTGCGGGCTCGCTCCTTCCGCTCGCTCTCCCCGGTCGACGCACCGGTGTGGACGAGCCATGAAGCGCTGGTGCTCGATTACGAACTGCCGCAGCTGCGCCGGGACGAGGAGGGCCGCCTGGTCCTCACCTCGACCCACTGGCCCTGGATCGGCGACCGGACCAGGCAGTTGGACGGCGCCCATGTCGATCTGCTGGCCTCGGTCGCCAACCCGGTGGCCTGCAAGGTCGGTCCGACCATGGACCGCGACGGGCTGCTCGCCCTGTGCGAGCGGCTCGACCCGGACCGGACGCCCGGCCGGCTCACGCTGATCTCACGGATGGGTGCGGACCGGGTCGCGGAACGCCTGCCCGGGTTCGTCCGAGCGGTGCGGGAGGCCGGTCACCCGGCCATCTGGCTGTGCGACCCGATGCACGGCAACACCTTCGGGGCGCCCAGCGGATTCAAGACCCGGCTCGTCACCACGGTGATCCGTGAGGTCGAGGAATTCCAGAAGGCCGTCACCGAGGCCGGCGGGACACCGGGCGGGCTGCATCTGGAGACCACGCCCGACGCGGTCTCCGAATGCGTCCACGACGCCGAACTGCTGGACCGGGTCGGCGACAAGTACACGAGTCTGTGCGACCCGAGGCTCAACCCCGGGCAGGCCCTGGAAGTCGCCTCGGCCTGGCACAGCTGACCACTCGGCACCGAAGAACGGCGCGGCCGTAAGAAGCCACATCCGCATCGACGGCACAGCGCGACCCGCACAGCAAGGAAACCGCACGGCAGAAACGTCGTGCGGCGAGCACACCCGTACATCCGCAGCAGGAAATGGCGGCGGGCCACCGGGATTTCAGGACCGTAATACGGCCCTGAAATCCCGGCCGGCCCGGCCGCCGACATCCCCGAGCTTTGGGACCACGATGAATGTCGACAAGACGGAAAAGAAGGTAGCCCTCGTCACCGGTGCCGCCGGTGGCATCGGCGAAGCGGTGGTGCGCGCTCTGGCGGCCGATGGTGCCGCGGTCGCCATGGTCGACCGGAATCTGGAGCCACTGGAGGAACTGGCCAAGGAACTGCGCGCGGTGGGGCAGGTCGCCGAGGCGTACCCCGCGGATGTCACGGACAGCGCGGAGGTCGACGCCGTGGTGGACGCGGTCGAGCAGCAGCTCGGCGGCATCCAGTACCTGGTGAACGGCGCCGGCGTGCTCCGCCTCGGCAAGGCGAAGCAGCTCAGCGACCAGGACTGGGCTACGACGTTCGCGGTGAACACGAGCGGGGTCTTCTTCATGTCCCGCGCCGTGGTCAACCGCATGGTCGAGCGCGGCACCGGCTCCATCGTCACCATCGCCTCCAACGCGGCGGGCACGGCGCGCGTGGACATGTCCGCGTACTCCGCCTCGAAGGCCGCATCGACCATGTTCACCAAGGTGCTCGGCCTCGAGGTCGCGCGGTACGGGATCCGCTGCAACGTGGTGGCCCCCGGCTCCACCGACACCCCGATGCTGACGTCCCTGTGGGACGACGGCAGCTCGGCGCGCTCCTCGATCGACGGTGTGCCCGGCGCCTTCCGCGTCGGCATCCCGATGGGCCGGCTCGCGCAGCCCTCGCACATCGCCGACGCGGTCCTGTTCCTCCTGTCCGACCGCGCCGCACACATCACCATGCACGACCTCACCGTGGACGGCGGTGCGGCGCTCGGCCACTGAGCGCCCGCCGTCCAACAGCCGAGAGGAAGATCCCGGATGGCTCTGCCCACGATCAGCCCCTATCCGATGCCCGGTCAGGGGGACATGCCGGAGAACATCGCGCAGTGGACCGTGGACCCCCGTCGTGCGGTCCTGCTGATCCACGACATGCAGAAGTACTTCCTGCGGCCGTTCCCGGCCGGGGAGTCACCGGTGACCGACCTGGTCCGCAACGCGACCGCCCTGCGTGAGCGCTGCGCGGCCCTCGGCATCCCGGTGACGTACACCGCCCAGCCGGGCGGCATGACCGACGAACAGCGCGGCCTGCTCAAGGACTTCTGGGGCCCGGGCATGACGGTGGACCCCGAGCACAGGAAGGTCGTCGACGGACTCGTGCCGGCCGACGGCGACACCGTCTTCACCAAGTGGCGCTACAGCGCCTTCTTCCGCACCGAACTGCTCGACCTGCTCCGCAGCTCCGGCCGGGACCAGCTCATCGTCTGCGGTGTCTACGCGCACGTCGGCGTCCTCATGACGACCACGGACGCCTTCACCCACGACATCCAGCCGTTCCTGGTCGGGGACGCCATCGCGGACTTCTCGCACGAGTACCACCGGATGGCCCTGGAGTACGCGGCGCAGCGCTGCGCCATGACCGTGACCACCAAAACCGTGCTGGACCAGCTCGGTGATCCGGAGACCGGAGGGTCCTCATGACCGACGACGGAACCCTGGACCTGATCCTCGCCGCCGACCCGCCGCCGTTCGCGCTGCTGCACCGCCCCGAGGCGGGCGGGGCCGACCGCGTCGACGTGCTCGTCGGAGAGCTGTCGGCGCCCCGGGTGCTCGCGGACGTGCCGTCCAGCGGTGGTGCCAGGATGGCCGCCACCGGCCGGGCCGAGCACGAGGTGCTGGTGGTCGTGCCGTACCGGCAGATCGCCGAGCGCGGTTACGCGGTGGCCGACGACGACGCCCCGCTGATCACCCTGGCCGTGCGCGACCAGGCGTCGGTGCCGCTGCGGGAGGTCCTCGACCGGCTGCCGGACCGGCCGATCGAGGTGTCCGGCGGCCGGTTCGACGTGGAGGACTCCGCGTACGCGCAGACCGTGCGGGAGGTCCTCACCGAGGAGATCGGCACCGGCGAGGGCGCCAACTTCGTCATCCGCCGGTCCTTCACCGCGGACATCACCGGCTGGTCGCCGACCGCCGCCCTGACCTTCTTCCGGCGGTTGGTGGAAGGCGAACGCGGCGCGTACTGGACCTTCGTGGTGCACACCGGCGACCGTACGTTCGTGGGCGCCAGCCCCGAGCGGCACGTCAGCCTGCACGGCGGCACGGCCGTCATGAACCCGATCAGCGGGACCTACCGTTACCCGGCCACCGGGCCGACGCTGGAGGGCGTCACCGCCTTCCTCGCCGACCCCAAGGAGGCCGACGAGCTGTACATGGTGGTCGACGAAGAGCTGAAGATGATGGCCCGGATCTGCGACGGCGGCGGCCGCGTCGTGGGGCCGTACCTCAAGGAGATGGCGCGCCTCGCGCACACCGAGTATTTCATCGAGGGGCGCAGCACCCGCGACCCGCGCGAGATCCTGCGCGAGACGCTGTTCGCCCCGACGGTCACCGGCAGCCCGCTGGAGAGCGCGGCGAAGGTGATCGCCAAGTACGAACCCCAGGGCCGCGGTTACTACAGCGGGGTGCTCGCCCTCATCGGCCGGGACGCCGAGGGCGCCCCGACCCTCGACTCGGCCATCATGATCAGAACGGCGGAGATCTCGGACACCGGGCGGGTCACCATCGGCGTCGGAGCGACCCTGGTCAGGGACTCCAAGCCGGAGTCCGAGGTGGCCGAGACCCGGGCGAAGGCGGCGGGGCTGCTCGCGGCCCTCGGTGCCTCGGAGTCCGGACTCGGACGCCATCCCGACGTGCTGGCCGCGCTGGAACAGCGCAACCGCTCGATCTCGTCGTACTGGCTCGAGGAGCCGGGCGCCCGGGACCGTACGGTGTCCGCGCTCGCCGGCCGCAAGGTCCTCGTCGTGGACGCCGAGGACACCTTCACCGGAATGCTCGCGCACCAACTGAGCTCCCTGGGCATGGAGGTGACCGTCCGGCGTTTCGACCAGGAGTACACCTTCGACGGCTGCGATCTCGTCGTGCTCGGCCCCGGGCCCGGCGACCCGCGCGACACGGACCATCCCAAGATCGCCCATATGCACGGCGCGACCCGTGAACTGCTGGCCCGCGGCATCCCGTTCCTGTCGGTGTGCCTGAGCCATCAGGTGCTCAGCACGATCCTCGGCCTCGGGCTGGTCCGCAGGGACCGGCCCAACCAGGGCGTGCAGAAGAAGATCGACCTCTTCGGCAGGCCCGAACAGGTCGGTTTCTACAACACGTTCGCCGCCCGCAGCCTGACCGAGACCGTGCATCCCGAACTCGTCGGGGAGCCGGTCGAGGTGAGCCGGGACCCGGCCACCGGAGAGGTCCACGGGCTGCGCGGACCGGGCTTCCGGTCGGTGCAGTTCCACCCCGAATCCATCCTGACCGAGGACGGTGTGCGCATCCTGCGCGATCTGCTGGGGGCTCTCGTGCCGGAGAAGGTCGGACAGGTGAGCGGGCGTGCCAGCCACGCGAGCCCGGTCTGATCCGGCACAAGGGGCCCCGGCCCCGCCGACGGCCGACTGATCCCAGGGGCGGCCCGCCCCGGTCGGCCCCTGCCGGTCCGGCACATCCCCCGCCGCCGGACCGGCACAGACGGCGTGCCGCGGCGCGGTGTCCCTCCCCCTGGGACCCGCCCGCGGCCGCCGCCCGCCCACCCCACAACAGACCTGACACAGGCGGTCGTTCACCGCCGAGGAGGACAGCCATGCATGCCGTAGTCGTCTGGTGGGAGCTCGCGGGCACCGGCCGTACCATCGCCGGACTGCGCGACTTCCTCAGGGACGAGGCCGTGGACCGGTTCGCAGCCGTCCCCGGACTGGTGCTCAAGACCTGGATCTCGGACGAGGCGACCCAGCGATGGGGAGCGGTCTTCCTGTGGGAGTCCGCAGAGGCGGCGGCCCAGCCGATTCCCACCCGCGCCGCGGAGATCATCGGCGCGCCGCCCGGTCACCGTCACGCCTTCGACGTCGAGGCCACCGTCCAGGGTGTGCACACCCTGGACCAGCTCTCCGGACACGGCCGTGCCCTCGCGTCCTGACGGCCGCCCGGCCGTCGTCCTGATCGGTGCGCCCGGCGCGGGGAAGAGCACGGTGGGGCGGCTGCTCGCGGACCGGCTCGGAATCGGCTTCCGGGACACGGACGCCGACCTCGAGGCGAGTGCGGGCGCGGCGATACCCGAGATCCTGCGCCGTACGGGCGAGGCGCACTTCCGGCTGCTGGAGCGGGCTGCCGTCCACCGCGCGCTGGCACGGCACGCCGGAGTCCTCGCCCTCGGCGGCGGGTCCGTCCTCGACGCCTCCGTCCAGCAGGCGCTGCGCGCGCACACGGTCGTCCATCTCGCCGTGTCCTTGGAGCAGTTGCTGGACCGGGTCGGCGACGCGGCGACCCGGCCCCTGTTCGCCGACGACCCGCGCGGAAGGCTGGCTACCGCTCTCGTCGTGCGCACCCCGATCTACCGACGGCTCGCGCGCCACACCGTGACGGTGGCGCCCGGCGAGCGGCCCGACGAAGTCGCGGGCAGGCTCGCCGCCCTGTTGTCCGCCGGGCACCCCCTGCGAGAGAAGGAGTCCGTATGAGTGCCACATTCGAAGGTCTCGTGCCCGCCTCTCCCGAAGCGCTCGGCGGGCGCCATCCGTTGCGCGTCAGGGTGGGCGGTGAGCGGCCGTACGACGTGCTGATCGGCCAGAAGACGGTGGCGGCCGTACGCAGGCTGCTGCCGGTTTCGGCGAAGACGGTCGCCCTCGTCCACGACGAGTCCCTCAGCTGTCAGGTGCGGTCGCTGCGCGAGGCACTGGAGGCCGACGGCCGCCGGGTCGCCGTGCTGCTGATCCCCCAGGGCGAGTCGGCCAAGCAGATCGGTGTGCTGGCCGGCGTCTGGTCCCGGTTCGCCGCCGCCGGGATCAGCAGTGCCGATGCCGTGGTCGCCTTCGGCGGCGGCGCGACCCTGGACCTCGCCGGCTTCGCCGCGGCGACGTGGCGGCGCGGGGTGCCCCTGGTCCTGGTGCCGACGACGCTGCTCGGCATGGTCGACGCGGCCGTGGGCGGTGCCGCGGGGATCAACGTGCCCGAGGGCAGGGAACTCGTCGGCGTGCTCCATCCGCCGGCCGGGGTGGTCTGCGATCCGGAGCTGCTCGCGACGGTGCCCGAGGGCGGTCATCTCGGCGGGCTCGCCGAGATGATCAAGGCGGGCTTCGTCGGCGACCCGGTGATGCTCGATCTGATCGAGGTCGACCCGGCGCGTGCCGCCCGGCCCGCCGGTTGTGACGCCGCGGGCCTGATCGAGCGCGCGGTGCGGGTCAAGGCCGCCGCCCTCGCCGAGCAGGAGGACGACGACGAGGGGGCCTGGAGCCTCGGTTACGGGCACACCCTCGGCCGCGCGATCGAGCGTCTGGAGCGCTACCGCGCCCAGCCGGGGCACGCCCTCGCCGTGGGCATGGTCTTCGCCGCCGAACTGGCCCGGCTCGTCGGCCGGCTCGACGATGCGGTCGTGGACCGGCACCGCTCGCTGCTCGCGTCGGTGGGGCTGCCCGTCTCGTACCCGGGCGAGGCGTGGGGCGAGCTCCGCGCATCCCTGACGGCACACGCCGACTCCGGCGAGCCGCGGATGGTCGTCCTCGACGGGATCGGCAGCCCTGCGCTGTTGCAGGATCCCCCGGCGGACCTGCTGGACGAGGCGTTCAGCAGGATCGCGTCCTGAACGGGCGGCGGCCACCCGACCGGCGCCCGCCCGACCGGCGGCCACCCCGGCACAGCACACGCGGTACGGGATGCGACGGCGGAGGACGTCGAGGATTCGCCGACTGACAAAAAACCGACCATCTTCCTTGTTGAAGAGCCCCGAGCGTCGCCCCTCACGGGTTGACCCTCGGGGCTCTCATCTGCTCTTTCCCTCCAAGTGATCCCTTCCTCCCTGCATATGCCTCTGTCTCGTGAGGGAGACCTGACGGAGTGTGCGTGGCGTGTTTCGATTAAAAACCGACTGCGTGGTTTGGTATGGTGGTCGAGTTGGCCTGGTCAGTCACTCCCCGGCGAGCCCGGAGAGGTCCGAAGGACCGGGTCGCATCCAGGGAAGGGGGCCCTGTGGAAGGGACCAAGGACAGGGAAGGACGACCGGACATCGCCTGGGGCGATGTCGCCGACGACTTCGTGACCGAGTTCTCGAAGCGCATGCTCACCTCGCTGCCGCGCCGGGATCAGCGCGAGCGCGGGGAGTGGTACATCTCCGGACTGCTGTCGATCCCGGGACGCAAGTCCATGCGGTCCATCGCCTCGGTGATCGGGGGCGGCGCGGCCGAACAGCGACTCCACCACTTCATCAGCAAGTCATCCTGGGACTGGCTCGCCGTGCGCCGCGCCCTGGCCGGACATCTGGACCGGACACTGCTGCCGCACGCCTGGGTCGTCCGCCCGATGTTCGTCCTGAAGACCGGCGAGCACACCGTGGGCGTCGAGGAGGCATTCGTCCCCCAGCTGGGGCGGGTGGTCAACAGCCAGAAGTCGTACGGCGTCTGGCTGGCCAACGAGGAGCAGAGCGCGCCCATCAACTGGCGGCTGATCCTGCCGACGGACTGGCTGCAGGACAAGGAGCGGCGCAGGCGCGCCGAGATTCCGGAGGGTGAGGGCGAGGCCGACCCCGGCGCCGTCGCGCTGCACGCCGTACTGGAGCCGCTTCGGGCGTGGGGACTGCGCTGCCGCCCCGTGGTCATGGATGCCCGCGACCACGACGCCGCGGCGCTCGCACGGAACTTCGCGCGCAAGGGAGTCCCGTTCGTCCTGCGCATCGGCGGCACCACGAAGCTGCTCCCGAGCGACACTCTCTCGACGGGGCACGGTGAACGGCTGCTTCAGGCACAGCAGTTGATCGAGTGGGTGAAGAAGGCGTCCCGGCAGGTCGGCTGGGTCGACCCGCACAGCGCGATCAACCGCTCGGCGCTGGTGACCGGTACGAGGGTCACGCTGCCGGCTCCGGGCGGCGGGCTGCCGTTGCAACTGGCGGGGGCCTGGTCGGGATGGGAGCGACAGCCGGGGGAGTTGTGGCTGACCAATCTGACCGATGCGCCGCCCGCCGTGCTGCTGCGGCTCGGCAGGCTCACCGAGCGGGTCGAGCTGGACTTCGGCGAGATCAGCACCCGGGTGGGCGTGCGGGACTTCGAGGGCCGTACGTTCGGGGGCTGGCACCGCCATGTCACGCTCAGTTCCGTGGCGCACGCGATCGTGACCCTCTCCGCCGCCCGGCAGCAGGACGAGCGCGACGAACGCCATGAGCACAGCCTGATCCGCTCCGCCTGAACCCCCAGGCTCCTGCCCGGCCCGCGGCGTTCCCCGCGCTGCGGCCCAGGGCGGCCCCTCGCGCAGTCATGAGGGCAGGTACGACTCCGGGCCCCGCCGGGTCGTTCCTCCTGGTCCCGGGGTCCCGTCCGCAGGACAGGGACCTAGGCAGCCCTGCGGTCGATCTCCGCACGCACCGCTCGGCGCATCTCCTCCACCGGCACATCCGGACGGCCGGTCATCAACTCGACCTGGCGCACCGCCTGGTGCAACAGCATCGCGTGTCCGCCGACCGCCCGCGCGCCGCCGAAGCGCGCGGCGCGCGCCAGCCTCGTCGGCCACGGCGTGTGCACGACGTCGAGGACATCGGCGCCGCTGCGCGCGATCGCCGCGGCGTACGGATCCGCCGCGCCCGCCGGCAGGGTGGAGACGACCAGGCGCGCGCCGGCGAGGGCGTCGCCCAGTTCGTCGAACGTGTGGAAGCGAGCCGCGACGCCGAGCCTGGTGGCGGCCGCGCACACCAGGGCGCCGCGGCTGCGTTCCCGGACGACGACGGGGATCTCGCTCTGGCCCAGGTCCCTCAGTGCCGCCAGTGCCGAGCACGCGGTGGGACCGCCGCCCAGCACCACGGCGTCCGGCCGGCCGTCGGCGAGCCCCTCCTCCCGCAACGCGCGGACGATGCCGTGCACATCGGTGATGTCGCCGTAGCGCCGACCGTTGCGCAGCACCACGGTGTCCGCGCCGCCGACGTCCAGAGCCAGCGGCGTCACCTGGTCGACCAGCGGCAGCACCGCCCGTTTCAGCGGAACGGTCAGCGACACCCCCGCCCATGCGTCGTCGAGCGAGTCCAGGAGGACGGGCAGCTGCCGCTCGTCGCACTCCACAACGGCGTACGACCAGTCGAGACCGAGGGCGGCGTACGCGGCGCGATGCAGGGCGGGCGACAGGGAAGAGGCGACGGGGGACCCCAGGACCGCACAGCGCAATCCGCGTGGGGGCACGGAATCGATGTGTTGCCGGGGCGAGAGGCGAGCGGTGCTCATGTCGGTGCTCCTTGTCGGATCGGCCGGGGAGGACGGCGGGCGGGTGGTCGTGAAGGCGGCCGCGCCGTGGGCGATCACGGAGGGCAACGGCCGCCAGGGGGAGTTCACCCGGATGTCCGGGACATGCGCGCAGGCGTTCCCGGCTGAGGGTGCGATCGCACGGATTGTCGGCTTCCGTTATCCGACTCAGGGTGACGCCACGATGGATGGAGAGGGCACCTGCCAGCGGATACTTCGTCACACGGGATGACGCTGAGCGGCGCGGACGACGGACGGGCCGGCACCCCGTCGTCGCCACCGTCGTCACACGTGACGAAATCGGCGCGAATCGATTGAGGGCTCAAGCACCCACGAGCGAAGGTCGGATGCGGTTGCGAAACCGCCCACGCCACATCCGACAAGGAGCGCACCCCCGTGACGAACGTCGCCGTCATTTACTACTCGTCCACCGGTAACGTCCACAAGCTGGCCCTGGCCGCCGCCGAGTCGGCGGAGAAGGCGGGCGCCGAGGTCCGGCTGCGTCAGGTGGCCGAGCTGGCCCCCGAGGCCGCCATCGCCTCCAACCCGGCCTGGAGCGCGCACCGCGAGGCGTCCAAGGACGTCGAGGTCGCGAGCCTGGACGACCTGCTCTGGGCCGACGTCATCCTCTTCGGCACGCCCACCCGCTACGGCCTGCCGGCCGCCCAGCTCAAGCAGTTCATCGACACCACGGGCGGCATCTGGGCCAAGGGCCTGCTCGTGAACAAGGTCGTCTCCTCGTTCACCTCGACCTCGCAGACCCACGGCGGCCAGGAGAGCACGATCCTGGCGCTGAACAACACCTTCTACCACTGGGGCGCGATCATCGTGCCGCCCGGCTACGCCGACGGCATCCAGTTCGACATCAAGAACGGCAACCCGTACGGCGCCAGCCACGTCGGCTACAACAACGAGGTTCCCGGCGCCGAGAACCTGGCGGCCATCGAGTTCCAGGCCCGCCGGGCCCTGGAGATCGGTACCGCGCTGAAGCGCGGCCTCGAGGCCGCGGCCTGATCCGACGACGGCGCGGGCGCTGCGGACGGGCCGGGCGGCGAGCACGCCGCCCGGCCCGTCCGCTCGTTCGTGCTGTCCGGCCGGCGGCCCCGGTGCCGGCGCCCCGCGTTCCCATTCCCTGAATTCCGGGGGAATGGGAACGCGGGGCTTTTTTGTCGCACGGTGGACACCTGTCATCAGCTGACGAAGTAGTCGGTAGCGTATTGAGCGGTGGCCAGGGGGCGGCGCAGAGTGAAGGGGATTCCAGGGGCGTTTCCGGTATCGCGCAGTTCGCGAACCGTGTGAATTGCTTCGCAGTAATCCATTGGTCGACCTGTTTCTCCGGTCGCAGAGCATCGCCCCTTCAGCCGCTACAGGAGATCCTGATGACTGCACGATTCACCGGCAAGGTCGCACTTGTCACCGGAGGCGGATCCGGTACCGGCCGAGCGACCGCGCTCGCCTTCGCCAAGGAGGGCGCCACCGTCGTGGTCGCCGGGCGGGAGCCCCGCGACCTGCAGGAGACCGTCCAGCTGATCGAGAAAGAGGGCGGCACCGCCGACGCCGTCATGGCCGATGTGACACACGCCCTGGACGTGATCCGGCTGGTGGATTCGACCGTGGAGCGCCACGGCGGACTGCACATCGCCTTCAACAACGCCTGCTGGGTCCCGCACCCCCATATGATCGCGGAAACCTGCGAGGCCGTCTGGGGCGAGGTCCTTTCCACGAATCTCACCGGCGTATGGCTGCTGATGAAGCACGAGATCGCCCATATGCGGGAGAACGGCGGTGGTGTGATCGTCAATCACTCCACCAATGTCAGTGTGAACGGCCGCCGGCTCGGATTCGGTGCCTATGCATCGACGAAGGCGGCGCTTTCCGCACTCACCAGGACCGCCGCCCAGGAGCACATAGGCGACGGCATCCGCATCAACTCCATCAGCCCCGGCGACGTCGAGGCCACCAACGGCCAGGCCGAGTGGGAGGAGCACGTGCGGACGTCGGCTCCGTCCGGACGCGTCGCACGGACCGAGGAGATCGCCGACAACATCGTGTGGCTCGCCAGTTCCGAGTCCCGGTTCGTCGTCGGCCACGACCTCGTACTGGACGGCGGGGTGACCCTCTGATGTCCGGGATACGTGCCCGCGCGGCCCGTATCCCAGGGTCCAAGAGCATCACCAACCGGGCCCTGCTGCTGGCCGCCGCGGCCGAGGGGACGAGCGAGCTGATCGCCCCGCTCGTCAGCGACGACACCGTCGCCTTCCGCGAGGCGCTCACCGGCCTCGGAGTCGGAGTCGACGTGCGCGGGGACAGCTGGACCGTGACCGGGCTCGGCGGCGCGCCGCGCGGCCGGGCGACGATCCGGTGTGCCGACGCGGGCACCGCGGCCCGCTTCCTGCCGGTCCTCGCGGCCGCAGGCGAGGGCGAGTTCCACTTCGACGGCTCCGACCAGCTCAGGGCGCGCCCGCTCGGGCCGCTGACCCGGGCGCTGGTCGAACTGGGCGCACGCGTCGAGACGGGCGACGGCGGCGGTCTGCCGCTGCGCATCACCGCACGCGGGCTGGCCGGCGGCGAACTCACCCTCGACTCCTCCGCAAGCAGCCAGTACCTGACCGGCCTCCTGCTGTCCGCGCCGCTGATGCGCGAGCCGCTGACCGTCGCCGCGCACGGGCTGGTCAGCCGCCCGTACATCGACATGACCATCGCCCTGATGCGTCACTTCGGCGCACAGGTCACGACCGGCGCCGAGGGCCGGCTGCGGGTGGAGCGCGGGGGCTACGCCGGCAGCACGCTACACGTCGAACCCGACGCGTCGACCGCCTCCTACGTCTTCGCCGCGGCGGCCGTCACCGGTACCACGGTGACCGTGCCGCACCTCGGCAAGAACAGCCTGCAGGGCGATCTGCGCTTCGCCGAGGTACTCGCACGGACCGGCGCCCGGGTGGAGAGCGGTCCGGACGCCACCACCGTCACCGGCACCGGCCGGCTGCGCGGCGGCTTCGACGTCGACATGGGGGACATCTCCGACACCTTCATGACCCTGGCGGCCGTCGCTCCGCTCGCCGACGGGCCCATCACCATCCACGGCATCCGCCATGCGCGGTTCAAGGAGTCCGACCGCATCACCGCGATCGCGGCAAACCTGCGCGCGGGCGGCATCGGGGTCGAGGAGGGCGAGGACCGGATCACCGTCCACCCCGGGCGGATGGCTCCCACGGAGATCGCCTGCCACCGCGACCATCGCATCGCCATGGCCTTCTCCGTCCTCGGACTTCGCACCCCCGGCATCACCCTCGACGACCCCGGCTGCGTCGCCAAGACCTTCCCCGGCTTCCACGAGGAGCTGGCGAGGCTCTTCGGCCCGCAGGCACCCCACCCGGCGCACTGATCACCGACGAGGCAACGGCGCGGCAGCACGGACAAGGGCGCCGTCACCACGGACAACGGCGGCACCACGGACAACGGTGCGGCACCACGGACAACGGCGCGGCATTGCACTGCACTTCGCGACAGGCACAGCACGCACGGCACACGCCCAACGAGCAGCAGACACACGAGAAGCGGGAAGAGAGAGCGAGATGGCGAACATCATCATTGCGGGCGGTGGGATCGGCGGTCTGGCGGCGGCCCTGAGCATCTCCCGGCGCGGCCACAAGGTCACGGTCCTCGAGGCCCGTGACACCTTCACCGAACTCGGCGCCGGCATCCAGCTCGGCCCGAACGCCTTCCAGGCCCTGGACCAGCTCGGCGTCGGCGACGAGGTCCGCGCCCGCGCGGTGCACATCGACGAACTGCGCTTCATGGACGGCACCACCGGCGAGAAGGTCGCCGTCATGCCGCTCACCGGCGAATACCGCCGCCGCTTCGGCAACCCCTACGCGGTCGTCCACCGGATCGACCTGTACGCGCCGCTGCTGGAGGCCTGCCGCGCCACCCCCGAGACGATCGAGCTGCGCACCGAGGCGTCGGTCGTGAGCTACGCGCAGACGCCCGGCGCGGTCACCGTCCGGCTCACCTCCGGCGAGGAGGTCAGCGGCGCGGCGCTCATCGGCGCCGACGGCATCAACTCCTTCGTCCGCAAGCAGCTCATCGGCGACGGCTTCCCCCGCGTGTCCGGGCACACCATCTACCGCTCGGTGATCCCCATGGAGCAGGTCCCCGAGGAGCTGCGCTGGAACACGGTGACGCTGTGGGCCGGACCCAAGTGGCACTTCGTCCACTACCCCATCGGCGAGGGCAAGTTCCTCAACCTCGCGGCCACCCGCGACGACAACGCCGACAAGGCCGTCATCGGCGACCCGGTCTCCAAGGAGCACGTGCTCGGCGAGTTCCCCGAGCTCGGCGAGACCGCGCGCCGTCTGCTGGACCTCGGCGAGGACTGGCGTACCTGGGTCCTGTGCGACCGTGACCCGGTCTCGAACTGGACCGACGGCCGGGTGGTCCTCGTGGGGGACGCCGCCCACCCGATGCTGCAGTACGCAGCGCAGGGCGCCTGCCAGGCCGTCGAGGACGCGGTGGTGCTCGGTGAGCTGATCGGCACCGAGGAGTCCGAATTCGAGGCGAACTTCCAGAAGTTCAACGCCGAACGCCGTGAGCGCACCGCCGCGACCCAGCGGATCGCGCGCGAGATGGGACGCCTGCTGTACCACCCGGCGGGCGAAGCGGCGAAGGAGCGCAACGCGATGCTGGGCTCGCTCAGCGCCGACGACCTGTACGACAAGGTGGCGTGGCTGCACGGCAGCAAGGTCGGCGTCGCCGGCCACATCGCCCCGCCCGTTCCCGCCGGACTGGTCTGACGATGGGCAGTCTGCGTTGGCTCACCGCGGGTGAGTCGCACGGCCCGGCACTCGTGGCGACGCTGGAGGGGCTGCCCGCCGGTGTTCCGGTCACCACCGAGGTGGTGGCAAAAGCTCTGGCGAGGCGGCGCCTCGGGTACGGCCGGGGTGCCCGGATGTCCTTCGAACGGGACGAGGTCACGTTCCTGGGCGGGGTACGGCACGGCCTGACGCAGGGCGGCCCGGTCGCCGTGATGGTCGGCAACAGCGAGTGGCCGAAGTGGGAGCAGGTGATGTCGGCCGATCCGGTGGATCCGGAGGTGCTCGACGGGCTGGCCCGCAACGCCCCGCTGACCCGGCCGCGCCCCGGCCACGCCGACCTCGCCGGCATGCAGAAGTACGGGTTCGACGACGCGCGGCCGGTGCTGGAGCGGGCGAGTGCGCGGGAGACCGCGGCCCGGGTGGCGCTCGGCTCGGTCGCCCGCGCCTATCTCGGCGAGGCCGCCGGGATCGAGATCCTGTCGCACGTCGTGGAGCTGGGCGCGGCACGGACACCCTCCGGCCTGTTGCCGGTCCCCGCCGACGTGCCGCGGCTGGACTCGGATCCGGTCCGCTGCCTGGACGCCGTCGGGAGTAGGGCGATGGTCGCCGAGATCGATCAGGCGCACAAGGACGGCGACACGCTCGGCGGGGTGGTGGAGGTCCTCGCGTACGGGGTCCCGGTCGGCCTCGGCTCGTACGTCCACTGGGACCGCCGGCTGGATGCCCGGCTGGCCGCCGCACTGATGGGCGTACAGGCGATCAAGGGCGTCGAGGTCGGCGACGGCTTCGAACTGGCCCGGGTACCCGGCTCCAAGGCGCATGACGAGATCGTGGCCACGGAGCAGGGCGTGCGGCGCACGTCGGGCCGTGCGGGCGGCACGGAGGGCGGCATGTCCACGGGCGAGGTACTGCGGGTGCGGGCGGCGATGAAGCCGATCGCGACGGTGCCGCGGGCGTTGGCGACGTTCGACGTACGCACGGGCGAGCAGGCGCGGGCACACCATCAGCGCTCGGACGTATGCGCGGTGCCGGCGGCCGGGATCGTGGCCGAGGCGATGGTGGCGCTGGTGCTCGCGGAGGCGGTCGCGGAGAAGTTCGGCGGTGACAGCGTCGTCGAGACCCGTCGCAACCTCACCTCGTACCTGGATGCGCTGACCGTCCGCTGAGAGCCGGTCCGGTGCCCCGGAGCGTGGCCATGCGCTTCGGGGCACCGGACCTGACGGAGTACGGCCCGCGGCGTTCGCCGGTGGTCCCACGGGCGGAACACTCGACGACGTGGCATGCCCCAGGAGCCGGGGAGCTGCGGTGCCGGGCGCCGGGATCGGTGGCCGCCACAAGGGTGAGACCGCGCCGAGGAGTTCGGCGTGGGCAACGGAATCCCGGCCGAGCTGCCGGTCCGCCTGCGCCCCACCGGGAACATCGCGCCGGCGGCAGCGCGGAGCGAGCCCGGGCGGAGAAGGGGACGGACAGCATGCAGTTCGGCATATTCAGCATCGGCGACGTGGGCAAGGACCCGGCCACCGGCCGCGCGCCCAGCGAGCACGAACGCCTCAAGGCCATGGTCGCGCTCGCCGAGAAGGCCGAGGAGATCGGCCTGGACGTGTTCGCGACCGGCGAGCACCACAACCCGCCCTTCGTGCCGTCGTCCCCGACGACCCTGCTCGGCCACATCGCCGCGCGCACGGAGCGCATCATCCTGTCGACGGCGACCACGCTGATCACCACCAACGACCCGGTGAAGATCGCCGAGGACTTCTCGGTGCTCCAGCACCTCGCCGACGGCCGGGTCGATCTGATGATGGGGCGCGGCAACACCCCGCCGGTGTACCCGTGGTTCGGCCAGGACATCCGGCAGGGCATCCCCCTCGCGGTCGAGAACTACGCGCTGCTGCACCGGCTGTGGCGCGAGGACGTCATCGACTGGGAGGGCAGGTTCCGTACGCCGCTGCAGGGCTTCACCGCCACTCCGCGCCCGCTGGACGGGGTGCCGCCGTTCGTATGGCACGGCTCGATCCGCTCGCCGGAGATCGCCGAGCAGGCCGCGTACTACGGCGACGGCTTCTTCGCGAATCACATCTTCTGGCCCAAGGACCATTTCGTCCGGCTGGTCAATCTCTACCGGGAGCGGTACGCGCACTACGGGCACGGCGCACCGGAACAGGCCGTCGTCGGACTCGGCGGCCAGTTCTTCATGCGGAGGAAATCGCAGGACGCCGTGCGGGAATTCCGGCCGTACTTCGACAATGCGCCGCTGTACGGCGGCGCCCGGCTCGAGGATTTCATGGAGCAGACCCCGCTGACGGTCGGGTCCCCGCAGGAGGTCATCGACAAGACGCTGGCCTTCCGGGAGACATTCGGCGACTACCAGAGGCAGTTGTTCATCGTCGACGCCCATTCGATCCCGCTGAAGACGGCGCTGGAACAGCTCGACCTGTTCGGCGAGGAAGTGCTCCCGGTGCTCCGGAAGGAGTTCGCGTCGGGCCGTCCCGCCGATGTCCCGGCGGGTCCCACCCACGCTGAGCGGGTCGCGCGCAAGGCCCAGGAGCCGGCGGCCGGTTGAGCGAACCGGGCCTGCCGTCCCCCTCCGGCAGGCCCGGTCGCACGGAAAATGACGAAGTCCTCGACGGGGCCGCGTCCGAGGCGTGTCCGGAGGACAGACTGACGGTGCCGCGCTTCGGCCGGTGGCGGTTCTCCCCCGGTCCGGCCCGATGACGTGGCCCGGAACAGGGCCTGTCCGGCGCATCGGGCCCTCCAGGAAAGAGGACCCCTGATGGACCCCTTGGCCGACACCGCGACCCTGCCGGAGCAGCGCCGGACGCACGAGGCACCGGCCGGCGACGCGCTCTTCTCCTCCGACTCCCGGACCGTGACCGTGTGGTCGGACATCGGCTGCCCCTGGGCGACGCTCGCCCTGCACACGCTGCACGCGGCGGCTGAAGCCCGCGGCACCGAACTCGTCGTCGACCACCGGGTGTTCCCGCTGGAGCTGTTCAACAGCCAGTCCACCCCGAAGCCGATCATCGACGCCGAGGTGGTGGCGATCGGCGCCAAGGTGCCCGCACTGGGCTGGCGGATGTGGTCCGGGCCCGAGTACACCTACCCGGTGACGACCCTCCCCGCGATGGAGGCCGTCCAGGCCGCCAAGGACCCGGCCGTCGGTGGTCTGCCCGCCTCCGACCAGCTGGACACCGCCCTCCGGCACGCCTTCTACGGGCAGGGCCGCTGCATCAGCCTCCCGTCGGAGATCCTCGCGGTCGCCGGCGAATGCCCGCTGGTGGACGAGAAGGCCCTGGCCGCGGCCGTGGAGCGGGGCGAGGGACGGGCCGCCCTCTACCGCGACTTCGCCGTCGCCCGCGGACCGCGGGTGCAGGGCAGTCCGCACCTGTTCACCGCGGCCGGCATCGACGTGCACAACCCGGGTGCCGACTTCCGCTGGACGGCCGACCCCCAGCAGGGCGGCTTCCCGGACATCCGTGCGTACACGACCGACTGGACGCAGGCCGTCCTCGACTCCGTCGGCCCGCAGAAGTGACGATGCGCCGTCAATTCTTTCTGTCCGCCACCTGACAGAGTAAATTGGCGGCCTTTGCCGGGATCGATGCGCGGGCATTTCAATGATTTGGACAAGCAGACTTGTTCTCGCTCTTGCTGTTTCCCGAAGGGAGCACATCGGTGTCCGCCATCGATCCCATTCTTGAGCTGCCGTACGGTGTCACGCCGGACCCGGACGAATTCCTGCGTGCGGCGCTCCGCTGGCATTTCTCTCCCGAAACCGGATCGCCGTTCTGGCTCGATCAGGCCCGGAATCTGGAATTCGACCCCATAGCCGATGTGCGCGGGTTCGACGATCTCAAGCTGTTCCCCAACGTGGCGAACACCCTGCGCGACGTCCGTGCGGAGGACCTGATCCCCCGCGGTTACGGCCCCCGCCCCAAGGTCGTCGGCGTCTTCGACAGCGGCGGCACGACGGGCGCCCCGAAGCGCGTCGTCATGCTCCAGGAGTGGCTGGAGATGTTGATCGCCCACAGCAGCGCCCAGCTCGACGCCCACGGCGTGCCGCGCGACGTGAACTGGCTGCTGTCGATCCCGTCCGGCCCGCACATGGTCGGCGCCACCTTCCAGCAGTTGGTGGCGGCCCGTGGCGGCCTGTCGTTCACGATCGACGTGGACCCGCGGTGGGTGAAGAAGATCATCGCCCGCGGTGCCGAGACCGAGGCCGACCTGTACACCGACCACCTGGTCGACCAGCTCGGGTACGCGCTCACCTCCCAGGACATCGGTGTGCTGATGCTGACGCCGCCGGTGCTGGAGCGGTTGAGCCGGCGCGACGACCTCGTCGAGCTGATCCGCAAGAAGGTCAAGGCGATCATGTGGGTCGGCACGCAGCTCGACCCCGACACCCGCCATCTGTACCGCACGGAGCTGTACCCGGGCATCGCCCTCTACAGCGGGTTCGGCAACACGATGACCCTCGGTCACGTCAGCGAGCGCCCCGGCCTCAGCGACGACGAGCCGTGCGTCTACGACCCGTTCTCCCCGTACATGACCTACAACGTCATCGACCTGGAGGCCCGCAAGCCCGTCGAGTACGGCGAGCGCGGCCGGGTCGTCATGAACTACGTCGGCAAGAGCCTGTTCCTGCCGAACAACCTGGAGCGGGACTTCGCCACCCGCATCCGCCCGCTGGAGGGCCAGGTCGGCGACTCCGTCGCGGACATCGCCCCGGTGCGCGAGTTCGACGACGAGAAGGTCATCGAGGGGGTCTACTGATGACCGCCGAACCGGTCGCACTCGACGCGCTCGGCCCGAACGGTCCCTACCGGTCCCGCAAGCGGCTCACCATCCCCGATGTGTCCGGTGCGCCCACCGCCGAACTGAGCCTCGTTCCCGCGCTGTTCGTGGGACGCGCCATGGTCGCGCTGCGCAAGGCGAGCCCGCTGCCGCTCGAGCAGCGGCTCGACGCCCTCTCCCGGGCCGGCCGGATCTTCCGCGAGGAGGAGATCGCCGGACTCTCGTACGAGGCGTACGAGCGGACCGTCTCGCGGATCTGCGGTGTGCCGCTGCAGGCCGTGCGGTCCGCGGCCGACGAGATCGCCGACTCGGCCGAGCGGGTGCTGACCCCCTCGTACAACGCCCGGCCGGCCGGTGCCGTCCCGGACTGGCGGGACCCGCTCACCCGGGGCGGGCGCGCGGTGTGGACACGGCGCGGCGAGGTCCTCGCGGTCAACGCCGCGGGCAACCACCCCGCACCGCACGCCCTGTGGCTGGAGGCGCTCGCCCTCGGCTACCGGGTGGCCGTACGCCCCTCCCGGCGCGAGCCGTTCACGCCGCACCGGCTGGTGCTGGCGCTGCGGGCGGCGGGCTTCGGCGACGACCAGGTCGTCCTGCTGCCCACCGACCACTCGGTCGCCGACGAGGTGATGGCGGGCGCCGACCTGAGCATCAGCTACGGCGGCGACGACGTGGTCAAGAAGTACGCCGAGGACACCACGGTGCTCGCCCAGGGCCCCGGCCGGACCAAGATCCTCGTCACCGCGGACGCGGACTGGCGGGAGCACCTGGACACGATCGCCGACTCCGTCGGCCACCACGGCGGCGTCAAGTGCGTCAACACGACGGCCGTGTTCGTCGAGGGCGACCCCGCGCCGCTGGCGCGTGCCCTGGCCGAGCGGCTGGGCGCCCTGCCGTCCCTGCCGCCCGAGGACGAGAAGGCCGTCCTGCCCGTCCAGCCGGCCGAGACCGCACGGAACCTGGAGCGGTATCTGCTCGCCCAGGCCGCCGGGACCACCGCACACCTGGGTGGCGACGGCGTCGTCGACGAACTGCCCGACGGAAGCGCCGTGCTGCGGCCCGCCGTGCACGAGCTCTCCGGCACGGACGGCGGTCAGCACCGCGTCGAACTGCCCTTCCCCTGCGTGTGGGTGGTGCCCTGGAGCCGCGAGGACGGCATCGCGCCGCTGCGGGAGTCGCTCGTTCTCGGTGTGATCACCGGTGACGAGAGCCGGCACACGGAGCTCATCGACGCCCTGGTGGAGGACCCCACCATCTGCAACGTCCATCTCGGGGACCACCCCACCCACTGGATGGACCGCAGCGTGCCGCACGACGGCTACCTCGGCGAGTTCCTGATGCGCACCAAGACCGTCATCCGCGGATGACACCGAGCAGGAGGCCCTGTCCATTCCCGGGACAGGGCCTCCGTCTTCGTTTCACCCGCTGTTCGGGCCGAGCGCTCCCGCTACCACTCACCCACGGCCGGCGGCCAGTTGAGGCGGGACGTGAGCACGCAGCGGAAGGTGAGCTCGTCACGCTGGATCCCCGTGACCTCGATCGCCCGGCTGCCGGGAAGGGCGGCCTGGACGTCACGGGCCTCGATCCAGCACGGCTCGTCGAACTCCACGTACTTCATCGGAACGATGGAGGTCGACGTCGGCACGTACCCGTCGGGGCCCGCGTGGGCGAAGGCCGCCTGGTGCGCCGCCTCGACCAGGACCAGTCCCGGCACATGGTCGACCGGATGGTCCAGCAGGGCCAGGTGCCCGGTGTCGCCGCGCAGTTGCCACCTGCCCGGCAGGCCGGTGGGTGCGAGCGTCACCTCGTCCTCGGCGGTCCGGCCCACGAGGGCCGGCGCGACGGGGGCGGGGACGTTGCCGGTCGGCTTGGCGGAGGCGTACTCCCCTCGCAACCGTCCGTAGACGGTCGGCGGCACCCAGCTGAACGCGGCACTGCAGGTCACGAAGATGCTGCCCTCGTGCGAGAACACGAAGTGCATGTCCAGGCTGCGGCGTCCGGACGGTACGCACCGGACGTCGATCTCGATGGCGTCCATGGCCAGGTCCACCGTGGGGTGGTCCGGGTCCGAGGAGTACTGGAGCTTGTTCATCAGGTACTGGTCCGAGGTGGGCGTCTCGAACGCTGCGTGCGCCAGCAGCAGACCGGTCTGGCGGATGGTCTGCGCCACGAGCATCTCGTTGTGCCTGGCCCGCGGGGCCGGAGCGAAGAACCCATGTGCCACCGTCCAGTCGGCGGAGAGGCGGAAGCGGTCCTCGCCCAGGCGGGTCCACGAGGTGATGAGGATGTCGTCCTCGGCGACGCGGTGCACGAACTTCGGGGTGATCGGTCCGCCGGGTCGGGTGGCGGCCGTGGAGACTACCGCCGAGGTCGGTGAGGAAACCGACCGGCGGATCTTGCGCACGTGCCTTTTTCGGGCATGGATCGACATCTGAGACATAGAACCCCCCAGGCTCCTGGCCTTCTACGTGAGAACGGCTGTCCGTTCCCCTGCTAAGATACGGACTGCCCGGTTTGTTTTGTCAATCGGTCTGAGGCAAACTAAAAAAGAACATGAACGTGGGCGGGGGAGTGAGAGGAGGGCCTGATGGCACGTCAGGAACGCGCGACGAGGACACGTGCGACGATTCTGGAGGCGGCGGCAGCCGTCTTCGCGGAGCGTGGCTATGAGGCCGCGACCATTGCGGACATCCTGAACCGCGCGGATGTGACAAAGGGTGCGCTGTACTTCCACTTCTCGTCCAAGGAAGACCTCGCCAGGGGCGTCCTCGAGTTCGCGGTGACCACCGACGGAGTGCCCGACCAGCCGTCCAAGCTGCAGGAACTCGTGGACGTGAGCATGGTGCTCGCACACCGCCTGCCGCGTGAGGTCGTGCTGCGCGCGGCGTCCCGGCTCGCCGCGGACCAGAGCTCCCAGGAGTTCTTCGCCGCCCCGTACGGCGAGTGGACCAAGCTGATCGCGAGCCTTCTCGTGGAGGCCAAGACGCGCGGCGAGCTGTTGCCGCACGTGGTGCCAGAGGAGACCGCCGGGATCCTCGTCGGCGCCTTCACCGGGCTGTCGCTGACTTCGCAGGCCGCATCCGGCATGGCGTGTCTGGAGCGTCAAGTGGGCCTGATGTACGACCACATGCTGCCCGCGATCGCCATCCCGGGCATCCTCGGCAGGCTGGACACCCGGCCCGACCGCGGGGCCAGGGTGGTCGCCCAGGTGGCCGAGGACCGCATCGCGGGCGAGGAGGGCCCGGCGCAGGAGCAGGAACGGGCAGGGGACCCACTGGCGTTGGGGGCCGCTGCGGGAGTGGCGTCGGCGGGCGCATAGGACCACTGGCCCGGACCAGGACCAGGGCGGACGGCGAACTTCACCGTCTTCCCGCGCCACGGCGCGGACCGGGCGAGACTTTGCGGGCACGACCGGGGGGTCTTCCGGCGGGGCGCCCGCCCCGCCGGCAGGGTGCCCGGATCCACGCGCACATTGATCACTTCGAAGGGGAGGGCGGTCGCATGACTGCTTCGGGTGCAAGGACGGCGCTGGTCACAGGGGCGAGCAGGGGGATCGGCCGCGGTATCGCACAGCGGCTGGCGCGGGACGGATTCCTCGTCGCCGTCCACTACGGGAACAACGAGGCCGCCGCGAAGGAGACGGTCGAGTCGATCACTGCCGAAGGGGGGCGGTCGTTCGCCGTACGTGCCGATCTCGCGGCCCACGACGGGGTGGCTTCGCTCTACGAGGGCTTCCGCGAGGGACTGGCTGCGCAGGGCGCGGCACCGGGGCTGGACGTGCTGGTCAACAACGCGGCACTCGGGCCGACGGCACGGATCGACGAGGTGACCGAGGCGGACTTCGACCTGCTGCTCGCGGTCAACGTCAAGGCGCCGTTCTTCCTGGTGCAGCAGGGCCTCGGACTGCTGAGGGACGGCGGACGGGTGGTCAATGTGTCGTCCGGCGTCACCCGGATCGCGTTCCCCGAGGCCATCGCCTACTCGATGACCAAGGGAGCCGTGGACACGTTCACGCTTGCCCTGGCCAAGGAGCTCGCCGGCCGCGGCATCACCGTGAACACGGTGGCGCCCGGCTTCGTCGAGACGGACATGAACGCGCCGCTGCGTGAGACGCCGGAGGGAGCGGCGTTCCTGGCCGGCTTCTCGGCCTTCGGCCGGATCGGTCAGCCGGCCGACATCGCGGACGTGGTGGGCTTCCTGGCGTCCGAGGAGTCCCGCTGGGTCACCGGGCAGTACATCGACGCCACGGGCGGCTCACGGCTCTGACACCGGGCTCGGGGCGGCGGTGGTGCGGGGACCGGGCACTCCGCTCCCGGGTGTCCGTGCGGGCACGCTCCGCACGGCTCCCGGGCCGCCGCCCGCCCGCAGCCGCGGCAGATGGTCGGCGGCGGCCACCTCCGGGAGCACCAGCTCCCAGATCCGGGTGAGCCAGGCCCGGGGCGCGGGGGGCTCCCCGGGGCTCCGTTCCGGCACGAGGTCCGCCAGCACGCACCGGTCCCGCACGGTCGACTCGAGACCGGCCATCAGGTACGCCACCAGGACGGCGACGGTGTGGACATCGGTGCCCGGGAACAGCGAGCTGTCGACCCGGGCGCGGTGCAGCAGACGTCGTACGGGCTGGGTCCAGGCAGTGTTCCAGCGGCTGGGGTGGGCGGTGTTCGCCGTGTGTTCGCGGGCGAGACGGGCGCCGGCCCGGGCGATCGGGTCGGTCTCCAGCAGCACGGCCAGTGCGTGGGTGATGTCGATGACGGACTGCAGGGCGGGACCCGAGCGGCGGCGGACCTCGTCGACGACGGATCGCGCGGCGGTGTGCGCGGACTCCTGGACGGCGTCCGCCAGTTCGTCCTTGGAGGCGAAGTGGAACGACAGGGCGCCCTTGGAGACACCGGCGGCCTCGCTGATGCGGGTGAGGGAGGAGCGCTCGTAGCCGACCTCGTCGAAGGTGTGGGCGGCCGCGTCGATCAAGGCCCGCCGGGTCTGCTCCGCCCGCTCCTGCTTGGCCATCGCCGCCTCCCTTACGCAGTGCCCCGGCATTACGAGGGACCTGCCTCAGCAGAGAAACCTACCATGCGGTTTCTTTACTGTCTGATGGCATGGCAGATCCGGCGGGAATTGCTCCCCTTGGTCGCTGAAACTACCCCGAATCGCGAGGTCGGAGCCCCAAGGAGCGTCAGACATCGTCACATCGATCACATCGAGCGAGCTAAGAAACCGTTTAGTCGGTTGTTTATTCGATCCGCGCCCGTAAGAGCGACCGGATCACCCCAGGAGAAGGTGGAGGATCTGCTGTGCGCGCGATCCAGTTCGGTCGAATCGGCGGTCCCGAGGTGCTGGAGGCCGTGGAGGTGCCCGATCCCGTGCCGGGCCCCGATGAGGTGTTGATCACGGTGGAGGCGGCCGGCGTGAACTACGCGGACACCCATCGGATCGACGGTTCGTACGGCGTACCGGAACCTCTGCCGGCGATCCCCGGCAGCGAGGTCGTGGGCCGCGCTGAGGACGGCCGAAGGGTGCTCGCCCGCGTCGCGAACGGCTACGCCGAACTCGCCGTCGCCAAGAAGGCGGCCGTCGTCGAGATCCCGGACGAGCTGGCGGCGGGGCAGGCGCTGGCTTTGCTGATGCAGGGCCTGACGGCCTGGCATCTGCTGCGGTCGTCGGCCCGACTGCAACCCGGCGAGACGGTGGTAGTCCACTCGGCGGCGGGTGGTGTCGGGAGCCTCGCGGTCCAGCTGGCCCGGGAGTTCGGCGCCGGCCGCGTGCTGGCCGAGGCGTCCACACCGGCCAAGCGCGAACTCGCCCTGGAACTGGGCGCGGACGCGGTGGCCGAGTATCCGCTCGCCGAGCGGGCGGACGTGATCCTGGATGCCACCGGCGGGCCGCTGTTCGGCCGGGCGCTGGAGTCCCTGGCGGACTTCGGCCGCCTGGTGACGTACGGGAACGCATCACGCGGCACCCTGCCCGCGGTGGACCCGGCGCGGCTGTCCCGCCTGAACGCGGCGGTGGTGGGCTTCTGGCTCCGACCGGCGCTGGCGCGCCCCGGGGCGGTGTCCGGCCCGCTGGCGGAGATGCTCCGCATGGTGTCCACGGGCCGGCTGAAAGTGGTCACTCACGAGCCGTACGCGCTCGCGGACGCCCGCCGCGCCCACGAGGACCTCCGCGCGCGCCGGACCAGGGGCAAGACGATTCTGCTGCCGTGAGTCGCCCCGGTGCCGGACGCGCTCGCACGCATGCGGCGGCGCGGACGCGAAGCGACCTACTTCGCGTCCGCGTAGCGCTCCACCGTCGCGACTGTGAAAGGGAACCGCACCGGTGTGTCGCCGAACGCGATCCGCCCCGCCAGCGCCCCCGCCTCGCGAATCGCCCGCGCGACCTCCTCCGTCTCGTCCACCGGGCAGTGCACGATCACCTCGTCGTGCTGGAAGAACACCAGCTCCGCCCGCATTCCCGTCGTCGCCTGCCGCAGCGCCGCCAGCATCAGCAGCGCCCAGTCCGCGGCGCTGCCCTGCACCACGAAGTTCCTCGTGAAGCGGCCCCACGCGCGGGCGTCCGAGGAGCCGGACCGGGGGCCCTCGTCCTCCTGAGGGATGCCCGCCTCCTCCGCCTCGCCCGCCCCCGGCGCCCGCGGGCTCGTGCGCCCCAGCCACGTCCTGACGAGGCGTCCCTCCTCGCCCGCCCGAGCCGCGTCGTCGACGTACGCGACCGCCCGGGGGAAACGGCGCCGCAGCGCTGCCAGGTTCTTCAGGCCGTCGCCGGACGTCTGACCGTAAATGGCGCCGAGCAGAGCCAGCTTGGCGTGCGCCCGGTCCCCCGAGAATGCGCGGTCCGACAGGGCCGTGTAGAGGTCGCCGTCGTGACCGGCGACCTCCATCAGGCCCCGGTCACGCGAGATCGCCGCCAGCACCCGCGGCTCCATCTGGTCCGCGTCGGCCACCACCAGCCGCCAGCCGTCGTCCGCGACCACCGCGCGCCGGATCACCTTGGGGATCTGCAGCGCCCCACCGCCGTTGGTCGTCCACCGTCCCGAAATCGTCCCGCCGGGCAGGTACTCGGGGCGGAACCTGCCGTCCCGCACCCAGTCCTGCAGCCACCCCCAGCCGTGCGCCGTCCAGATGCGGTACAGCTTCTTGTACTCGATCAGCGGCCCGACCGCCGGATGGTCCACTTCCTCCAGCTCCCAGCGGCGCGTCGACCTCAGCCTGATCCCCGCCGACGCGAACGCCTTCACCACGTCCGCCGGCAGATCGGGCCGCACCCGCCGCCCGAAGGCCGCCGACACCTCGTCCGCCAGCTCCGCGAGCCGGCGTGGCTCGCCCCCGCCCGCGTACCTCTCGCCGAGCAGTTCGTGCAGCAGGTCCCGGTGCACGTCCGCCCGCCACGGCAGACCTGCCCGGGTCATCTCGGCGCCCACCAGCATGCCGGCGGACTCGGCGGCGGTCAGCAGCCGCATCCGGCCCGGGTGTTCGGCGGCGTCGTGTCTTCGCTGCTGGTCGGCGTAGACCTCCAGCAGAGCCTCGAGCGGCACGGCCACCGGCTGCGGCTCGAACAGAGAAGACTGCGAGCCGGGCACGGCCGCGCGGGCCGGCGGATCGGGCGGCACGGGCGCGTGATGCAGCCGGGCCCATGCGGCCGCGGCCGAGCGGGGCTCGCCGAGCCGCCCCTCGTGCCCGAGGAGCAGCAGCTCCGCGTCCTCGATGTCGTAGCACCGCTCGACCCGCACGCCCGCGGCGAGCAGCCGTGGATAGGTCTCGGCAGTGGAGCGCCACACCCAGCGGGCGACCTCTGGGCGGGAGCGCACCGCCTCGACGAGATCGGGCTCCGTCAGCACGGCCCCCGCAGGCAGGCCGTCGGGGCCGAGGGGGACGAGCCGCGCTCCGTCCCCTTCGGCCGCGGTCAGAGCCCATCGGTCGCCCATGGGTTCGAGTGTGGCAGCAGGGTCGGACAACGCCCCTCGCGCCGCGGTGCCCTGTCGGCGGCCGGCAGCCTTCCCGTTCCGGGCGTTGCTCCCGTTCCAGGCGCCGTTCCCGTTCCCCTTCCCGTTCAAAAATCGTTCCTGCTTTCGGGCCTCTGTCCCTAGGATCGGGCCGACTACGCGGCCGATGGCGGCGGCGTTACAAAGGGGCGGGGATTCCTCGGTGCAGGGTGTGATGTGGGGGCGTGCGCGCGGCGCGGTCCTCGGGGCGGTTGCTGCGGCGCTGGTGCTGGGGGCGGTGACCGGCTGCTCGACCGAGCCGGAGCCGGACGCCGGGGCCGAGCCGGGTGCCAAGGGGAAGCCGGCAGCCGAAGGGGCCCGGGAGCCGGGCGGGGACGGAGCGGCGAAGAGCGGCGGCTCGGTCGGCGGCTCCGGGTCGCAGTGTCCGCTGCCGGTCACCTTCGACCTCGCGGCGGACTGGAAGCCGGACCCCGTCGAGTACGACAAGGACGACGAGTTCGCCGCCCTGCTGGAGCAGGGCCCCCTGACCCTTGCCTGCGAGATCGACGCGAAGCCCGCCGGGCACCTCGGCTTCATCCGCGTGTGGTCGGGTGGCGCGGCGGGCGACGACGCCCGCAAGGCGCTGGAGGCCTTCGTCGCGGACGCGGCGAAGGACCGCACCGACGAGGTGTACACCAACACGAAGGCGGGGAAGCTGCCGGCCGTCGAGGTCACGTACCTCAACCCCTCCGAGATCCTCGACGAGCCGAAGAAGGAGCGCGCGTTCGCCGTGACCACACCGAAGGGTGTGGTGGTCGTTGACCTCGGCGGCTTCGACTCGGACGAGCACGAGGAGATGCTCCCGGCGTACGAACTGGCCAGGAAGACCCTGCGCGTCTCGTGACAGGGCCCGTCCGACCGGACGCCGGCGAATCCGCCACGTCCGGGTCCTGCCGCAACATGTTCACTCGGCCTTAGTCTCTGATCTGCTGCCGGACGGCCGATGCCGTCCGGCAGGCGTGCCCGGTGCTGCGGGCGCAGACTGTGGACCGAGGCGCGGACGTACGTGACTGGGAGGCCGAACGGTGAACGGGGGCAGTCGCGGAAGACGCCTGACCAGTCGGCTCTCGGCGAGGAGCGGCTCCTCCGGGTACCCGCCCAAGAGCGGCAGGCTGCGCCGGGGCGGCCGTGGCCGGCCGCGGTCCGAACAGCTCACCACCCGCGGCAGACTCGCCTGGCTGAACTCGGCGAGCACGCGCATCGGGACCACGCTGGACCTGGAACGCACTGCCGAGGAGCTGGCCGAGTTCATCGTGCCCCGCTTCGCCGACGCGGCGGCGGTCGACGTTCTCGAGGGCGTGCTGCGCGGTGAGGAGGGTGCCCGCTGGACCGGCTCGGGGCTGCCCATCGTCCGGGCCATGGCGGTACGCGCCGTCGACAGGCTCTCCGTGCTGGAACCCACACCGGTGGGGGTGACCATCGACCGGTCCACCATGCCGCACGAGACGCTGCTGCACGAGTACTGCCTCCGGCAGGGCCGCCCGGTCATGGTGAGCCGGATGAGGGACAACGACTTCGCCCGCGTCGCACCCACCGCGAGCGCCGCGGAGAAGATGCGCCGGACCGGGGTCCACAGCTATCTCGCCGTACCGCTCATCGCCCGCGGAGTGCTGCTCGGCACGGCGGATTTCGTGCGCGCCGGCAGCAGCCCGCCCTTCTCCGCCATGGACCTGGCACTCGCCGAGCAACTCGTGTCCAGAGCGGCGGTGTTCATCGACAACGCCCGTCTCTACGGGCGCGAGCGGGAGCACGTCGTCTCCCTTCAGCGAAGCCTGCTGCCACGGGCCACGCCGCTCACCCCCGGCCTCCGTGTGCACGCCGAGTACGCGCCCGCCGTCGCCTCGCGCGCTGTCGGCGGCGACTGGTACGACGTCATGGCCCTTCCCGGTGGCCGCACGGCCCTCATGGTGGGTGACGTGATGGGCCACGGGCTGCCCGCGGCCGCCACCATGGGCCGGCTTCGGGCGGTCGGCCGCACGCTGATGACGCTGGACATGGCGCCGGAGCGGGTGCTGGCCCGGCTCGATCTGGCCACCCGTGACCTCGAGGACGAGCAGGTCGCCACCTGTCTGTGCGTGGTCCACGACCCTGCCGACTCCAGCTACACCTTCGCCAGCGCCGGGCATCTGCCGCCGCTGCTGCTCGACGGCTCCGGCAGCGGCTCCTTCGTGGACGTGCCCATCGGGGCGCCCCTCGGCGCGGGCGTGATCCCCTACGATCCGCTGCGGCTTTCCGCACCGCAGGGCAGCCGCCTCGTCCTCTACACCGACGGGCTCGTCAAGTCCCGCTCCGAGGACATCGACGCACAGCTGGAACGGCTGCGCGTGGCGGCACTCGGCCTCTCGGCGGAGCATCTGGACGAGGGCCGGCTGCTCGCCTGCGCGCCCAGCGGTTCGGCCCGGTTCGACGAGGCCGTACTCCTCGTGGCCGGGGGCATCCCGGGACCCGGTGACGACCTGAGGGTGTGGGACCTGCCCAAGGACGGCACCGCCGCGTCCGTGGCGCGCAGGCATGTGGCCGGGCAGCTCGGCGCCTGGGAGCTGTCCGATCTGGTCGACATCAGCGAACTCGTCGTCAGCGAACTCGTGGGCAACGCGCTGCGCTACGGCAACGGTCCGGGCCAGCTGCGCCTGTTGCGCGGCGAGCGCCTCACGGTGGAGGTCTCCGACACCGGCCCCGACCTGCCGCAGATCCAGCACGCGGACCTCAGCGACGAGGGCGGCAGGGGGCTCCAGCTCATCAACATGCTCTGCCGGCGGTGGGGTTCGTGCCGCACTGTCACGGGCAAGGTGGTGTGGGCGGAGCAGAACATCACCTCCTGACCCCCTCCTGGGCCCTGTCCGCGGGACGGGGCCCTGTCCGGCCGGACGGGCCCGGACCCTGATCCGATCCGACGCCCCCTCCCGCCGACGGTTCAGCGGCGGGCGTCCCGCGGGCAGCTGACCACCGCCGCGACTGCCGCGACAACCGCGCACGCTCCCAGCGCGAGCCCCGTCGTCGCCCACGGCACGGCCACCGTCACCGGGGCGGTCAGTGCCGCCAGCGCGGCCGCCGGGGCGGCAAGGTTGACCGCCGTGACCGCGGCGCCCAGCACCCCTCCGACGGCCACCGCGAGCAGCGCCTCCCCGGCGACGACCCGCAGCACCTGGGCGCGGGTCGCTCCCGCCAGGCGCAGCGAGGCGAGTTCGCCCGTGCGCGCCGCGGTGGCCATCAGCAACGTGCCCGCGAGGGCGATCGCCGTGTAGACGAGGGCGATGCCGAGGACCACGAGCAGGCCGATGCGCGTCTGGGGGCTCGTACGGGGGTGGGTCGCGGCCGCCCACGCCGCGACATCACGGACCGTTCCGCCTGTGGTGCCCGCCAGTTCGGCGGCGACGGCGGCCGGCTCCGCGTCGGGCCCGGGCCGTACGTCGATCCGGTCCACGGCCGCGCCGGGCGCGTTCGCCGAGGTGACGTAGGTGCCGGTGCCCCCCGCGCCGACCGGGAGCACCGCCGCGATCCGCAGCCGCGCCGGCCGTCCGTCGGCCAGCCACACGCCGATGGTGTCGCCGACCGTGTGCCGCTCCCATTCCTCGCTCACCACGATCGAGCGGTCGTCGAGGTCGCGCAGGTCGCCCGCGACGACGGGCAGCCGGGTCAGGTCCGCGAACGCGGCAGGGTCGCTCACCCCGTGTGCCTCGAACTTCATCAGCGTCGTGCCCTCCTCCCGTACGAACACGGAAGTCGAGGAGGTCGCCGAGACGGCCGCACCCGGGAGTACGGGCACGTTCAACGCGTCGCCGGTGACGACGAATTGCGCGGCTGTCCGCTCGCGTGCCTCCGCCGCCCGCGACGCCGTCACCGTCTCCGCCGAGCCGAGGAGCGATCCGCAGAGCGCGACAGTGACGAGCACCGGCGCCGCCACGGCGGCCGTACGGCGCACGGAGGCCGCGGTGTTCTCGCGTACGAGCAGCCCGACCGCACCCCGCGGCGCGGGCAGCAGGCGTGCCACGCGGCGGACGAACAGGGGCGCGAGCAGCGCCGCGGCGGTGATCAGCAGCATCGGCCGGGTCGTGTAGGTCTTGCGTTTCAACAGCTCGGCCGGGTCCGTCGCGAGCCCCCACACCAGCAGACCGATGCCGGCGGCGGCCAGGGCGAGTCCCGTGAGCAGCCGGCCGCGCCCCACCACTGTGGTGTCGACGTCCGCCGCCCGCAGCGCCTCGGCCGGAGCGACGCGTCCCGCCCGCCGCGAGGCAGCCCACACGCCGGCGAGCGTGACGACGATCCCGGTCCAGAAGGCGACGTGGAACGGCCACTGCACGCCGGACCGGATCGCGAACCACTCGGGCGCCACCGCCCCGTCGACCAGCAGCCGCGCCAGCAGCGGTGCACCGCGCGCCCCGAGCGCGCAGCCCGCCGCCGAGGCGAGCACGCCCATGACCAGTGCCTCGGTCAGCAGCAGCCGCCGGATCTGGCCCGGTGTGGCTCCCGCCGTACGCAGCAGCCCGAACTCCCTCCGGCGCAGCGCCACCGCGAACGCGAACGTCGAGGCGACGACGAAGACGGAGACGAACGCGGACACACCTCCCGCCGTGCCCAGCAGCGCGTTCACGCCGACCAGCGCCTGCGCATCGCGCTCAGGGGCGGGGTCGGCGCGCCGGCGATCGTCCCCGGTGAGTACCTGGGCCCGCCCGTCCACGACCTCGCGGACGGCGTCCGCCGGCGCGTCGACCCCGACGGCATCGGGGCCGCCCCTGCGGGTCACGGTTCCGAGGGCGGCCAGCTCGCGCACCAGTCGGGCGTCCACAGGGTGTGGACGGTCGAGCTTCTTCGACACCTTCGCGATGTCCGGGCCCCGCCGGACCTCGACGGTGAGACTGTCCTGCCCCCGCACCACGACCGGCGAGGAGGCGAACCGCTGCGGGGCCCGCTGTGGAGCGTCGAAGGTCGAGGCGAGCCCCAGCCCCATCGCGGTGAGCAGACCCACCCCGAGCGCGAGGGCGACGAAGCTCGCGCAGAGCGTGGCCCAGCGGGTGCGCAGGGCGGCGAGTGCGAGCGTCAGCACGGCAGGGACTCCAGTCCCGCCAGACGGGCGGCGACCTGCTCCGGGGCGGGCGCCGCCAGTTCCCCGGCGACCTGCTCCGGGGCGGGCGCCGCCAGTTCCCCGGCGACCCGCCCGTCGACCAGGAAGACCACCCGGTCCGCAAAGGACGCGGCCACCGGATCGTGCGTCACCATCACCACCGTCTGCCGCTCCCGGTCCACCAGATCCCGGAGCATCGCCAGGACCTCCCGGCCGGTGACGGTGTCGAGGGCACCGGTCGGCTCGTCGGCGAACAGCACCGACGGCCTGGTGATCAGCGCTCTCGCCAGCGCGACCCGTTGCTGCTGGCCACCGGACATCCGGCCGGGCCGGTGTCCGGCCCGCCCCTGAAGACCGACCCGGGCCAGCGCCTCGCGGACCGCGGCTCGCGGCGGCCGGCGCCCGGCCAGCCGCAGCGGAAGGGCCACGTTCTGCGCGGCGGTCAGCGAGGGGAGCAGGTTGTACGCCTGGAAGACGAAGCCGATCCGGTCCCGGCGCAACAGCGTCAGCGCCCGCTCGCCCAGCCCGCCGAGTTCGGTCCCGTCGATCTCGACCCGCCCTGAGGTCGGCCGGTCGAGCCCGGCGGCGCAGTTCAGGAGCGTCGACTTGCCGGACCCCGACGGCCCCATGACGGCCGTGAACGAACCGGTGGCGAACGCCAGGTCCACCCCGTCGAGTGCGGTGACGTCGCGATGGACACGGCGGAGTGCGGTGAGCCGTACGGCAGTGGGATTCATGCCCTCAAGGCTTCCGTCCGCGTGCCCGCCGATCACGACCACTGACCGGCGTCCGGCAGGTGGGGCAGGCACTACCCCGTGACACCATCTGCTGTGTGAGTACGGTCGACAGAGCGCTGGCGGCAGCGCTGTACGCCGAAGGCGACGACGCGCTGGACAGTGCCGCGTCCCTGCTCGCCGCCGACCCCTCCGCCGACGCGGAGCTGCGCAGGCGCGGCGAGGAACAGCTGCGCAAGGCATGGGAGCGCGGCTGGCAGCCCGCGGATGTCGTACGCCTGGTCCGCCGCGATCTCGACGGCCCCCATGAGCGACTCGCGGCCGAGCTGATCACCGCGGAGTCCGCCGCCCACGGCTCCCGGCTCGCCCCCCGCTGGCAGGCGCAGCTGGCCGAACTCGGCGACCACCCGCCGTACCGGGCGGACCGTTTCACCTACGCCACCGTCGTCCTCGAACTCCACCGCCTGCTCGTCCGGCTCCCGCGTATAGAACCGGTCGCCCCCGCGCCCGGAGCGCCGCTCACCTCCGCGCCGTCGCCGCACGAGCCGCGCATGCTGACCCGTATCCGCGCCCTGCTCGCGAAGGCGGAGGCGACGGGCTACCCGGAGGAGGCGGAGGCCCTGACGGCGAAGGCGCAGGAGCTGATGGCCCGGCACAGCATCGACGAGGCGGTCCTGGCCCACGGCACGCACGCGAAGGACGCCCCGTCCGCGTGCCGCATCGGTGTGGACGCCCCGTACGAGACGGCCAAGGCGGTACTGCTCGACGCCGTGGCCTCCGCCAACCGCTGCCGTGCGGTCTGGAACAGTGCCTTCAACTTCTCCACCGTGGTCGGCTTCGAGGGCGATCTGGAGGCGGTCGAGCTGCTGTACACCTCGCTCCTCGTCCAGGGCACGACGGCGATGACCCGAGCCGAGTCGGCGCAGCGGGCGGGCGGGCGGAAGCGCACGAAGACGTTCCGCCAGTCGTTCTGGACGGCCTACGCCTCACGCCTGGGCGACCACCTCACGGCGGTCGCCCAGGAGGCGGTTACCGCGGATCTGCTTCCGGTCCTGGCGACGCGCGACCTGGCTGTGACCGAACGCGCGGACCGGATGTTCCCGCAGACGACGACCACGCGGGTGCGCGGCGCGACGGACCTCGACGGCTGGCGGGACGGCACATCGGCGGCGGACCGCGCACGGCGGTGATGCCTGGACGCACCGCGGCGGGCAGGGCCGCAGGTGCTCCGGCCCTGCCCTCCCCCGTGAGGCAGGGGCCCGCTCAGCCCCAGACGCTGGTGTAGTTGTACTGACGGTCGTAGATGGGGGTCCACAGGCTCGGGTACGGCTCGGTGATGTTCCCGCAGGTCCGCAGTTGGATCGCACTGCGCCGGCCGGTGTCGTGAAGGCACTTGCCGCTCGCGGCCTCGACGATCTCCCAGTGGTTGTTGCCCTGGTCGACCCAGCGGAAGTGCTGGCCCGGTCCCTGGCAGTGGCCCAGCACTATCGGGGTGTTGTCGGCGGTCGACGCGTTCTGGGCTCCGATGCAGTACTTGCCGTAGACGCCGATGTGGAACAGGCCGGGCGTGCCGGACGGCATGAAGTAGAACCGCTGGTGCAGCCTTCCCTTGCAGTCGAAGCGCTGAATGATCGCGCCCGGGTTCTGGGACTCGCCGCGCACGTCCATGCACTGCCACGAGTACGAGGCCCGCATCTCGTAGATCGCGGCGTTGTTGATCCACGACGTGTAACGGATCGGCGGGTCGGCCGCGTCGGCGGTGCCGGGGATCAGCAGAACGAGCAGTGATGCCAGGGTCCCGAGGATCCCGACGCGGTGCACACTTCGAGCCACTTTGCCTCCTTCTTTGCCCGGATTCCGGCAGGCGCCGTGACCCGACGCGGTGGTCTGATTGCTCGTCGTGTCCGGTGCCGGATTGCCCCGAAAGCTAGCGGGCTTCCGGTGTGCGGCTGTACCGCCGGTTCAGGGGGGTTGCGTGAGCGGGGGAGGCATGCCGTGACCGTCGGTTCGGGGCTTCAACGGGCCCAGGCGTTCATGATGCTGGCGACGGGTCTGTACCGGGCCAGCCATCTGGCGGTCGGGATCGCCGCCGTGGCCCAGCACCAGCGGGGGCGGCCTGTGGCATGGGTGGCCCTGGGGGTGGCCCTGGCGAGCAGCCTGGCCGTCTTCGGCACCGCCCGGTCACGGGGGTGGTTCGGCATCTGGCCGCCGGTCGCGGATGCGGTGGTGGTGGGGTGCCTGCTGCCGTTCGTCGCGTACGCGGGCGGGGTGCGGCACTCGGCGGACATCGGGTGGCTGATGCTGCTGGGCGGGTCCGCGAGCGCCGTGGCGGCGGTGGCGTTCGGCAGCCGGACGGTGGTGATCGGCGTGGTGGCGGTGCTGGCGGTGACGCATGCTGTCGGATACCGGCTCACCGGCGCCGATGTCGCCGTGATCGCAGGGCATCTCAATTCGCTCGCCTCGTCGGCGGTGCTTGCAGGCGTCTTCTGGTGGTACTTGCGCCGCCAGGGCAGTCTGCTCGACGCCGCGACCGCGCAGGCCCTGACCGCCGAGTCGCAACGGGCCCGGTACGCGGAGCGGATCGACCATCACCGGGCCCTGCACGACACCGTGCTGGCGACGCTGACCGCGATCGCGAGCGGCCGACTCGACGCCAACGCGCCGCCGGTGCGGGACCGTTGCGCCAGGGAGGCCGCGTATCTGCGGCGCCTCGTCCAGCAGCACGCCGACGGGGAGTCCGCGCCGGGAACGGCGGCGGCACTGGAGGCCGCGGTCAGGTCGGCCGAGAGCCTGGGCCTGCGGGTGAGCGCCCAGTACCACGACGTACCGGAGCTGCCTCCCCATGCGTCGGCGGCCCTGGCGGATGCGCTGACGGAGGCGCTGAACAACGTCCTGCGCCACGCCGGTACGGGCCACGCCTATGTCACGGCCGCCCGACAGGACAGGGGCGGGGGCGGGAACGGCCGGGTCGTGGTGACCGTCGTCGACCGGGGCGTCGGCTTCGATCCCGACGCCGTCACCGAAGGGCTCGGCCTGCGCTTCTCGGTGCGTGCGCGGATGCGCGAGACCGGTGGCGCTGCCGAGGCCGACAGCGTCCCCGGTGAGGGGACCCGGATCGAACTGCGCTGGCCGTCGTGATCACCGTCGCGGTGGTCGACGACGACCGCATGCTGCTCGACGGGCTGCGGGCATGGCTGGCCGGCGCCCCGGGCATCTGCCTGCTGGCGACGGCCGGCACGGTGGACGAACTCCCCGCCGCCCGGCCACCCTTCGACGTCGTCATGCTGGACCTGGTGCTGCAGGACGCGTCCCGGCCCGACGAGAACATCCGTCGGCTGCGGGCCGCCGGCAGCAAGGTCCTGGTCATCAGCACCGTGGCGGACCGCAGGCGGATCGTCGCGGCGATCGAGGCAGGCGCGGACGGCTATCTGACCAAGGACCACGATCTTCCGACGCTGGTGAAGGCGCTCGAGGAAGTGGCTTCCGGCGGCACGGCACACTCGCCGGAGCTGGCGTTCGCGTGGGCGTACGACGACGGCCCTGCCCGCCCGAGGCTCTCGCCGAAGGAGCTGGAGGTGCTGCTCGGGTACGCGTCGGGCCTGACCCTCACCTCCACGGCGCGGCGTGCCGGGGTCAGTCCGCACACGGCCAAGTACTACCTGGACCGGGTCAAGGAGAAGTACCAGCAGGCGGGCCGCCCGACGTACACGAAGATCGACCTGGCGCAACGGGTACGCGAGGACGGATGGGCACCCGAGGGCTGAGGTGCGTACGCGGCGCAGCCGGGCCGCGGCCCATGAAGGTGAACCGCGCCCGGCAGGGCACCGACAGGTCAGGACGCCGGGGCCTCCGTCGGCAGTCCGTCCGGCAGTCCGTCCGGGAGCGAGCCCTCGGCGCTCTTCTTCAGTGTGTCCTTCTTCCCGGCGTCCCAGGAAATGACCAGCGTCGTACCGTCGTTGGACTCGATCGCGCCCATGGTGCGGTCGGTGTTCCCGTCCGCACACTTGAGCGACAGCATCTGCGAGCCCATGTCCTTCACCTCACCGGTGCAGGCGTGGCCGTCGGCGAGCAGCGCCGCCTTGCCCTGGGTGACGGAGAGTGCGACGGGCTTGCCGTCGCTCGTGCCCGTCCAGGTGCCTTCGACGTCACGCGGCTTTCCCGCCTCGCCGCCGCCGGTGTCGCCGCCCGACGCGCCGGGCGCGGCCGTGTCCTTGTCCTCGGCCGTGCCGTCGCTGTCGCTGCTCCCGCAGCCGGTCAGCGCGAGTGCCGCGACGAGTCCCGCCGCGACGGCTGACGTACGTACGAACTTGAGCACTGTTCCGTCCCCCTGATCGGTCGCCGGGCTCTGCCGGTCCCGGGACCCGTTGCTTTCACGACCGCGCCAAGCTACCAGGACGACTTGCGCACTCGTGCCGCGGCGGCGTCACGCGGCTGACGTCGCAATTCGGCCTGTGCGGACCGGCGTTCGTCCGCAGCGCGCTGAACGACCGCGCACCGTGCTCCGTATCGTCGGTGTAGTCGGAGGAACACCGCGCGTGCACGTGCATCTGCCGATGCATCCGCCCATGCATGCGGAAATGAACAGAGCTATGATCCGGGATAGTTGACACCTGCACCTTGCACCCCGGGAGCGACTTGTGCACCACGTGTACAACGGCATGGCGGCCACGGAGCTTCAGGGAGTCGTCTGGCAGAAGTCCAGACACAGCAACTCCCAGGGCTCCTGTGTGGAGTTCGCCAAGCTTCCCGGCGGCGATGTGGCGATGCGCAACTCACGGCATCCCGAAGGACCCGCACTTGTGTACACGCCGGCGGAGATAGAAGCGTTGCTTCTGGGTGTCAAGGACGGGGAGTTCGACCATCTGGTCGCCTGAGTGATACGAGGGTCCTGAGCTACTTGCCCAGCCGGAACAGCGCCCAGACGACCTTGCCGCGCAGTGTGCCGGCGAGCGGATGCCAGCCCCAGCCGTCGCTGAAGGAATCGACGAGGAACAGCCCGCGCCCCGACTCCGCCGAGAAGTCCTCCTCGGACTCCCGCGCCGTGGGGCCGTCATGACTGGGATCGCGCACCGCGCACACCAGCCGGGTCGTCCAGCGCATGAGATGCAGCCGCACCGGCTGCTCGTGGGAGGGCTCGCGGGGCGCCGCCTCGGAGGGCAGCGCGTGCCGGAGCGCGTTGGTGACGAGTTCGGAGACGACGAGTGCCACGTCGTCGAAGCGGTCGTTCAGTTCCCACTGTCCGAGAGTCGTCCGGGTGAACTGCCGGGCACCGCGCACCGCTTCGTAGCGGGCGGGCAGGGCGCAGGAGACGGAGCTGGAGACGGCCGCGGGGTCGATCGGCGGAAGGCCCTGCCGTAACGGCTCGAGCATGGTCGATCCATTCGTCCCCATGCGAGGCTCTCCCGGGAATCGCGGCTGTGACGCTCCAACACGAACGAGCACGCAAGTGCGCGAGGACCATGGTTCCGAATGCGTAGGGCAGATGCAAGGGCAGATGCACGTGCACGCGCCAGAACTGTCCACCCCCGTGCCGGTTCTTGCTCATTTCTTCCACGAATCTCTGTCACCCTCTTCCCACGCTCTTCCCATTTCCGTAATCGAATGAGTACGGGCTGAAGCGTTTTGGTGGCAGAATCCGGCTCTTGGGTTCGGGGGGACCCACGCGGAAGGATCGGTTCACACAGCGAAGTGGCGCAGAGATGGGGAGGGTTCGAGTCATGACGGCAGGCGAGGCGGCGTGGTCGTGGGGGCACCCGCGCGGCGACGGTCCGGGTGGAGGCTCGGTGGTGCGGCGCATCCTGCTGGGCTCACAGCTGAGACGGCTGAGGGAGTCCCGCGGCATCACCCGGGAGGCGGCCGGATACTCGATCCGCGCATCCGAGTCCAAGATCAGCCGCATGGAGTTGGGCCGGGTGAGCTTCAAGGCGAGGGATGTCGAGGACCTGCTCACCCTCTACGGCGTCGCCGACGAGAGCGAGCGCGACGCCCTGCTCGGTCTCGCGAAGGAGGCGAACGTCGCCGGCTGGTGGCACAGCTTCGGCGACGTACTGCCCGGCTGGTTCCAGACATATATCGGCCTCGAAGGCGCGGCCTCCCTCATCCGCATCTTCGAGGTCCAGTTCGTGCACGGCCTGCTGCAGACCGAGGCGTACGCCCATGCCGTCGTCAGCCGCGGCATGCCCGACGCGTCACCTGCCGAGATCGACCGCCGGGTCGCGCTGCGCCTCGAACGCCAGAAGGTGCTGGTCTCCGAGCGCGCCCCCAGGCTGCACGCCGTCCTCGACGAGGCCGCGCTGCGCCGGCCGTACGGCGACCGCGACGTCATGCAGGCCCAGGTGAGGCATCTCATCGAGGTGTCCGAGCATCCGAGCATCACGCTGCAGGTGATGCCGTTCAGCTTCGGCGGGCACGCGGGCGAGAGCGGTTCGTTCACCATGCTGCGCTTCCCGGAGTCGGACCTCTCGGACATCGTCTATCTGGAGCAGTTGACGAGCGCCCTCTACCTCGACAAGCGCGAGGAAGTGGCCCAGTACGAGCGGGCGATGAGGCGCCTCCAAGAGGACAGCCCGGACCCCGCGGAGAGCCGCGATCTGCTTAGAGGTCTCCTTCAACTCGGTTGAAACACAAGTACGATGACGCGACATCAGACTTCTGCGCTTCTGTCGGCCACAGCCGCATCCGCCTCTGGAGCAGTGATCACATGTCCTTCTTCACCGAACTGGCGTTTCAGTACATAGACGGCGAGTGGAGGTCCGGCAGCGGCTCCTGGGACATCATCGACTTCAACCCCTTCGACGGGGAGAAGCTGGCGTCCATTCCGGTGGCCACCGCTGCCGAGGTGGACCAGGCCTACCGTGCCGCCGAGCGCGCGCAGCGGGCCTGGGCCGACACCAATCCGTACTCCCGCCGGCAGGTCTTCGAGAAGGCTCTGCGGATCATCGAGGACCGTGAGCAGGAGATCGCCGCGGCGATCATCGCGGAGCTGGGCGGCACGCATCTCAAGGCCGGCTTCGAACTGCACCTCGCCAAGGAGTTCCTGCGCGAGGCGATCCATCTCGCCCTGCGCCCCGAGGGCCGGATCCTGCCGTCCCCGGTCGACGGCAAGGAGAACCGGGTCTACCGCGTCCCGGTCGGGGTGGTGGGCGTCATCAGCCCGTTCAACTTCCCCTTCCTGCTCTCCCTCAAGTCGGTCGCCCCGGCGCTCGCACTCGGCAATGCCGTGGTGCTCAAGCCGCACCAGAACACCCCGGTCTGCGGCGGCTCCCTGGTCGCCAAGATCTTCGAGGACGCGGGTCTGCCCGCCGGACTGCTGAACGTGGTCATCACCGACATAGCCGAGATCGGTGACGCGCTGCTGGAGCACCCCGTCCCCAAGGCGATCTCCTTCACCGGGTCCGACAAGGTCGGCCGCCATGTCGCCACCGTCTGCGCCGCGAACTTCAAGCACGCCATCCTCGAACTCGGCGGCAACAGCGCGCTGATCGTGCTCGACGACGCCGACATCGACTACGCCGTCGATGCCGCGGTCTTCAGCCGGTACGTGCACCAGGGCCAGGTCTGCATGGCGGCCAACCGCATCCTGGTCGACCGCTCGGTGGAGCAGGAGTTCACCGAGAAGTTCGTCGCCAAGGTGAAGACGCTGAGGGTCGGCGACCCGGCCGACCCGGCGACCCACATCGGCCCGCTCATCAACTCCTCGCAGGCAGACGCCGTTTCCTCGCTGGTGGACCAGACGGTCGAGGCGGGCGCGACCGCGCTGCTGCACGGCGGCGCGGACGGCAACCTGCTCTCGCCGTCGGTGCTCACGGGCCTGCCCGCCGACTCACCGGTCCTCACCCAGGAGATCTTCGGGCCCGTCGCGCTGATCGTCCCGTTCGACGGCGAGGAGGAGGCGGTACGGATCGCCAACGACACCCCGTACGGCCTCAGCGGTGCCGTGCACACGGGCGATGTGGAGCGCGGGGTGCGCCTCGCCAAGCAGGTGCACACCGGCATGATCCACATCAACGACGGCACGGTGCACGACGAGCCGATCGTCCCCTTCGGCGGTGAGAAGCACTCCGGCGTCGGCCGGCTGAACGGCGATTCGATGCTCGACGCGTTCACCACCCAGAAGTGGATCTCGGTGCAGCACGGCCGCTCCCGGTTCCCCTTCTGAGCCGTTTCCGGAAATCTTTCCGGCCACGAGCCCTTGCGGACAGAAGCTGTCCGCAAGGGCTCGTAGCGTGTTCCGTGTCGGAAGGGGAGAAGCCCCTCCCGCGGACCAGAAGGCGGACCCCATGGTCACCCACGTTCCCTCAGAGGCCCACGGCGACGAGCGCGGCGCCCTCATCTCCTTCGTCGAGGCGCAGCGCGGCGCGATCCGCCGCTCGGTGCTGGGCTGACCGAGGAGCAGGCCGCGAGCCGCCCGAGCACGAGTGAACTGACCCTGTCCGGACTCCTCAAGCACGTCGCGGAGGCGGAGCTGAACTGGCTGCGCATGGCGCAGCAGAGGCCGAACGAGAAGCAGCGGGACGAGGGCACCTGGGGCGACAGCTTCCGGCTCGTCGACGGCGAGACGATCCCCGCAATGCTGGACTTCTGGGCCTCCGTCGCCAAGGAGACGGAGGAGTTCGTCCGCTCGGTGCCGAGCCTGGACGACACCTTCCCGCTGCCCGAGGCCCCCTGGTTCCCGAAGGAGGGCAGGGTCTCCATGCGCTGGCTGATGCTGCACCTGGTCGAGGAGATCGGCCGGCACGCCGGCCACGCGGACATCATCCGTGAATCGCTGGACGGCAAAGGCGCGTTCGACCTGGTGGCGATCGAGAGCGGCCAGGGCTGATGACGCCGGTCGGGCGGCGCCTCAGGACTCCCCCCGGGTCAGTTCGTCGAGCCGGCCCAGGGCGTCCCGCGCCGACTCCCGCTCCTGGGCGGTGAGTTCCAGCCCGGCCGCCCTCACCAGTATCTCCCCGGCGAGCGGTTCGTCGCCGAGCCGCCGGGCGATGTCGCCGCGCAGGACGAGCAGCCGCAGAAGCTGCACGGGAGTCGGCTGCTCGTCGTCCAGGCGCAGTACCCGGTCGATGATCCGCGCCGCGCCGGGCAGATCCTGCTTGGAGTCGGCGAACAGATCGGCCATGTGCAGGGCCCTGGCGAACGTCTCCTTCGGGGCCGGCCGGTGGTTCAGGTCCTCGTCGACCTGCTGGCCGATACGCAGCGTGTTGCCGCCAGGGTCGGTCAGCAGGAACTGCCGCACCCCGTAGGTCATGTCCTTCAGCGGTCCGATGCGGGGCAGGCCGCGCTGGGGAATCCTTCCGTACGCCTCCTTGAGTCCCGCGCGGAAGGTCTCGTAGAGGGAGTCGACGTCGTCCGTGAAGATGTAGCAGCCGGAGTAGGAGCCGCCGGGCTCGTACTGCTTCATGCCGAAGAACTGCAGCTGGAGGGGGCCGCGCTCGACGACGGCGTACGCGTACGGGCTCTTTTGGAGGAACGTCGTCTCGAAGCCGAGGGCGGTGTAGAACTCGACGACCGGCTGGATCGTCCGGCACGGGAGGATCGGGATGGTCTTCTCGGTCATGCCGAGTAGTCTAGTCAAAGTTGAATAGAAAGGGGTCCCGGCCGATGTCGGCAATCCGTCTGCTCGTCCTCGGGGCCGTACGCCAGCACGGCCGGGCGCACGGCTACCAGATCCGCAACGACCTCGAGTACTGGGGCGCGCACGAGTGGTCCAACGCCAAGCCCGGCTCGATCTACCACGCGCTCAAACAGATGGCGAAGCAGGGACTGCTGCATGCGCACGAGATCGCGCCCTCGACGGCCGGCGGGCCGCCCCGCACCGAGTACGAGATCACCGAGCGGGGCACCGAGGAGTTCTTCGCGCTGCTGCGTGCATCCCTCACCGCACACGACCAGAAGACGGACGTGCTCACGGCGGGCGTGGGCTTCATCGTCGACCTGCCGCGCGCGGAAGCCGTCGAGCTGCTGACGGCACGCGTGCGCGGGCTGGAGGAGTGGCGGACCTCCGTCACCGATTACTACACGCCCGAGGAGGGCCCGGAGTCGCTCGGCCACATCGGCGAGATCATGAACCTGTGGGTCTCCTCCGCCGAGTTCGGCGCGGAATGGACCCGGGGGCTCGTCCGGCGGATCGAGGCCGGGGCGTACACCTTCGCCGGCGAGGGTGAACCGTTCGTCGGCATCCTCGCCGAGGGCCAGGAGAACCCGTACGCGACGGGCGAGTCCCACGAAGGCGACACCCGTTAGCACTCAGTGGTGGAACGCCGTCACCGCCGATGCGTCCTTGTCCAGCGGGCCGGACTGTGCGCGCAGTTCGGGCAGCAATTGCCGCAGATCCGCCAGCAGCAGCTCCGCCAGGTCCTCCGAGAACCCGTTGCGGCACACGATCCGCAGCACCGACAGATCCTCCCGATCGGCGGGGAACGTGTACGCGGGCACCAGCCAGCCCCGCTCGCGCAGTCGCCGCGACACGTCGAAGACGTCGAAGCTCGTGACGTCCGGCGCGGTCGTGAAGGCGAACACCGGCAACTGGTCGCCGTGCGTCAGAAGCCGGAAGTCGCCCAGCTCCTCGATCCGCCGGGCGAGCCTCTGCGCGATGTCCCGCGCGGTCTGCTGGACAGCCCGGTAGCCGTCGCGGCCCAGCCGCAGGAACGTGTAGTACTGCGCCACGACCTGCGCCCCCGGCCGGGAGAAGTTGAGCGCGAAGGTCGGCATGTCACCGCCGAGGTAGTTGACCCGGAAGACGAGCTCCTCGGGCAGATCGTCGGGCGAGCGCCACAGCGCCCAGCCGACCCCGGGATAGACCAGCCCGTACTTGTGCCCGGACGTGTTGATCGAGGACACCCGCGGCAGCCGGAAGTCCCACACCAGGTCCTCGTCGAGGAACGGCGCCACCATCGCGCCGGACGCACCGTCCACATGGACGGGGATGTCGAGGCCGGTGCGCTCCTGGAGGGCGTCCAGCGCCGAGCAGACCTCCGCGACCGGTTCGTACGACCCGTCGAACGTCGAGCCGAGCACCGCGACGACGCCGATGGTGTTCTCGTCGCAGAGATCGACCGCAGCCTGCGGGTCGAGATGGAAGCGCTCGCCCTCCATCGGCACGAGCCGCGGTTCCACCTCCCAGAAGTTGCAGAACTTGTCCCAGCACACCTGGACGTTGACGCCCATGACGAGATTGGGGCGGGCGCTCGCGGGATAGCGGTCGGCGTTCCGCTTCGCCCACCGCCTCTTCAGCGCCATCCCGGCGAGCATGCAGGCTTCGCTCGACCCGGTCGTCGAGCAGCCCACCGCGGTCGCCGGATCCGGCGCGTGCCACAGATCCGCGAGCATGGCCACGCAACGGCGCTCCAGCTCGGCCGTCCGCGGGTACTCGTCCTTGTCGATCATGTTCTTGTCCCGGCACTCTCCCATCAGCACCGCCGCCTGGGGCTCCATCCAGGTGGTGACGAAGGTGGCGAGGTTCAGCCGGGAGTTCCCGTCGAGCATCAGTTCGTCGTGCACCAGCTGATACGCGGCGTGGGGCGGCAGCGGGCCGTCCGGGAGACGGTGCGTGGGAGGCGCCGCCGTCATTCCGCTGACCGGGTCGGCCGCCCCGAAGAACGGGTTGAGCGACAGCCTGTTCCGGTCCTGGTCCCGCTCGTCGGCGTCGGTCGCGCCCTTGTGAAGTGCCATAGGTCTCAGGCTTATACGGGCTTGCACCTCACGCAACGTGAGGCAGCAGCCTGGGACGCGTCACGAACGAAGGAGCGCAGGCCATGAGCTGGTCCGTGGGACAGGTCGCCGGTTTCGCCGGGGTCACGGTGCGCACGCTGCACCACTACGACGAGATCGGGCTGCTGAGCCCGAGCGGCCGCAGCCATGCGGGTCACCGGCGGTACGACGACGCCGACCTGGACCGGCTGCAGCAGATCCTGTTCTACCGGGAGCTCGGCTTTCCGCTCGACGAGGTGGCGGCACTCCTGGACGACCCGGACGCGGACCCGCAGGCGCACCTGCGGCGGCAGCACGAGCTGCTGTCCGCCCGGATCACCAAGCTCCAGGAGATGGCCGCGGCCGTGGAGCGAGCCATGGAGGCGAAGCAGATGGGCATCAATCTCACCCCAGAGGAGAAGTTCGAGGTCTTCGGAGACTTCGACCCGGACGAGTACGCGGAGGAGACCGAGCAGCGCTGGGGCGGCACCGACGCGTACAAGGAGTCGCAGCGGCGCACCGCCTCGTACACGAAGGAGGACTGGCAGCGGATCCAGCAGCAGGCGGAGGCGATCACCCGCCGGTTCGTGGAGCTGATGGAGGCCGGCGAGGAACCGGAGTCCGAGGCGGCGATGGACGCGGCGGAGGCGCACCGCCGGTGGATCAGCGGCAACCACTACGAGTGCTCGTACGAGATGCACACGTGTCTCGCCGAGATGTTCGTCACGGACGAGCGGTACACCCGCAACATCGACAAGGCGAAGCCGGGTGTGGCGGCCTACCTGCGGGACGCGATCCTCGCCAACGCCATCCGCCACGTGTGACAGGTCCGGCCCGTACGGCGTCCGCCGTACGGGCCCGGACCACCGGGTCAGACACGGGCGACCACGGCCGCGGTGCCGTACGCGCACACCTCGGTGCCCACGTCGGCCGCCTCCGTCACATCGAAGCGGAACGCCAGCACCGCGTTCGCGCCCCGGGCCCGGGCCTGCTCGATCAGCCGCTCCATGGCCTGGTTGCGGGTCTCGACCAGCGTCTTGGTCAGCCCCTTCAGCTCGCCGCCGACCATCGACTTCAGTCCCGCGCCGATCTGGCTGCCCAGATGCCGTGAGCGGACCGTCAGCCCGAAGACCTCCCCGATCACCTGCTGCACCTGGAATCCGGGCACGTCGTTCGTGGTCACGACCATGACGTCCGTGCCGGAGCTCTGTCCGCCGCCGTAGTCCTCGATGCCCATTCCTGTCCACCTTCCGTACGACCGCCGTGGGGTCCCCCCGGGCACAGCTTTGCCCCAGCCCCGGCACAGTGCATCCTGAGCGGACCGGTGGAACGCGGCGACGCCTCGGGCCGTTGGTAAATTTGGGCGGCGGACCCGCCCTCTGTGCGGCCGAACACGCCGACGCGATCGACGATCGACCCACTATCGACTCAGGAGCCCGGACCTCGTGAACACCCTTGCGCTCGGACCGAGCTGGCTGGACCCGGACTACCTGATCGGGACGTTCGGGCTGATCGGTGTGCTCGTCATCGTCTTCGCCGAGTCCGGCCTGCTGATCGGCTTCTTCCTCCCCGGGGACTCGCTGCTGTTCACCACCGGCCTGCTGGTCACCACGGGTGCGCTGGACGCCCCGCTGTGGCTCGTGTGCGTGCTGGTCGTCCTCGCGGCGATCCTCGGCGACCAGGTCGGCTATCTCTTCGGCCGCAAGGTCGGCCCCGCCCTCTTCAAGCGCCCGGACTCCCGCCTCTTCAAGCAGGAGAACGTCGAGAAGGCCCACGAGTTCTTCGAAAAGTACGGCCCGAAGTCGCTGGTCCTGGCCCGCTTCGTGCCCATCGTGCGGACATTCACGCCGATCATCGCCGGTGTGAGCAGGATGAACTACCGCTCGTTCATCACGTTCAACATCATCGGCGGTGTGCTCTGGGGCGCCGGTGTCACGCTGCTCGGGGCGGCGCTCGGCAAGGTCGACTTCGTGCACAAGCACATCGAGGCGATCCTCATCCTGATCGTCCTGATCTCGGTGCTGCCGATCGCGATCGAGTTCCTGCGGGCCCGCTCGAAGAACAAGAAGGAGGCCGTCGAAGGGGCCGCCTCCGGCAACGACGTGCCGCCGGCCCAGCGCGGGCGCCACGCCAAGCGCTGAGCTCCTCCGGCCTGTCGTCGGCCTCCCGGAAGCCGCCTGTCAGAAGCCGCGCGTCCGCTTCGCCGCCCGGCGTCCGCCGGGAGTCTGCTCGCCCGGCGCACCGGCGATCCCCGGCACCCGGAGGAACAGCCGGGAGATCTCCGCACCCAGGTTCACCCCGATCGCGATGGCCAGCGCCAGTGCCGCTGCCTTGCTCAGCGAGGCCAGCCCCGTGTTCAGCTCGCCCCTGGCGATCGACAGCAGCCCGAAGTACGTCGCGCTGCCGGGCAGCAGCGGCCCGATCGCGGCGGTGACGTAGGGCAGGGCCGACGCGAACCGGTAGCGCGACAGCATCTGGCCGAACAGGCCCACCAGACCGGCCGCGGCCGCGGTGGCGGCGACCGGCGAGGCCTCGGCGACATCCGCGAGCGCCCCGTAGACGACCCAGGCGACCCCGCCGTTGAAGGTCACGAGCAGCACCGTGTTGCGTTCCTGCTGCAGCAGGACGGCGAAGCACAGGGAGAGTGCCATCGCGGCCAGTGTCTGCGCCACCGGCCGCTCCACACTGTGGATCGCGGTCTCCGGCTGGAGCCCCGCGTCCAGCGCGAAGCCGAGATAGAGCACGCTCAGGACACCCACGACGATGCCGACCACCAGATAGCCGACCTCCAGCAGCCGGGCGGCCGCCGTGATGTAGAAGCCCGTCAGCCCGTCCTGCACACCGGCGACGAGCGCCCGCCCCGGGATCAGCGCGAACAGCCCACCGGTGATCACCGCCGACGCCCGCACCTCCAGCGGTGAAAGGGTCAGCGCCACACCCACCGCGGCGGGCGGCATGGCCGCCCCGACGAACTGGTAGAACTCCGGCAGCCCCCGCCCGGCGCACATCCAGGCCAGCCGGTCACCGAGCATCGCGCTGACCGCCGCCGCCAGGAACACCAGGAGGTCGCCGCCGACCAGCACGGAGGCCGCCCCGGCCAGCAGACCGCCGGCCAGGGTGAGCGCCCAGCCGGGATACGGGTGCCGGTTACGGCGGATCTCCGCGAGGCGCCGGTACGCCTCCTCCAGCGTGATGTCCGACTCCTCGACGCTGATGTCGTGGACCAGCCGGTAGACCGCCGCGAGCCGGGTGTAGTCGGTAGCGCGGCGGCGCACCGTGCGGTTGGCCGTCACCGGGTCGTCGACCAGGGACGGCTGATAGGTGATCGACAGCAGCGTGAACGTCACGGTCGGCTCGCAGCGGTCGAGGCCGTACGCGTGCGAAATGGCGAACATGGCCGCCTCGACGTCCTCGGCGCCCTCCCCGCCCGCGAGCAGCAGCTCCCCGATACGCAGCGTCAGGTCGAGCACGCGGGGCACGGCCGGACCGGCCTCGCCCTGCCGGTGTGCCGCCTCCGGCACGGGCCGCTCGCCCACCGGCATCCGCAGCATCGCGCGCATCCGGTCCTGCCAGGGCGCGGTCTTGGTGAGCCGGACGACGGGCATGCCGTGCGCCGGGGTGAACGCGGGCGGCGAGGTCTTCGCGCTGTAGACGCTGGGCGGGGCGAACGCGGACCCCTCCGGCTCCGCGGGCGGCTCCGGGACCAGCCCGTCGGGAACGGCGAACTCCGAACTCGGATGGTCCTCTTCGGGTGCCTCGTGCTGCTCCAAGCCCGCAGGCGGAGCGAACGCGCTGTGCGCCTCGTCGGACTGAGGCTTCCGGTCTTCCGGACCCTCGGGCTCCGCCACCACTCGCTGTCCTCGCTCCCTCTCGTACCAGCCCTGTGTCCGGCGCTCCTGCCCAGTATGGGCACGGACAAGGGGTGGCACGCGACGCGGGCGGGACACCGAAGTGTCCCGCCCGCGTCAGGTGCTCGAGGAGCAGCGCGTCAGTGCGCGCCGCCCTGCGCCTCGAGGCGCTTGTAGGAGGCCTCGATCTCGGCCTCGGCCTCGGTGCGGCCGACCCAGTTGGCGCCCTCGACGGACTTGCCGGGCTCCAGGTCCTTGTAGACCTCGAAGAAGTGCTGGATCTCCAGGCGGTCGAACTCGGACACGTGGTGGATGTCGCGCAGGTGCTCCACACGCGGGTCGGAGGCGGGGACGCACAGCAGCTTGTCGTCGCCGCCGGCCTCGTCCGTCATCCGGAACATGCCGATGGCGCGGCACTTGATCAGGCAGCCGGGGAAGGTCGGCTCGTCAAGGATGACCAGCGCGTCCAGCGGGTCGCCGTCCTCGCCGAGGGTGTTCTCGACGAAGCCGTAGTCGGCCGGGTAGCTGGTCGAGGTGAAGAGTCGACGGTCCAGGCGGATCCGACCGGTCTCGTGGTCCACCTCGTACTTGTTCCGCGAACCCTTCGGGATCTCGATGGTGACGTCGAACTCCACGGGTGGCTCCTCCATGATCAACACATACGTCTGGATGCTGTGCCCTCCCGGGGACGGCCCCCTGGCCCCCAGCCGAAGGGTGCTGGTGTGACCGGGTGCCATGCTCGCGGCAAGACGCAGTTCTGGTGATTAAGTGTCCCTCACGCACATGAGTGATCGCGAAAGGGGCTGGTGCGGGGTGCCGAAGGTCAGGACGTGGCAACTCGCAGCGGGCGCGACCCTCGCAGGTCTTGCCCTGTCCGCCGTGGCGGTGGCCGCGGCAGGACCTTGGGACACCGGTCAGCGTAAGGCCGAGCGGCAGTGGTCGGCGGCCCACGGCCGCACGGGTGGCGCACATCACGAACCGCCCGCGGCGCTGCGCCCCGCCCCCGCACCCAGCGCTCCGCCCGTGCTCACCGCCCTGGGCGGCCCGCGGACCACGGCCGCGAAAGCGCCCGCGACCCCTCCCGCCGACCTGACGAAGACCCTGGGACGACTGCTCGACGCCCCGGCCCTGGGCGCGGTCCGCACGGCCTGCGTCGTCGACCTCACCACCGGGAAGCGGCTGTACGGGAAGGGCGCGACGGTCCCGATGACCCCGGCGTCCACCGTAAAGATCGCCACGGCCGTCGCAGCCCTGACCGCACTCGGTGCGGACCACCGCATCCCCACCACCGTCGTCGCGACCGCCGAGGCCGAGAAGATCACTCTGGTCGGCGGCGGTGACGCCACCCTCGACCGGGCCCGCCTGGCCACTCTCGCCGACCGCACCGCCCGCGCCCTGCGCGACCGCGGCGCCACGACCGTCCGCCTCGCCTACGACACCTCGCTCTACCGCGGGCCGCTGCTGCACCCCATCGGCCCCAACGACAACATCGCCCCGATCAGCGCCCTGATGGTCGACCAGGGACGGAACGACCCGAAGAGCACCGGCGCCGCCACCCGCACGTCCGACCCGGCAGGGGAGGCGGCCAGGGTGTTCGCGGACATGCTCAGTGAACGTGGGCTGCGCATCACCGGAACAGTGACCTCCGGCCGCGCGGCCGCCAAGGCGGTCCCGCTCGCCCAGGTCCTCTCGGCGCCCCTGTCCGCGATGGCCGAACGGATGCTGACCACCAGCGACAACGACATCGCCGAATCGCTCGCCCGCCAGACCGCCGTCGCGACCGGGGCGAAGGCCGACGCCGCCGGCGCCGGACGGGCCGTGGCCGCGCAGCTGCGACGCCTCCAGCTGCCGCTGGACGGCGCCCGGTTCGCCGACGGCAGCGGCCTGAACCGCCACGACAAGGTCTCCGCGGCGCTCCTCACCGCCCTCCTCGCCCGTGCCGCCGACCGGGAACATCCCGAACTGCGCCCCGTGCTCACCGGCCTGCCGGTCGCGGGCTTCACCGGCACCCTGGAGGACCGCCTCTCGGACTCCGCCGGCTCCGGCCTTGTCCGCGCCAAGACCGGCACGCTCACCGGGGTCAACACCCTCGCGGGCACCGTCGTTGCCCCGGGCGGCCGACTCCTCGGCTTCGCCTTCCTCGCCGCCGACACCACCTCGCGGGGCGCCGCGCAGTCCGCCCTCGACCGCCTGGCGGCCGCGCTCGCGAGGTGAACCGACCACCGCCCGGTCCGCCTGCCGGTCCGGGCGGCGGGCGCCAACACCTCTCCGTACCCGCCGTCGAGAACGTACGGTTGACGCATGACGAGCATCGGTGGTGCCGAGATGGTCGACTGGAACCTCGCCACGGCGACCGCGACCCGCTTCGTGCGGCCCGGTCCCGACGTGAGCCGGGACGAGGCGCGCGCCGTCGTCGCAGAGCTGCGCCGGCACGCCAAGGCCTCCGAGGAACACGTACGCGCCTTCACCCGGATGATCCCGGAGGGTTCACAGCCGCAGGACACCCCGGTCCTCGTCGTGGACCGGGCGGGCTGGATCAAGGCGAACGTCGCGGGCTTCCGCGAACTGCTGGCCCCCCTCCTCGACAAGATGCAGGAACGTCGCTCCGGCACCCCGGGCGGGGCCGTGCTCGGCGCGGTCGGCGGCAAGGTGACGGGCGTCGAGCTCGGCATGCTGCTGTCGTTCCTCGCCTCACGGGTCCTCGGGCAGTACGAGACCTTCGCGCCCGCCGCCCGCGACCTGCCCGCCGGAGACCCCGCGGACCCGAACGGCAACGGCAACGGCGGTGGCCGACTCCTCCTCGTCGCCCCGAACATCGTCCATGTCGAGCGCGAACTCGAGGTCGAGCCGCACGACTTCAGGCTCTGGGTCTGTCTGCACGAGGAGACCCACCGCACCCAGTTCACCGGTGTGCCATGGCTGCGCGACCATCTCGAGGGCGAGATCCAGTCATTCCTGGGGGAGACGGACGTCGATCCCATGACCGTTCTCGAACGGTTCCGGGAGGCCGCCCAGTCCCTCGCCGGTGCCCGCCCCGAGGGCGAGGTGGACGACGGCGGCCGCTCGATCGTCGAACTGGTCCAGACGCCCGCGCAGCGCGAGATCCTCGGCCGGCTGACCGCCGTCATGTCGCTCCTGGAGGGGCACGCCGACTTCGTGATGGACGGGGTGGGGCCGGACGTCGTGCCGTCGGTCGCGGAGATCAGGGAGAAGTTCCAGCAGCGCAGGGCACGTGGTGCGAGCCGGCTCGACCTCGCCCTGCGCAAACTGCTCGGCCTCGACGCGAAGCTGCGGCAGTACCGGGACGGGGAGCGTTTCGTGCGGTCCGTGGTGCAGGAGGTGGGCATGGATGGTTTCAACCGGGTCTGGACGTCTCCCAATACGCTCCCGACCAAGGCGGAGATCGCCAAACCGGCGGATTGGGTCGCGAGGGTGCACCGTAAAGCAGAGTCGTGAGCTGCGGGCGGGTGACGGCAGAAGGGCGCCCCTCCAATCACCCGTCCGAGGGACCGTAGGCAGTGGGTAGGCGTGCAATGCTCGGGTATTGGCTCGGTTCTGTCACCATCGACGCACTCTGAGTGACTGATCTGTTGTCGCTCTCGTTCCGACTCGACCGAGACACCCCCCTCCCGAACTTCACGAAGGGCACCGGACATGGGTCCCCATCCTGCGGTCGCGGCGATACGCCTGGCGGTCCGCCGCGCACTCCACGAAGTACTCACACAGCACGCCGAGAACACCGACACCGCCGTCCCTGCCGGGCACTCTGCCGACCCCGCCCGCGCCGCCTCCCTCGCCGCGCCCGGAGCCCTCGCCGCCAGGACCGCCGACAGGCCCCCGCTCGTTCTCGTGGCCTGCTCCGGCGGCGCCGACTCCATGGCGCTCGCCTCGGCCCTCGCCTTCGAGGCCCGCAAGCTCCCCGTCCGCGCCGGCGGCATCACCGTCGACCACGGCCTACAGGTCGGCTCCGACCTCCGTGCCGCCGAAGTCGCCGTCCGCCTCACCGCCATGAACCTCGACCCCGTCGAGGCCGTCGCCGTGCACGTGGGCCGTGAGGGCGGGCCAGAGGCCGCCGCCCGTGACGCGCGCTACGCCGCCCTCGACGAAGCCGCCGAGCGACTCGGCGCCGTCGCCGTGCTCCTCGGCCACACCCGCGACGACCAGGCCGAAACCGTCCTGCTGGGCCTCGCGCGAGGCTCCGGCATCCGTTCCCTGTCGGGCATGGCGGCCGTCTCGGGGGCGGCCGGCCGTTACCGCCGCCCCTTCCTCCAGATCGATCGCCAGACCGCCCGCAAGGCCTGCATGGTCCAGTCGCTGCCGGTCTGGGACGACCCGCACAACGCCGACCCGGCCTACACCCGCTCCCGGCTGCGCCACGAGGGACTGCCCGCCCTGGAGAAGGCGCTCGGCAAGGGAGTCGTCGAGGCCCTGGCACGTACCGCCCAGCTCTCCCGCGACGACGCCGACGCGCTCGACAGCTGGGCCGCCGACGCGGCGGCCGAAGTGCGTGCCGGATCCGGCGAGCTGGAGTGCGCCAAACTGTTCGCCCTGCCCCCCGCCGTACGGCGCCGAGTGCTGCGCAGAGCCGTCATCGAGGCGGGCTCTCCCGCCGGTTCGCTCTTCGCCCGGCACGTCGAAGAGGTCGACCGGCTGATCACCGGATGGCGCGGCCAGCGGGCCATCAATCTGCCCGGCCGGGTGGAGGCACGTCGGCAGGGTGGCAGACTGGTCATTCGGCAAGGCTGACCGCCGAACAGAAAGCGACGCGGGTGAACGAGAAGGACATGGGCAACGACCTCCAGTCGGTGCTCATCACCAAGGAAGAGATCGACGCGAAGCTGGCCGAGCTGGCCGCGAAGATCGACGCGGAGTACGCGGGCAAGGACCTGCTCATCGTCGGAGTCCTCAAGGGCGCCGTGATGGTGATGGCGGACCTCGCGCGTGCGCTGTCCACCCCGGTCACCATGGACTGGATGGCGGTGTCGTCGTACGGCGCCGGCACGCAGTCGTCGGGCGTGGTCCGGATCCTGAAGGACCTGGACACCGACATCAAGGGCAAGCACGTCCTGATCGTCGAGGACATCATCGACTCGGGTCTGACCCTGTCGTGGCTGCTGACCAACCTCGGCTCCCGGGAGCCGGCCTCCCTCGAGGTCTGCACGCTGCTGCGCAAGCCGGACGCCGCGAAGGTCGCCATCGACGTGAAGTGGATCGGCTTCGACATCCCGAACGAGTTCGTCGTCGGATACGGCCTGGACTACGCGGAGAAGTACCGCAACCTCCCGTTCGTGGGCACGCTCGCGCCCCACGTCTACGGGGGTTGAGGAGTCGGGAACCAGGACCGCCTTTCCGCCGTTGGAGCAAGGGAAGGCGGTCGCCGGTCACGATGCTGAGGTACCGTCCGAGGAACAGTTGTCTTTTCCCATAGCAGTCTCATAGCAGTCACTCAGCAGCATTTACCTACGGGCAGGAGGGACGGGGCGAGTTCGCTCCGTATGGATGGACGTGAAGCGATACTTCCGTGGGCCGGTCATGTGGATCGTGCTGGCCGTCCTCGCCGTGGTCGTGCTGATGCAGGTCGTCGGCTCGTCCGGCGGCTACAAGACGGTGGACACCGGCGAGGTCGTCCAGGCGATCGACAAGAACCAGGTCAAGCAGGCAAAGCTGACCACAGGTGACGAGCAGATCATCAAGATCGAGCTCAAGGAAGGCCAGAAGGTCGACGGCGGCACCAAGGTGCAGGCCAGCTACATCGGCACCCAGGGTGCCGACCTGGCCGACAAGCTGCAGGAGAAGTTCGCGGCGGGTGAGATCGAGAAGGGTTACACGGTCTCGCCCTCGAAGCAGAGCCCGTTCGTCTCGGTGCTGCTCTCGCTGCTGCCCTTCGTCCTCATCGTCGTGGTCTTCCTCTTCCTGATGAACCAGATGCAGGGCGGCGGCTCCCGCGTCATGAACTTCGGGAAGTCCAAGGCCAAGCTCATCACCAAGGACACCCCGAAGACGACCTTCTCGGACGTGGCAGGCTCCGACGAAGCGGTCGAGGAGCTCCACGAGATCAAGGAGTTCCTCCAGGAGCCCGCCAAGTTCCAGGCAGTCGGCGCCAAGATTCCCAAGGGTGTGCTGCTCTACGGCCCGCCCGGCACCGGCAAGACCCTGCTCGCACGCGCCGTCGCGGGCGAGGCGGGCGTCCCGTTCTACTCGATCTCCGGATCCGACTTCGTCGAGATGTTCGTCGGTGTCGGTGCCTCCCGGGTGCGCGACCTGTTCGAGCAGGCCAAGGCGAACGCCCCGGCGATCGTCTTCGTCGACGAGATCGACGCCGTCGGCCGGCACCGCGGTGCGGGTCTCGGCGGCGGCCACGACGAGCGCGAGCAGACGCTGAACCAGCTGCTCGTCGAGATGGACGGCTTCGACGTGAAGGGCGGCGTCATCCTGATCGCCGCCACCAACCGGCCCGACATCCTCGACCCGGCGCTGCTGCGCCCGGGCCGTTTCGACCGGCAGATCGCCGTGGACCGTCCCGACATGCAGGGCCGTCTGGAGATCCTCAAGGTCCACCAGAAGGGCAAGCCGGTCGCCCCGGACGTCGACCTGGGCGCCGTCGCCCGGCGCACCCCCGGCTTCACCGGCGCCGACCTGTCGAACGTGCTGAACGAAGCCGCGCTGCTCACTGCGCGCAGCGACAAGAAGCTGATCGACAACCACTCCCTGGACGAGGCGATCGACCGCGTCGTGGCGGGCCCGCAGAAGCGGACCCGGATCATGTCCGACAAGGAGAAGAAGATCACCGCGTACCACGAGGGCGGTCACGCCCTGGTCGCGGCGGCTTCGCCCAACTCCGACCCGGTACACAAGATCACGATCCTGTCCCGCGGCCGGGCCCTCGGCTACACGATGGTGCTTCCGGAGGAGGACAAGTACTCCACCACCCGCAACGAGATGCTCGACCAGCTCGCGTACATGCTGGGCGGGCGCGCGGCGGAGGAGCTCGTCTTCCACGACCCGACCACGGGCGCTGCCAACGACATCGAGAAGGCCACTGCCACGGCCCGCGCGATGGTCACGCAGTACGGCATGACCGAGCGGCTGGGTGCGATCAAGTTCGGCGGCGACAATTCCGAGCCCTTCCTGGGCCGGGAGATGTCGCACCCGCGCGACTACTCGGAAGAGGTTGCCGCGCTCGTCGACGAAGAGGTCAAGAAGCTCATCGAGACCGCGCACAACGAGGCCTGGGAGATCCTCGTCGAGAACCGCGACGTTCTCGACAACCTGGTCCTTCAGCTCCTGGAGAGGGAGACGCTCGGCAAGGAGGAGATCGCCGAGATCTTCGCCCCGATCGTGAAGCGTCCGGCCCGTCCGGCGTGGACCGGTTCCTCCCGGCGCACGCCGTCCACCCGCCCGCCGGTGCTCTCCCCCAAGGAGCTCGCGCTGACCAACGGTGCGGCCAACGGCGCGGGCCCCACGGTGACCGATGTGACCAAGGCTCCGGCCGAGGCGGTCCCCGAGGAGCGTCCCGAGGCCTGAGCCCCGGGCCTCACGGCCCCCGGTGACGGCTCGGAGCCCCGGAATGAATGCCGCGTCCCCCAGGTTTTAGCCTGAGGGACGCGGCATTTTCGTATGTCCGCAGCTCGAGCACACAGGAACGAGGCACAGATGACCGACCCGGTGACGCTGGACGGCGAGCGTTCGATCGCCGAGTTCGACGAGAAGCGGGCGGAGGACGCCGTACGCGAGCTGCTTCTGGCGGTGGGCGAGGACCCGGACCGCGAGGGCCTGCGGGAGACTCCGGCCCGGGTGGCACGGGCCTACCGGGAGATATTCGCGGGCCTTCGGCAGCATCCGGCGGATGTGCTCACGACGACATTCGACCTCGGCCACGACGAGATGGTCCTCGTCAAGGACATCGAGGTGTACAGCACCTGTGAACATCACCTGGTCCCCTTCCGAGGCGTGGCGCACGTCGGCTACATCCCCTCGACCAGCGGAAAGATCACGGGCCTGTCGAAGCTGGCCCGGCTGGTGGACGTCTACGCCCGCCGGCCGCAGGTCCAGGAGCGGATGACCACACAGATAGCGGACTCGCTCATGGAGATCCTCGAGCCGCGCGGTGTCATCGTCGTCGTCGAGTGCGAGCACATGTGCATGTCGATGCGCGGCATTCGCAAGCCCGGTGCCAAGACGATCACCTCGGCGGTGCGCGGGCAGCTGCGGGACGTGGCGACCCGCAACGAGGCAATGAGCCTCATCATGGCGCACTGATCGTCCGTAGGCAGATCAACTCCCGTGTTCTGTATGGGAGTTGACGAAGAACGGGCTGCTCGCCGCGGCCCGGGAGCCCGGTGTGGGCGGCATGGCTGCCGCACCAGGACGGGCATGTGTGCCGATCTCCGGCAGCGGTATGCCCGCGCAGTTCGAGGTGAACCGGCCGCGGGCCGGGTGGAGCGCTCGAAGGACGTGCAGCAGCGGCTGACTGCGGTCCTGGCAGCCCCGGTCGTCACCCTGCCGTGAGCGCATGCGGGCCCGGGCCCGGCCGTCCCGGCCGGGCCCGAACTCTGTGAAGGTGGGGTCAGGCCGCCCGGGCCGTCGTGTCGTGGTCGTCGTCCCCGTCCTCGGGGAGCTTGCAGACCCGCTCCAGGAAGAACGCGGCCGCGACCACGGCGATGCCGGCCACCACCGAGAAACCGGCGTAGATCGCCTGGTCCCGGCGGGCGGGGATGTCGAGCGAACCGAGCAGGTACACGCCGGTGCCGCCGTACATACCGCTCACCAGTGCCGCCACCAGCGCGCTCGCCTGACCGAAGACCACAGCGCGCGCCGCCATCAGCGGCTCCACGCCCTTCGCGCCGGGCCGGCGCTCCCGCTGCGCCTTCAGCCGGGCGCGCAGCGAGAGCGCGGTCGCCGTGAGGACGGCGGCGATGACTGCGAGCACGATCGGCGCGGCCAGCGGCACGCTGGGCAGGGTGCCCAGGGAGTCCCACAGGCGGGCGCCGCCCCAGGAGAGGACCCCGGCCGCGGCGAAGAGACCGGCCAGTACACCAAGCCGTAGTTGCTTCACCGAGTGGGCCGCCCTTCACCTGTCACGCCGCGCGACGCGATCGTCGTTCCGTACGAGCCTAACGACTACTCGGGCAGACGGAGTTCCAGGTCGCCGCGGGGCTGGACACCGGCGACGCCGACTCCGGCGAGCAGCTCGGCGACCGGGCCGCGGCCCGGCAGCTGCGCCTCGGGCTGGACGTCGTGCCACGGGGCGAGCACGAAGGCGCGCTGGTGCGCGCGCGGATGGGGGAGCGTGAGGGCGGGGTCGTCGGAGACGACATCCGCGTAAGCCACGATGTCGACGTCGATCGTGCGCGGGCCCCAGCGCTCTTCGCGGACGCGGTCGAAGGCCTCTTCGATGGCCTGGCCGCGCTCCAGGAGCGAGGACGGCGGGAGGGTGGTCTTGATCACAACCACCGCGTTGAAGTACGACGGCTGACTGCCGGGCTCGACGCCCCACGGTTCCGTCTCGTAGACCGGGGAGACCGCTTTGACGCGCAGGCCGGGGGTGTCCTCCAGGGCGTCGATGGCGCCCTGCAGGGTCTCCATGCGGTTGCCCAGGTTGGAGCCGAGGGAGATCACGGCCTGTTTCGGGTTGGACAGGGTGATGTCGGCCGCGTCCACCTGCTCCACCACGGAGGTGGGCACCGGTTGCACGGTCGGGTCGCTCGCTGCCTGGTTCATACACGGCTCCGGGTGATCGTGATGGTCACGTCGTCGAAGGGCACCGTGATGGGGGCGTCCGGCTTGTGCACCACCACCTCGACCTCCTCGACGCCGTCGTGCTTGAGGCACTGCTGAGCGATGCGCTCGGCCAGCGTCTCGATCAGGTCGACCGGCTCGCCCTCCACGACCGCGACGACCTCCTCCGCCACCACGCCGTAGTGCACGGTCTTCGCCAGGTCGTCGTCAGCGGCCGCCGGGCGGGTGTCCAGGCTGAGCACCAGATCGACGATGAAAGTCTGGCCCTCCTCCCGCTCCCGGGGGAAGACGCCGTGGTGCCCACGGGCCTTGAGGCCGCGCAGCGCGACACGATCCACGCGAATCACTCCTGCTTTCTGTACTAGCGGGATGCGGGCTCCCGGCCACGTGCGGGTGGCGCGGTGCCCGCATGCGAATCTACCTGCGGGCGCCGACAGGACGTGCCCACGGGTGCCGTGGACAGGACCGCGTGAGGCTGGTAGGCGCGCGTATACCCGACGCAGGGGGACACCAATCCCCTGCTGGGCGCTTACCCACTTATGAGGGGCTTTCCTCGTCCTCTTCGCCGTCGGTTTCCATCAGTACGGGCGATCCGTGGTGTGACCAGATCTTCCAGCCGTCGGATGTGCGACGGAACACATTGGTGGCCACGACCAGCTGTCCGACGAGCGGCCCGAGCTCGCCCGCCTTCTCGGAGGGTCCGCCGCTGAGGATGTTCTCGGTGCATGTCACGAGGGCCGTGTCACCGACCACGTTCACCTTCACGTCGGTGAGGAAGAACTGGATGTACTCCGTGTTCGCCATGATCAGCGCGTACGAGCGGAGCACTTCACCGCGGCCCGTCAGGACGGGCCAGCCGGGGTGGATGCAGGAGATCTCCTCGTCGAGCCAGAGGGCGGAGAGCTCCTCGAAATCGCCCTGCTCCATCGCCTCGTAGAAGGCGGTGTTGGCCGTTTCGACCCGTTCGATGTCGGTGGGGTTCACCGGGCGCCCTCGACGGCCCGTGCGACGCGGACGGCGTCCGCCGTTGCGCGCACCTCGTGCACCCGGACCGCCCAGGCGCCCTCGTGGGCAGCGATGGCCGAGACGGCGGCGGTCGCCGCGTCGCGTTCCCTGGCGGGGGGCGTGGCGCCCTCCTTGGCGAGCACATGCCCGAGGAACCGCTTGCGGGAGGCGGCGACCAGGACGGGACGCCCGAGGGCCCGCAGCTGTTCGAGGTGGGCGACGAGCGCGAGGTCGTGCTCGGCCATCTTGGCGAAGCCGAGTCCCGGGTCGACGACGATCCGCTCGGGCGCGATGCCGCCGTCGACGACGGCCTCCACACGTACCCGCAGTTCGGCGACGACCTCGGCGACGACGTCGCGGTACAGCGCCCGGCTGTTCATGTCCTCGCTGAAGCCGCGCCAGTGCATGACGACGAACGGCGCGCCGGTGTCGGCGACCGCCGGGACCATGCGCGGGTCGGCGAGACCGCCGCTGACGTCGTTGACGAGCACGGCGCCGGCGGCGACTGCCTGCTCGGCGACCGAGGCGCGCATGGTGTCGACGGAGACGACGACGCCCTCGGCCGCGAGCCCGCGCACTACGGGGACGACCCGGCGCAGTTCCTCGGCCTCGTCGACCCGGGTGGCCCCCGGCCGGGTCGACTCGCCGCCGACGTCGACGAGATCGGCGCCCTCGGCGACGAGGTCGAGTCCGCGCTTGATCGCGGCCGTGGTGTCGAACCAGCGGCCTCCGTCGGAGAAGGAGTCGGGTGTCACATTGACGACTCCCATGACCGCACAGCGGTCCCACTCCGGCAGGCCGTCGGCCGTACCCCGTCCGCGCAAGCTACTCATGGCTCCACCCTAGTGCCGCGACCGGTGATGACTGCCCGATGAGGAGCATCGTGCGGTACGTGCGGCCGGAAGGCGGCCGGAAGTTCACGCAGCGGAGCTACCAGGGCCTTTGGCCGGCGCCGCGGCACCTGACTCATCACCCGGAGGGCCGCGGCGGAGGTTGCGGCGCCTCAGGGCAGGGCGTGCCAGCAGGGCACCCGTGTCCGCTGCTCCGGCCGGACCGGAATCAGGCCGCCCGGACCTCGCGCTGTTCGGGGTGGCGGGCGATGTGGGCGCAGGGGCGCGGGGCCCGGGCGGTACGGCGGGCGAAGGGACGGGGCAGCGAGAGGTTGACGAAGCCCTCCGCCTGCATCGCGGCGAAGCCGATGCGGGGCAGGTCGCGGGGGTTGCGGAAGACGACGAAGCGGGGCTCCCAGCGCGGCCGGAACTTGGCGTTGAACCGGTACAGAGACTCGATCTGGAACCAGCGGGAGAGGAAGACGAGCAGCCCTCGCCACAGGCGCAGCACCGGGCCGGCGCCGATCTTCTCGCCGCGGGCCAGTGCCGAGCGGAACATCGCGAAGTTGAGGGAGACCCGGTCGATTCCGAGTGAGGGGGAGGCGGTCAGGGCGGCGACGATCAGCAGTTCGTTCATGCCCGGGTCGGCCGTGCGGTCGCGTCGCATCAGTTCCAGGGACATGCCGTCCGTGCCCCAGGGGACGAAGTGGATGACCGCCTTCAGGTCGCCGTGCGGGGAGTTCTCGTCGGCCTTGTGGGCGGTGGCTATCACGGCGTCGCCGTCGGCGGGGTCGCCTATGCGGCCGAGCGCCATGGAGAATCCCCGCTCGGTGTCGGTACCGCGCCAGTCGGCCGCTGCCCGGCGGATCCGCTCCAGTTCGTCGTCGGTGAGGTCACGGGCGCGCCGTACGCGGGTCTCATAGCCGTTGCGCTCGATGCGCTTGACCATCTGGCGTACGTTCCGCATGGCGCGCCCGGTCAGGGAGAAATCCGCGACGTCCACCACCGCCTCGTCCCCGAGTTCCAGGGCGTCCAGTCCGGTCTCCCGGGTCCAGACCTCGCCGCCGGTCTCGGAGCAGCCCATGACCGCTGGGGTCCACGAGTGCGCCTTGGCCTCGTCCATGAAGCGTTCGATGGCGCCGGGCCACGCCTCGACGTCACCGATCGGGTCACCACCGGCGAGCATCACGCCGGAGACCACGCGGTAGCAGACGGCCGCTTTCCCGCTGGGGGAGAAGACGACGCCCTTGTCGCGGCGGAGCGCGAAGTGGCCGAGCGAGTCGCGGCCTCCATGGGTGGCGAGCAGCGCGCGCAGCCGGCGCTCGTCGTCGGCGGTGAGGCGGGCGGCGGGGTGTTCCGGCCGGAAGGCGAGGTAGACGGTGGTGACGGCCGTGAGCAGACCGAGGGCGCCCAGCGAGTAGCCGACGGTCCACGAGACGTTGCCGGTGTATCCGACGGGTCCCTCGAAGCCGACCAGGCCGTACATGACGTGCTCGAGGCGGTCGGTGAGGCTGGGGCTGCCGACGACCCTGCCGGGGTGGGCGCTGACGACGGCCATACCGAGGCCGAGCGAACCGGCGCCCATGAGGACGAGGTTGGCGAGCGCCCGCCAGCGGCTGCGCGGGTCGGGAAGGGCGGCGAACTCGCCGCGGTGGCGCAGCAGCAGGGCCAGGAGGGCCAGGGAGATCAGCGCGCCGAGGACGGAGTGCCGGTAGACGAACTGGGCCACGGCTCCTGCGGGCAGCAGGACGACCGCGGCGCGCCAGGCGCGCCGCTTGTGGCGTTTGATGCCGTGTGCGAGCAGAAGCAGCAGAACACCCGCACTGAGGGAGAGGGCGGCGGCGAACGGGCCGAGTGCGCCGGGCAGTACCTCGGCGAGTGTGTGCATCCTGCTGTGCCGGAACCGGGGGAAGACCCCGGCGGCGATGTCGATCAGGCCGACGACGGTGCATGCCGAGCCGACGATTGCCGGTACCGCTTCGGGGCGGGGGCCGCGCAGTGCGCGACGTACCCGGTTCGCCGCCCGATTCGGAACCAATCCTGATTTGTCCCCATCTACCGTTGCAGACATCGCTTCCCGTGACTCCGCGTGAGATCGTGCGTCCGGGCCTCAGGTCGGTCGGCCCCGGACGATGTGCGCTCTCTAGGACGGCAGTTCCAGGAAGTGGGTTCATCCGCCACCGGAAGTTCTCGGCGAACCGGCGCCGAACCGGACACGGATCCCTCCCGCCGGACCGAAGCAGAAAGCACTGCGACTGATGGGTCTGACCAGCAACAAAGTCCTTGCCGCGGCCGTGGCGGCGGCCGTGCTGCTGTTTGCCGCCACCATCTGGCTGTGGCCCCGCCTCGCCCGCGGCGGGGCCCGCCCGGTCGCGGGGCGTATCGGGCTGCTGCTCGCCACGCAGCTCGCCCTGTTCGCGGCGGCCGGGCTCGCCGCGAACAAGTCCTTTCTCTTCTACGGCTCCTGGGCCGACCTCTTCGGGCAGGAGCAGGAGACCGGAGTGGTGCAGGACCATGCGGCGGGCAGCAGCATCAGGCTCGTCGAGAAGCGGAAACCGGATGTGCCCGGGAGCGGGCGCCCGGCGGTAGGCGGGCAGATCCACAAGGTGGTGGTGGCCGGTGAGACGTCCGGCATCAACAGCCCGGCCTACGTGTATCTGCCGCCGGAGTACTTCCAGGCGGAGCACCGCAGCAGGACGTTCCCCGCTGCCGTCGTGCTGACCGGCTATCCGGGGACGGCGGAGAACCTGCTCAAGGGACTCAAGTACCCGGCCACGGCGCACGGGCTGGCCGCGGACGGCCGGATGCAGCCGATGATCCTGGTGATGATGCGGCCGACGATCGCGCCGCCGCGCGACACCGAGTGCGTGGACGTACCCGGCGGGCCGAAGACGGAGACGTTCTTCGCGAAGGATCTGCCGCAGGCGGTCTCCCGGACGTACCGGGTCGGCAACGCCCCGCGCAACTGGGGCTTCATCGGCAACTCCACCGGCGGCTACTGCGCCCTGAAGATCGCGCTGCACCATCCGGAGCGGTTCGCCGCCGGCGCCGGCCTCTCCGCGTACTACGAGGCTGCCGAGGACCCGACGACAGGTGACCTCTTCCACGGCGACGACCGGGCCCGCAAGCGGGCGAACCTGCTGTGGAGCCTGGACCACCTGCCCCAGGGCACATCGTCGTTCCTGGTCACGAGTTCGCGGCAGGGCGAGGGCAATCTCGCGGGCACGCGCGCCTTCATCGAGAAGGTGAAGGCGCCCGCGCGGGTCTCGTCGATCATGCTCGACAGCGGCGGGCACAACTTCAACACCTGGCGCCGGGAGATCCCGCCGGCACTGGAGTGGCTGAGCGGCAGACTCAGCGCGACCTGACTGTTCAGCCCTTGTCGACGCGTACGGCGGCGGGGGCCATGGCGATCGACTCCAGTGCGACCTCCGCCCTGGCGATGTCCTGGGCGTCGGCGTCGATCGAGCGGCGCAGTGCCTCGTGCAGCCGCGCCGGGGTCAGCACCCCGAGGAAGCGGCCCGTCTCCTCCTTGTCGATCACCGCGATCCAGCCCGCGTCGTGCTGGAGCATCGTGGCGAACGCCTGCTTGAGCGAGGCGCCGACGGGCAGCCAGGCCTCCATGCGGCGGGCGTGCTCACGGACCGTGCCACGGCGCCGCGTCTGTTCGGCGGAGATCCAGCCGTGCAGATTGTCCTCGCCGTCGAGGACCACGGCCCAGCGCGAGCCGAGTTCGCGCGGCAGGGCGTCGTCGAGGTGGACGACGGGCGGCTGTTCCAGGTCGCCCTCCTCGATCGGTGTGACGGAGAGCCGCTTGAGGCCGCGGTCGGCGCCGACGAAGTCGGCCACGTAGTCGTTGGCGGGGGTGCCGAGGACGGCGGCGGGTGCGTCGAACTGCTCGATCCGGCCCTGTCCGTAGACGGCGATGCGGTCGCCGAGACGCACGGCCTCCTCGATGTCGTGGGTGACGAACAGGATGGTCTTGCGGACCTGCGACTGGAGCCTGAGGAACTCGTTCTGCAGATGCTCGCGCACGACGGGGTCGACGGCGCCGAACGGCTCGTCCATCAGCAGCACGGGCGGGTCGGCAGCGAGGGCGCGGGCGACGCCGACGCGCTGTCGCTGGCCGCCGGAGAGCTGCTCGGGGTAGCGGTCGCCGTACACGGAGGGGTCGAGGCCGACCAGTTCAAGCAGTTCGGCGGCGCGGGCGCGGGCCTTGGCCCGCCCGGTGCCGAGCAGATGGGGGACGGTCGCGGTGTTGTCGAGGACCGTTCGGTGCGGGAAGAGGCCGACCTGCTGGATCACATAGCCGATACGGCGGCGCAGTTCGACGGGGTCGACGGTGGAGATGTCCTGCCCGTCCACGAATATGCGGCCGCTGCTCGGTTCTATGAGGCGGTTGACCATCTTCATCGTGGTCGTCTTGCCGCAGCCGGAAGGTCCCACGAGCGTGACCAGTTCACCTGCGGCGACCTCGAAGGAGAGATCGTCCACGGCAGTGGTGCCGTCCGTGTACCGCTTGGTGACATTGTCGAAACGGATCATGGCTCCCCATTGTGACGGCTTTTGTGTGAAAGCCATGTTGCTGCAATGTGGCGGTTTTGGGCGGTTGTCAGTGGCCAGGGTTAGGGTCGCTGTTCAGTCAGACATGCGTTCGTTCTGGGGGAGGTGAAGTAGCGATGACGACGGAATCTGCCGCAGGCAGCTGCCTCGCGGCGAACGACTGGATCTGCGGGGAGTACCTGCGCAGCCGGAGCCAGGAGTTGGCCGACGCGACGGTGCAGCACATCTGGATCACTGTGGCATCGGTCCTCGTGGGGCTTGCCGTCGCACTGCCGCTCGCGCTGCTGGTGCGGGCGCAGCCGCGCTTCGCAGGGCCGGTGCTCGGTCTCACGACCCTGCTCTACACGATCCCGTCGCTCGCGATGTTCTCTCTGCTGCTGCCGTTCTTCGGACTGTCCGCGGCGCTCGTGGTGACCGGCCTCGTGCTCTACTCCCTCACCATCCTCGTGCGGAACATCCTGGCGGGGCTGGAGGCGGTGCCCGCCGATGCGCGCGAGGCCGCCCGCGGGATGGGATACGGTCCGGCGCGGTTGCTGTGGGAGGTCGAACTGCCCCTCGCCCTGCCCGCGTTGATGGCGGGCGTGCGGATCGCGACGGTGTCGACGATCGCGCTGACCACCGTCGGCGCGCTGGTCGGCAAGGGCGGACTGGGCAATCTCATCGACGACGGTGTGCAGACGACCTTCAAGGCGCAGGTGCTGACGGCCTCGGTGCTCTGCGTGCTGCTCGCGGCGCTCGCCGATCTGCTGCTGCTCGGTGCTCAGCGTCTGCTCACGCCCTGGACGCGAATACGCACGGCGGAGGTGAAGGTCTGATGGGCGTTCTTGCCGACGCATGGACCTGGCTCACCACCGGGTCCAACTGGTCCGGGGAGAGCGGTGCCTGGCACCGGCTCGGCGAGCATGTGTACGTCAGCGGGGTGGCGCTCGCGCTCGCCTGCGCGATCGCGCTGCCGCTCGCCCTGTGGCTGGGGCACATCGGCAGGGGCGGCGCCCTGGCGGTCAACATCTCCAACGCGGGGCGGGCGATCCCCGTCTTCGCGGTCCTGGCGCTCTTCATGCTCACTCCGCTGCGCAGCGCGGGATACGTGCCGACGATCATCGCCCTGGTGCTGTTCGCCGTGCCGCCGCTGCTGACCAACGCGTATGTGGGGATGCGGGAGGTGGACCGGGCAGTGGTCGAGGCGGCGCGGGGAATGGGTATGTCGGGCGGGCAGCTCTTCGTGCGCGTCGAACTGCCCCTCGCGTACCCACTGCTGATGACCGGGCTGCGGTCCGCCGCGGTCCAGGTGGTGGCCACGGCCACGATCGCGTCGATGGTCGGCCAGGGCGGGCTGGGCCGCATCATCACCGCCGGCTTCAACACGTACAACACGGCTCAGGTCGTCGCGGGCGCAGTGCTGGCGGCGCTGCTCGCCCTGCTCGTGGAGGGTGTGCTGGTCGCCGCCGACCGGCTGCTGAACCCTCTGCGCAGGTCCGCGGTGGCTGCGGCAGGCTGATGGCGCGGCACGTGATGAACTCTTTTGATCCCTTTGTTGGTTATGCGGACGGAGAACCTGATGAGCAAGACCTCGCGCATCGCGGGTGCGGTACTCGGTGTGGTGGCCCTCGCGGGTTCTCTTGCCGCGTGCGGCGGTGAAAGCCTGGAGCAGGGCAAGGACGGTGCGGCTTCCGGCGGCGGATCCGGGGAGAAGGGCACGCTGGTCGTCGGCGCGGCCGCCTTCACCGAGTCCAAGGTGCTCGCCGAGCTCTACTCCCAGCTGCTCGCGGACGCCGGGTACAAGACGTCCGTCACCACCGTGAAGAACCGCGAGCTGTACGAGCCGTCCGTGGAGAAGGGCGAGATAGATGTCATTCCCGAATATGCGGCCACCCTCGCCGAATTCCTCAACGCCAAGGTGAACGGGCCGAAGGCCCCCGAGGAGAAGCCGGTCGCCTCCAGCGATGTCGACGCCACGGTGAAGGCGCTGACGGGGCTTGCCGAGCCGCGCGGTCTGAAGGTGCTCCCGGCAGGCGACGCCGTCGACCAGAACGCGTTCGCGGTCTCCAAGGAATTCGCCGAGAAGAACAACCTCAAGACCCTTTCCGATCTTGGGAAGTCGAAGCTCGGGGTGAAGATCGCGGCGGGCGACGAGTGCGAGGTGCGCCCCTTCTGCGCACCTGGTCTGAAGAAGACCTACGGCATCGATGTGACGGGCGTGGACCCCAAGGGCGTCGGCACCCCGCAGGCGAAGCAGGCGGTGAAGGACGGCGAGGACCAGCTCGTGCTGACCACCACCACCGACGCGACGCTGGAGAGCTTCGGCCTGGTGCTTCTGGAGGACGACAAGAAGCTGCAGAACGCGGACAACGTCCTTCCCGTGGTCAATGCGAAGGACGCCGGGGACAAGGAGATTGCCGCCGCCCTCGGCAAGCTCACCGACGTGCTGACCACCGAGGATCTCGCGGAGTTGAACCGCAAGGTGGACGCCGAGCGCGCGAAGCCGGAGGACGCCGCGAAGGAGTATCTCGTCACCAAGGGGCTGCTCAAGAAGTAGTGGTGCGTCGGCCCGGGGCTCTCGTGCAGAGATTTGCCGGGCCGACACCCCATTCGGCGTCTACGCACGGTAAATTTCAGGCCATGCCACGTGGACGCCACCGCCATTCCCCGCCCCTGCACAAGCTGCTGCCGCCTTCGGCAGTCGCCGGAGCGTCGATTCTGTGTGCCGCCGGCGCGTGGCTCGTCGGGGACGCCTTCGTGCTGCGCACACTGGTCGCGGCCGCCGCGGCGAGTGCTGTCACCGGCGCGGTCCTCATGCGCAGTTGGGACCGCAGCGCGGGCCGCCGCGTCGCGGAGCTGACCCGCGGCCGAGCCAGTGACCAGTGGAAGACCGAAGAGCGCATAGCCGAGCTCGAGGCCGACATCGACGAATCGCGCGAGCTGCGCATCAAGCTCGACGCGAAGCTGCGCGCGAAGCGGGTCGAGCTCGCCGGCCTGCGCGGCGAGCATGCCGCGCTCCTGCGCAGGTACGCCACCGCCGAGACCGAGCGTGCGAGTGCCCTGGAGGGCCGCAGGCAGCTCGCCATCGAGGCGGCCGCCCCTGCCAAGGCGCTTCCCTCCGCCGGGTCCACGGCCACGCCGTCCATGTACCTGCGCGCGGCCAAGGCCCTCGACGATCTTTCGCGCAACGCCGCCGCGCAGGAGGCCAGACGCACCGTCGAGGACGCCCGCGCCCGGGATCTCGCCGAACGGGCCCGTGAGGCGGACGAACCGCAGGGGAAGCACGCGGCGGGCGCCGGGGCCGAGCAGCACACGAGCCCGTCGTCCGCCCTTCCCGCCCGCCGTCCCGTCCCCGCCGCGTCGGCGATCGTCCCCTACGGTGCCCAGCGTTCACGGGTGAAGCGCCCCGAGGGCGGCTTCGACTTCTTCGGCACGGGTACGGACGCCGCCGACGCACAGCCGGTGCAGAAGGCGATCGAGGCCGCGCAGCACGAGGACCTCGCCGATGTGGTGGGCGAGGAGGCCCTCGCCGCCGTCCGTCCCGGGGAGATCCGCGCGGTCGGCAAGGTCATCGACCTGACCGCGCACGACGAGACGGAACAGCTGGACGTCGCCCAGCTGCGCAACGCGGTGTCCTAGGGCCTGTCCGGGCGATCTTCGAGGGCGCGACAGGATCGCCCGACCAGGGCCTGGGCCTTTCTCGGATCTTGGCAGGACCGCGCCTCGCAGGACCTGAGGTGCGGGCCCTCGCCCGACCGTGCCGTTACTTGTCGATGTCGCCGACGACGAAGAACAGCGATCCCAGGATCGCCACCATGTCGGCGACCAGCGTCCCCGGCAGCAGCACGGTCAGCGCCTGGATGTTGTTGTACGAGGCCGAGCGGAGCTTGAGGCGGTACGGGGTCTTCTCGCCCTTGGAGACCAGGTAGTAGCCGTTGATGCCGAGCGGGTTCTCGGTCCAGGCGTAGGTGTGGCCCTCGGGGGCCTTCAGGACCTTCGGCAGGCGCTGGTTGATCGGGCCGGGCGGCAGCTCGGCGATGCGCGCAAGACACGCGTCCGCGAGGTCCAGGGCGTTGTGCGTCTGTTCCAGCAGCACTTCGAAGCGGGCCAGGCAGTCGCCGTCGGTGCGCGTGACCACCTTGAGCGTGTCCTGCAGCTCCCCGTAGGCCAGATACGGTTCGTCCCGGCGCAGATCGAAGTCGACGCCCGACGCACGGGCGATGGGCCCGCTCACCCCGTAGGCGTGCACGGCCTCCGCGGACAGCGTGCCCACGCCCCGGGTGCGGCCGCGGAAGATCTCGTTGCCGAGGACGAGCCGGTCGTACACGTCCATCCGCGAACGGACATCGGCGACCGCGTGCCGGGCGCGGCCGAGCCAGCCGGCCGGCAGGTCCTCCTTGAGGCCGCCGACCCGGTTGAACATGTAGTGCATCCGGCCGCCGGAGATCTCCTCCATCACGTGCTGGAGCTCCTCCCGTTCCCGGAAGGCATGGAAAACCGGGGTGATACCGCCCAGTTCGAGCGGATACGACCCGAGGAACATCAGATGGTTGAGGACCCGGTTGAGTTCGGCGAGGAGCGTACGGGTCCACACCGCGCGCTCGGGGACCTCCATGCCGAGCATGCGCTCGACGGCCATGACGACACCGAGTTCGTTGGAGAACGCCGAGAGCCAGTCGTGGCGGTTGGCCAGCATCACGATCTGGCGGTAGTCGCGCGCCTCGAAAAGCTTCTCGGCGCCGCGGTGCATATAGCCGACGACCGGCTCGGCATGCCGGATGCGCTCGCCGTCCAGCACGAGACGCAGCCGCAGCACGCCGTGCGTGGAGGGGTGCTGGGGGCCGATGTTGAGCACCATGTCGGTGCTCTCCGCCGCGCCGCCGATGCCGACCGTGGTCTCCGTCATGGGCACCAGTCTGACAGAGGAGCCACAGGCGGCGGCGGGTCGCCCACTGCTCGCCGGCGGCGGGCGGAGCGTCATCGTAGGAGCCCGCCGCGGAGGGGGCCGGACGTGCGGCGCCGGCTCACACCGGCTGCATCAGCCAGGTGAAGTCGCCCAGCCCGCCCCGGGCCGTGAGCTCCGCCGCCTCGCCCGTCCGCGACAGCGCGCGGACGTAGGCCGCCGGGTCCAAGGACGCCTGCGACAGCGGCGGGCGCGCGGCCGTGATGCCGAGCGAGTGCAGGGCCTCGCGCTGGTCGCGCAGTTCCGCGGTCGGGGACGCGCAGGCATCCATCGCCACATGGGCGGTGATGTCACAGCTGCCGTCCGGGACCGGGCGTACCTCCCTGCCGTCCCGGAAGCCCGTCAGGGTGCCGAACGGCGGCCGGGCGTCCGCCGTGTGCGCGTAGTCGACCGCCACCGCGAGGCCCGACCCCAGGCAGGCGACAGCCCGTGCCCACGCCGCGTCACGCGGCCTTCCGATCTCCGCCCGGGTTCCCGGCTCCGTGAGCGGCCACCAGCGCGCCAGCCACTCGGCGTCCGCTCCGTCGATCTCGTCGCCGAGCCGCTCCTCGCCCGCCGCGTTCACCAGGACATGACGCACGACGCCGTGCTCGTCGGCCTCGGCGACGTCGACCGGCACGTTGTCCAGCCACTCGTTCGCGAACAGCAGCCCGCTCACGTCCCGCGGCAGTTCCGCGCTCCATGCGATGCGCGGATCGAGACCGGGGGGCCGTTGCGCACGTTCGACCGCGTGGGCGCGGACCGGGTAGCCGGGCGGCAGCGCGGCGAGCACCCCCGTCAGCAGTTCCCCCCGGCCCGCGCCGACGTCCACGAGCGCGGGCTCGTCCAGTCCGCACGACTGCGCGGTGTCGAGCAGCAGCCGCGCGACGGCGGAGGCAAAGAGCGGTGACGCGTGCACGGAGGTACGGAAGTGCCCCGCCGGGCCCTCGGGCCGCAGATAGAAGCCGTCCGGGCCGTACAGGGCGGCTTCCGCGGCGGGCCGCCAGCCGCGGAACACGGAGTCGGCGGCGGGCGCGCTGCAGGTGGCCGGGGTGGCGGACTCATACGTCACGTGCACCAGTCTCCACCTTGCGGAGTACGCTCCCGTGGACCGGATCGCCCCTTCGGTTGACTCCGGCACCTATCTCTTTTCCCTACGCTTAGTTACGTGCAGCGCCTCTACGACTTCATCCGCAGACACCCGACGGGCGTCGACAGCTTCTGGGCTGTCGTGCTCTTCGGGTTCTCCATGTTGTGGGTGGTCCAGGAACCGGAAGGCGTGGGCGCGCAGGTCGCGGCCGCGGTCGTCGTCCTGCTTCTGAGCGTGGTCGTGGCGCTGCGCCGGCGCATGCCCCAGCGGATGCTCGTCGTCGCGGCGGCGGTCGGTGTCGCCCAGCTCGTCCTGGACGTCGAGGTCAACGCGGCCGACTTCGCGATGATGGTCATCATCTACACGGTCGCGGCGCACGACTGCCCGCGCTGGGCCACGCGGCTTGCCCTGGTCGGCGGCCTCTCGGCGGCCTCCCTGGCCCAGATCCGCTGGCCGGAGGAGAGCGCCGACACCCTGGGCCGGATCTTCATCACCGTGATCATGAGCCTGCCGTTCGCCATGGCCTGGGTGCTCGGCGACTCCATACGTACGCGGCGCGCCTACTTCGCGCAGCTGGAGGAGCGGGCCACCCGGCTGGAGACGGAGCGCGCGGCGCAGGCGAAGGTCGCGGTCGCGGCCGAGCGCGCCAGGATCGCCCGCGAGCTGCACGACGTCGTCGCCCACAACGTGTCGGTGATGGTTGTCCAGGCCGACGGCGCCGCCTATGTGCTCGACGCCGCGCCCGACCAGGCCAAACAGGCGCTGGAGACCATCTCCAGCACCGGCCGGCAGGCGCTCGCGGAAATGCGCAGGCTGCTCGGTGTGCTGCGCACGGGAGACGCCCCGGAGAGCGGCGAGTACGTCCCGCAGCCCGACGTGGAGCAGATCGAGGAGCTCGTCGAGCAGGTCCGCCGCGCCGGACTGACCGTCGACTTCAAGATCGAGGGCACGCCTCGGCCGCTGCCCAGCGGCGTCGAGCTCACCGCCTACCGCATCGTGCAGGAGGCGCTCACCAACACCCGTAAGCACGGCGGACCGGAAGTGGGCGCGAGCGTGCGGCTCGTCTACTTCGACGACGGTCTCGGCCTGCTCGTCGAGGACGACGGCCGCGGCGCCGCCCACGAGCTGTACGAGGACGGCGGCGCGGACGGCCGCGGCCACGGACTCATCGGCATGCGCGAACGCGTCGGTATGGTCGGCGGCACGCTGGACGCGGGGCCGCGGCCGGGCGGCGGGTTCCGGATCAGCGCGCTGCTGCCGCTCAAACCCGCCCACTAGACGACAGACCCTGGCACTGCGCACCCGAGAGAACGAGGACCCGACCGTGATGTCCATCCGTGTGATGCTCGTCGACGACCAGGTGCTGCTGCGCACCGGATTCCGCATGGTGCTCGCCGCCCAGCCGGACATGGAGGTCGTGGCGGAGGCCGGTGACGGCGCGGAGGCGATCGAGAACCTGCGCTCCACCGCCGTGGACGTGGTGCTGATGGACGTGCGCATGCCGCGCCTGGACGGCGTCGAGGCGACGCGGCGCATCTGTGCCGAGCCCGACGCGCCGAAGGTGCTGATCCTGACCACCTTCGACCTGGACGAGTACGCGTTCTCCGGGCTGAAGGCGGGCGCCAGCGGCTTCATGCTGAAGGACGTACCGCCGGGCGAACTGCTCGGCGCCATCCGCTCCGTGCACAGCGGTGACGCGGTCGTCGCACCGTCCACCACCCGGCGCCTGCTGGACCGCTTCTCGCCGATGCTGCCGAGCTCCGGTGCCGAGCCGCAGCACAAGGAGCTGGAGAGACTGACGGAGCGCGAGCGCGAGGTGATGATGCTCGTCGCCCAGGGGCTGTCCAACGGCGAGATCGCGGCCCGCCTCGTCCTCTCCGAGGCCACGGTCAAGACCCATGTGGGCCGCATCCTCACCAAGCTCGGCCTGCGCGACCGGGTCCAGGTGGTAGTGCTCGCGTACGAGACGGGACTGGTGCGCGCGGGCGGCCGCGGACCGCGCTGATCCGTCGGACGTCCCTCGCCCGGCGGGATCCGAACGGCAGGCCCTAGCGCAGGACTGTTTCGAGGAAGTCGCTGCCGAGCCGTGCCACCGCCGTCACGTCCAGCTGGTGCAGCACGTAACGGCCGCGCCGCCGGGTCGAGACGAGCCCCGCCTTCTTCAGCACCGAGAGATGGCGCGAGACCTCGGGCGCGGTGATGCCGTACGCGTCCGCCAGTTCACTTGTCGTGTACGCGGCTCGGGCGAGGTACCGGCACAGGCGCATGCGCATCGGGTGGGCCAGTGCCTCCATCCGGAGCTTGAGCAGGTCGACCGTCGCCGCGCCCGGCAGCTCCGGTGAACCGACCGGGTAGTGGATCACGGGCCGCCAGCCGGGCGCGTGCAGCACCATCAGATGCGGCCAGCCGAAGCTGGACGGCACGAGCGTGAGCCCGGCGCCGACCGTCGGGTCGACGGCGGTGGTCCGGCCGTCGGCGAGTTTGTCGGCGCTGATCCTGGTGTGGTCCTCGTCCATCGTGAGGGCGGGGGAGACGGCGTACAGCGCCGCGGCAAGCCCTTTGCGGCGCAGCAGTTCGGTCTTGTGCCGGGCATCGGCGGCGAGCTGGACGGACACACGGCGCCACGTGTCGGCGAAGAACGCCTCGTTGCAGTCCTCGAACAGCCGCCGCAACCAGGCGCGTACGGAAGCCGGGTCGGCCAGGAGTCGCCGGGTGAAGTCCAGTTGACGCGGGCCGCGCGTGGCGGCGAGTTCGAGCGCGCGCTCCCGACGCGTGGGGTCGCTCAGGGCGGACGGGTCGTCGACGGCGTATGTGCTTGCGCAGGTGAACTCCAGCGCGGCGGAGACAAAGCGCTCGTCGTCGAGCCGGTCGAGGAGGTCCAGCTCCTCGGCGAGCGTCGCGCCGGTCCGGCCCCCGCCGAACGGGAGGCCGGCGAAGGGCATGAACACGTCCGAGTAGGTGCTCCGCCACAGGAAGTCCGCCTCGTGCAGCCGGTCGGCGAGATCGGGCTTCAGCCCTGCGGTGGTCGCGGTGGCCCAGCCGCTCAGCCCCGGGTGGTGCCCGGGCTCTGCCAGGGCGTGCAGTGCCACTCCCAGCTCGGCGAGGGGGCTGATGTCGATGACGATGCGTTCCGGGGGCAGCCCCGTGATGTCGATGCTCACGCTCACCCCTCCATGGTGGGGGTTCCCGTGGGCGGCCCTCGTGCCGTTTGACGGGGCTCGTCAATCGGTGCGACGCGGGCCGCCGACGCGCGCAGCGTGGAGGCATGAACGCCATGCAGCAGCACATGATCGATTCCTACCGGACGGCCCAGCGGGGCGAAGCGAGCCCGCCGCTGCCCGGCGCCCACGACATGCGGGTGCTCGGTGCGCTCCGCGACGACCGCCGCTTCCGGCGGGTTGTGTCGGGCCGCCCTGCCCGCGGCCGGCTGCTGTCGCTCCTCGGCCGCCTGTTCCACGCCCACGACCGGGCACGTCCGGCGGACTGCCGATGAGCCGGCCGCCCGCCGCGGGGGCCGGCTTCGTCAGGCCAGGCGCCGCACGAACTCGGCCACCGCTTTCGCCACGTCGTCCGGCGACCACGCGAGCCCTTCCGATGCCACCGTCACCTCCGTGACCGACAGTCCCGGCGGGCAGTCCTGCGCGGACCAGTGGCGGAACAGCGTCACGCCGGTCTCCTCCGACTGCGACAGCGCCGCCTCGTTCAGTGCCTGAGTGTCGTACGGCAGCCACACCTGGAACTGGTGCGTCTGCGGGACCGGCGGGTTGATTCGGAACCAGGGGACGCCCGCCGTGCGCAGACCCTCGCCCAGCGCCGCGGCGACCTGCTTGGCGTGGGCGACGTACGAGGGCAGTCGCGGCAGCTCGTTCTCCAGCCCCATGAGCGCCGACAGCACAGCCGGGTACTGCTGGAACACCGTCCCGCCGTAGCGGTGCCGCCAGGCGCGGGCTTCGTCCGCGAGCGGCTCGGGAGCCGCGAGCACCGCTCCCGCCAGACCGCCGAGAGACTTGTAGAAGGACACGTACACGCTGTCGGCGAGCCCGGCGATCTCGTCCAGCGGGCGGCCGAAGTGCGACGTGCACTCCCACAGGCGGGCGCCGTCGAAGTGGACCACCGCGTCGCGTTCGCGCGCCGCGTCCACGACGGCCACCAGGTCGTCCCATTCCGGCAGCACGAAACCGGGATCGCGCAGCGGCAGTTCCAGCATCAGCGCGCCGAACGGTTCGTCGAGCCCGCGCACCTCGTCGGCCGTCGGCAGCCGCGGCTCGGTGGTCGGATGGACCGTGCGCAGACCGCTCACCACCGAGAACGCGGAGCGTTCGTGCACCTCGGGATGTGCCCTCGGGTGCAGGGCGACGGTGGAGTTGCCGGTACGGCCGGCCCAGCAGCGCAGCGCCACCTGCTGCGCCATCGTCCCCGTGGGGAAGTACACCGCCGCCGGGAACCCGAGCAGGGCGGCGCATCGCCGCTCCAACTCGGACACGACACCGTCGCCGTAGAAGTCCACAGGCTCGTCCGTGTCGTACACGAGGTCGGCTCCGGCGGCCAGTGCCGCGAGGCTCTCCTTGAGGTCCCGTTCTGCCGAGCTGCGCCACAGGACCCGCTCCGACGCCCGCCATGCGGCCCGCCTGCGCCGCCGCTCACCCTGCTCCGAGGTCTCCGTCACGGTCCGATCATCACCCACAGCCTGTGGACAACCGCAAGGGGGGCGGGAGGCGCTGGCGTAGCATCGTGACGAGAAATCGTCCGGTACCCCCCGCGGACTGGAACGGAAGGCACCGCCGCGTGAATGCCACACCACCACAGGAACCGCTCGACCCGCGGGACCGCCCCGCCCGCCTGACCGTGGGCGTGGTCGGAGCCGGCCGAGTCGGCCCCGCCCTGGCCGCGTCGCTCCGGCTCGCCGGACACCGTCCGGTCGCTGTGTCGGGAGTCTCCGACGCCTCCGTGCGCCGGGCCGCGGCCCTGCTCCCGGACGTGCCCCTCGTGCCGCCCGCCGAGGTGCTGGCGCGTGCCGAGCTCGTGCTGCTCACCGTCCCGGACGACGCGCTGCCCGGGCTGGTCGACGGCCTCGTCGAGACCGGCGCCGTGCGGCCGGGACAGCTGCTCGTGCACACCTCGGGCCGGTTCGGCACCAAGGTGCTCGACGCCGCGACCCGTGCCGGCGCGCTGCCGCTGGCGCTGCACCCGGCGATGACGTTCACCGGAACGGCCGTCGACGTGCAGCGGCTGGCGGGCTGCTCGTTCGGTGTGACCGCGCCCGAGGAACTGCGGCTGGCCGCCGAGGCTCTGGTCATCGAGATGGGCGGTGAGCCCGAGTGGATCGCGGAGGACGCCCGCCCGCTCTACCACGCGGCCCTCGCACTCGGGGCGAACCACCTGGTCACCCTGGTCGCCCAGTCGATGGAGCTGCTGCGCACGGCGGGGGTGTCCGCCCCGGACCGCATGCTCGGCCCGCTCCTCGGCGCCGCCCTCGACAATGCCCTTCGTTCGGGGGACGCGGCACTGACCGGTCCCGTCGCACGCGGAGACGCGGGTACCGTCGCTGCCCACGTCGCCGAGCTGCGCAAGCACGCTCCCGGCGCCGTGGCCGGATATCTCGCCATGGCCCGGACGACGGCCGACCGGGCCCTCGCACACGGCATGCTCAAGCCCGAGCTCGCCGAAGACCTGCTGGGCGTCCTCGCGGAGGGGGACCTGCGATGAGTTTCAAGAGCCGCACCAGGCGCGACCTCGAACTCGTACCGACCCGCGACGACCTGAAGTACGTCCTCGACCACCACGCCGTCCCCGGCCGCACCGCCGTCGTGATGACCATGGGCGCTCTCCACGAAGGTCACGCCGGGCTGATCCACGCCGCCCGCGAGCACGTCGGCGACAAGGGCTTCGTCATCGTCACCGTCTTCGTCAACCCGCTGCAGTTCGGCGCCGGCGAGGACCTAGACCGCTACCCGCGCACCCTCGAAGCCGACCTGAAGACGGCCGAAGAGGCGGGCGCGGACGTGGTGTTCGCCCCCTCCGTCGACGAGGTGTACCCGGGCGGGCAGCCGCAGGTGCGGATCACCGCCGGGCCGATGGGCGACCTGCTGGAAGGCAGGACGCGCCCGGGCCACTTCGACGGCATGCTCACCGTCGTCGCCAAACTGCTCCACCTCACCTCGCCCGATGTGGCGCTGTTCGGGCAGAAGGACGCCCAGCAGCTCGCCCTCATCCGCCGCATGGTCCGCGATCTGAACTTCCCCGTGGAGATCGTCGGCGTCCCCACCGTCCGTGAGGACAGCGGCCTCGCCCGCTCCAGCCGCAACCGCTACCTCTCGGCCGCCGAGCGGGGCACCGCACTCGCCCTGTCCCGTGCCCTGTTCGCCGCCCGCGACCGGCTCGCCGCCCAGCACGCCCTGCACGCCCGCGCCGAGGCCCTCCACGCGGCGCCCGCACGCGCCGCCGCCCTGTCCGCCATGGGCGAGGCCCGGGCCGCGGCAGACGCCCACGCGGTCGCACGTGCCGCACCGCCCGGCGGCGCCGACGCCGTGCGGGCAGCGGCCGGCACCGTGCTGGGCGAGGCTGCGCAGGGCACGCCGCCGCTCGTGCTCGACTATCTGGCGCTCGTCGACCCGGCCACCTTCACCGAGGTGCCGGACGACCACACCGGCGAAGCGGTCCTCGCGGTCGCCGCCAAGGTCGGTACGACCCGCCTGATCGACAACATCCCCCTGACCTTCGCACCATCGACCCCCGGAGCCCAGAAGTGACCGGAATACGGCTCGCCGCCCCCGCCCCGGGCTGGGCCATCGAGGCCGACGTCGTCGTGGTCGGCTCCGGCGTCGCCGGACTCACCGCCGCGCTGCGCTGCGCCGCGAGGGGCCTGAGCACCGTCGTCGTCACCAAGGCCCGCCTCGACGACGGCTCCACGCGCTGGGCACAGGGCGGTATCGCCGCCGCGCTCGGCGAGGGCGACACGCCTGGCCAGCACCTGGACGACACCCTTGTCGCGGGCGCCGGCCTGTGCGACGAGGAGGCCGTACGCACCCTGGTCACCGAGGGACCCGGCGCCGTGCGCCGGCTCATCGCCACGGGCGCGCAGTTCGACACCGACCCGGCGTCCGGCGAGATAGAACTCACCCGCGAGGGCGGCCACCACCGCCGCCGCATCGCCCATGCGGGCGGTGACGCGACGGGCGCCGAGATCTCCCGAGCCCTCGTCGACGCGGTCCGCGACCAGGGCCTGCGCACCATCGAGAACGCCCTGGTCCTCGACCTGATCACCGACGCCGAAGGCCGTACGGCGGGCATCACCCTGCATGTCATGGGCGAGGGCCAGCACGACGGCGTCGGCGCGGTCCACGCCCCCACGGTCGTCCTCGCCACCGGCGGCATGGGCCAGGTGTTCTCCGCGACCACCAACCCGGCGGTCTCCACGGGCGACGGTGTGGCGCTCGCGCTGCGTGCCGGCGCGGAGATCTCCGACCTCGAGTTCGTGCAGTTCCACCCCACCGTGCTGTTCCTCGGCGCGGACAGCGAGGGCCAGCAGCCGCTGGTCTCCGAGGCGGTACGGGGCGAGGGCGCGTATCTCGTCGACGGGACCGGCACCCGCTTCATGGTCGGGCAGCACGAACTGGCCGAGCTCGCCCCGCGCGACATCGTCGCCAAGGGCATCATGCGCCGCATGCAGAAGCAGGGCACCGAGCACATGTATCTCGACGCCCGGCACTTCGGCGCCCAGATGTGGGAGCAGCGCTTCCCCACCATCCTCGCGGCCTGCCGCACCCATGGCATCGACCCGGTCACCGAGCCGATCCCGGTCGCCCCGGCCGCGCACTACGCCTCCGGCGGCGTCCGCACCGATCTGCACGGGCGCACCACCGTCCCGGGCCTCTACGCCTGCGGCGAGGTCGCCTGCACCGGCGTCCACGGTGCGAACCGGCTCGCGTCCAACTCGCTCCTGGAGGGACTGGTCTTCGCCGAGCGGATCGCGGCAGACATCACAACCGGGCCGAGCGGCGCCCCCGTGGACGGAGCGGACCGTGTCGCGCTGCTCGCCCCCGAGGCCCGCCACGAGATCCAGCGGATCATGACGCAGGGCGCCGGAGTGATCAGGACCGCCGCCAGTCTCGACGACGCTGCGGACGCGCTGGAGGCCCTGTCGCTCAACGCGGCCCACGACGCCGAGGGCACGAAGGCCGCAGAGCCGGGCGTGGAGTCCTGGGAGGCCACCAACCTGCTCCTCGTCTCACGTGTCCTCGTCTCCGCCGCCCGCGAGCGGGCCGAGACCCGCGGCTGCCACTGGCGCGAGGACCACCCCGACCGTGACGACACCGCCTGGCGCCACCACATCGTCGTCCGGCTCACGCCGGACCGCCGCCTCGTCGTGCGCCGCACCGCCACCGAAGTATTTCCGCCCGCAACCCCCATCGGCCCAACGGCCATCGCCCCCAGGGAGCCGCAACCGTGAGCACGCCCGAAGAACGTCCGGAGCCCGTGGACGTACCGCTGATCCAGATCGGCGCGCCCGCCGCCGCCGATGAGGGCTGCGGCGACGGCTGCGGCTGCGCCGACGAGACGTACGAGAGCGGGCTCGACCCCGCGCTCGCCGAGCTGCTCGCGGCGGCCGGCCTCGACCCGGTGCAGGTCGAGGACATCGCCCACCTGGCCATCGAGGAGGACCTCGACGGCGGCGTGGACGTCACCAGCGTCGCGACCGTCCCCCAGGACGCCGTCGCCACCGGCGACTTCACCGCGCGCGAGGCGGGCACGGTCGCGGGCCTGCGGGTCGCCGAGGCGATCCTGTCGATCGTCATCACCGACGACTTCGAGGTCGAGCGGCACGCAGAGGACGGCGACCGGGTCGAGGCGGGCCAGAAGCTGCTCTCCGTCACCGCGGGCACCCGTGACCTGCTCACCGGTGAGCGCAGCGCGCTGAACATCCTGTGTCGTCTGTCCGGCATCGCGACCGCCACCCGCGCCTGGGCCGACGCCCTGGAAGGCACCGGCGCGCGCGTACGCGACACCCGCAAGACCACGGCCGGACTGCGCTCGCTGGAGAAGTACGCGGTGCGCTGCGGCGGCGGCGTCAACCACCGCATGTCCCTCTCGGACGCGGCCCTCGTCAAGGACAACCACGTGGTCGCAGCGGGCGGCGTCGCGGAGGCCTTCAAGGCCGTACGGGACCGGTTCCCCGACCTGCCGATCGAAGTCGAGGTCGACACCTTGGAGCAGGTGCGGGAGGTGCTGGACGCGGGCGCCGACCTGATCCTGCTGGACAACTTCACCCCTGCCGAGACGGCGGAGGCGGTCACCGTCGTCGCGGGCCGTGCCGTTCTGGAATCCTCCGGACGTCTCACCCTCGACAACGCCCGTGCCTACGCGGACACGGGCGTGGACTACCTCGCGGTGGGCGCGCTCACGCACTCCTCCCCGATCCTCGACATCGGCCTCGACCTCCGCGAGGTCGACGCCTGATGCTGCTCACCATCGACGTAGGCAACACCCACACGGTGCTCGGTCTCTTCGACGGCGAGGAGATCGTCGAGCACTGGCGCATCTCCACCGACTCCCGGCGTACCGCCGACGAACTGGCCGTGCTGCTCCAGGGCCTGATGGGCATGCACCCCCTGCTCGGCGACGAACTGGGCGACGGCATCGAGGGCATCGCGATCTGCGCCACTGTCCCCTCGGTGCTGCACGAACTGCGCGAGGTGACCCGCCGCTACTACGGCGACGTGCCGGCCGTCCTCGTCGAGCCCGGTATCAAGACGGGCGTGCCGGTCCTGACGGACAACCCCAAGGAGGTCGGCGCGGACCGCATCATCAACGCGGTCGCGGCGGTCGACCTGTACGGGGGCCCGGCGATCGTCGTCGACTTCGGCACCGCGACGACGTTCGACGCCGTCAGCGCGCGCGGCGAGTACACGGGCGGTGTGATCGCCCCCGGTATCGAGATCTCGGTCGAGGCCCTCGGCGTCAAGGGCGCCCAGCTGCGCAAGATTGAGGTGGTCCGTCCGCGGAGCGTGATCGGCAAGAACACGGTCGAGGCCATGCAGTCGGGCATCGTCTACGGCTTCGCCGGCCAGGTGGACGGCGTCGTCCAGCGGATGAAGCGCGAGCTGGCGGAGGACCCGGACGAGGTGACGGTGATCGCGACGGGCGGCCTGGCACCGATGGTGCTCGGCGAGTCGTCGGAGATCGACGAACACGAGCCGTGGCTGACGCTGATCGGCCTGCGCCTGGTCTACGAGAGGAACGTCTCCCGCATGTGACGCCGGGGCGTCGGGTTCCGGGCAGCGCGCCGCCCCGCGCGCGCCCGGGCCGTAGAAGCGGGTGGGGGAAACGCCCGTGTTCGTACCATTAAGTGGAATTTGGGCCGTCGGCTCGTATGGTCGGCGCATGCCCACGCCATACGGATCCCACGGCGGCATGGCGTTCGGCGCAGATGAGCTGCGTGTGCTCCGACGCGCCCTCGCCACCGCCCTCCATCCCGTTCCGCTCGACGACGAGGACGTCCGGGAGTGCCTGCGTCTGGCCGACTCCGTGGACGAAGCCGTGCGCGAGGCCGGTCGGCTGCGCGCGTTCCTCGACGCCGATCTCGCCCGCTACCGCACCGCTCTGCCCGGTTCCGCCGTCGGCTACCTGGCGCTCCTCCAGGACGCCCTGGCAGCCGGCTACGACCCCCGGCCCGACGATCTCGCCGCCCTGCGCGCGCTGCGCGGGAACCCGGTCGCCGCGGCCGTGCTGCGGCGTTGTCTGGGGCTCGCCGAGCAGTCGGTGCGTGCGCGGCTCGCCGGGCGGGCGGTGCACGTGCCGGCCCCCGCACGTCCCGTCGCGCCCGTCCAGGGCCGGACCCGGCTCATGGCGCTGCCCGGCGGCCGGATGGCCGACGAGCAGAAGGCGAAGCCCACGCCGCAGCCGAAACCGCAGCCCGAGCCCGCTCCGGCCGAGCGGCCCGCGCCTGGCGAGCGGCCCACGCCGAAGCCGCCGAAGCCGTCCGAGGTGTTCCCGCCGCGGCGCAAGCCGGTGCCCCCGCCGGACCAGCGGGCCGCCGGATAGCTACTCTGGGGGCATGGACTACGTATCCGCGCTCGTGCCCCCGGTGGTGATGGCCGCCTTCTTCATCGGTCTGGTCGTGACGATCGTCAAGAGCCAGGGCGGTTCGAACAAGGCCAAGGAGGACGCGGCCGTCGATGCCGCGCTCACCCGCGCCGACTCGACGAGGCAGGCCGGGTCGGACGCCTGACCCGAGCGTCACATCGAGGACGTACGACCACTTCAGGTCGTACGTCCTTTTTGTTACGTCAATAGTCGATGGTGCAGTGATCTCCCACTATGGTGGCAATGTGCCCCGCCAATTGGGAGACCTCGAAGACGCCGTCATGACACGCGTCTGGCAATGGAACCGGCCGGTCACGGTCAGAGAAGTCCTGGAAGACCTCCAGCAGGAACGGTCCATCGCCTACACCACCGTCATGACGGTTATGGACAATCTCCATCAGAAGGGCTGGGTGCGCAGGGAAGTCGACGGCCGCGCCTATCGATATACCGCGGTCTCCACCCGTGCCGCGTACGCGGCCGCACTGATGAACGATGCCTGGTCCAAGAGTGACAACCCCGCCGCGGCACTTGTCGCGTTCTTCGGCATGATGTCGCCCGAGCAGAGGGAGTCGCTGCAAGCCGCGATGCGCATCGTTCAGGGCGCCGAGCCCGGCGACGGTCCTGGAGCCGCGGGGCGATAGCGTCGGCGCATGCCTTATGCCGCAGCAAATGCCATCACTGTCCGGCGGGCCAGGACCAGCGACCTGCCCGACGTCCGCCGACTCGTGGATCCGTACGTCAGTGAAGGCATCCTGCTCGACAAAGCGACGGTCACCCTTTACGAAGCGATCCAGGAGTTCTGGGTCGCGGAACGCGACGAGGATGCCAAGGTTGTCGGCTGCGGCGCACTGCACGTGATGTGGGAAGACCTCGCCGAAGTGCGCACCCTGGCAGTGGATCCGGCGTACAAGGGGCACGGCATCGGACATCAGGTGCTCGGCAAGCTCTTGGAGACGGCACGCTGGCTGGGAGTGCGCCGGGTTTTCTGTCTCACCTTCGAAGTCGACTTCTTCGGGAAGCACGGCTTCGTCGAGATCGGCGAGACACAGACGCCGGTCGACACCGATGTCTACGCGGAGCTGCTGCGTTCCTATGACGAGGGTGTCGCGGAGTTCCTGGGGCTCGAACGAGTGAAGCCGAACACCTTGGGCAACAGCCGGATGCTTCTGCACCTGTGATCGCCACAAGAGGGCCGGTCCCTATGTCCGAATCGCGCACGTTTCCCGTGTTCTCGCGGATCTGAACCTCTGCCAAGGGTTTGTGTTTTTCAGGGAAAAGCGGTTTCCTTTCCGCGTACTGCATTTTCGATGAAAGGAAATCCGGTGGCACAGAAGGTTCAGGTCCTTCTTGTCGATGACCTCGACGGCGGCGAGGCGGACGAGACGGTGACGTTCGCTCTGGACGGCAAGACCTACGAGATCGACCTCACCACCGCCAATGCGGACAAGCTCCGGAGCCTCCTCGAGCCGTACGCGAAGAGCGGTCGGCGTACCGGCGGTCGCGCGGCCACGGGTCGCGGCAAGGGGCGTGCTGCGGCGTCCGGCAACAAGGACACCGCCGAAATCCGCGCATGGGCGAAGGCGAACGGCTTTGAGGTCAATGACCGTGGCCGTGTCCCGGCGACGGTGCGTGAGGCTTACGAGAAGGCCAACGGCTGAGTTTCCGACCGCTGCGCATTCACGCGATTCCCGCGCAGCAGCCGGACCCGGTGGCACTGTGTCGCCGCCGTGCCCACCAGTCGTACGAGATCGGGAACACCCCCACTGTTCCCGAGTCCGGCGAGAGCCGGCAGTCGTGTCTCGCATCCCGGCACCGGGGGGCGCAGCCAGCGGGCGGCTCCCCGGGCGGGTGCGCATCCGGGCGGCGGCGGGGCGGTCAGCAGCCCGCCCACGCCGATGGCGGTCAGATCGAGATCGATTCCGCCCCATTCGAGCCAGTCGAGCAGCCCCGGCAGCTCCTCCGCGCTCCCCGCGGCCACCAGAAGCCGCATTCTGTGCCCCGCCAGGACCACGGGCCCGCTCCCGGCCGTGCGGCGCAGCACCTCCGTCCCGGCCTCCGAGGGCAGCTCCAGCACGTCGAAGTGCTGTCCGGTGGGCAGCTCCACCGGTGAGCCGTCGGTCGCGGCCCAGCCGAGCGTGCTGCGGTACCAGTGTGCGACATCGCCGTCGAGGGGTGTGCGCGGATTCGGCACGGTGAAGACCATGTCCCGAGAACTCCGTGACGGGCCCGACGGTTACGCAAGGTGGACCAGCGGTCGCACACGGTTGCCGAGGCAGGGGCATCCCGGCGCGTTGAACGGCGCAAGGTTGTTCGCCCGTAGCTGAGGGAACGGGTGCGTGCCGCATGGAGTGTCAGTGCTTACGGGTAAGACATTCCTAGTGGGGAGGGGCGACACGCTCGCAGGGCCGTCTCACGTTCGCCATCGGCGTAGTGATGGTGAGGGTAACTGCCTGGCCTGCGGGAACATCGTCTCGCACCATCGGGTTGGAGCAGTTGTCGGCGTTCAGGGGTCAGGAGGCCACAGACGGGTGTCGGCAGTTGGAATGAGCGGTCCCCGCTTGCGGGACTAAGCTGCGGAAGGACAGGGAGGGGACCGACCCCTTACTGCCTGACCGCTCTGAGGAGCGATTAACGATGTTCGAGAGGTTCACCGACCGCGCGCGGCGGGTTGTCGTCCTGGCTCAGGAAGAAGCCCGGATGCTCAACCACAACTACATCGGCACCGAGCACATCCTCCTGGGCCTTATCCACGAGGGTGAGGGTGTCGCCGCTAAGGCCCTGGAGAGCCTCGGGATTTCGCTCGAGGCGGTCCGCCAGCAGGTGGAGGAGATCATCGGCCAGGGCCAGCAGGCCCCCTCCGGCCACATCCCCTTCACGCCCCGTGCCAAGAAGGTCCTGGAGCTGTCGCTCCGGGAGGCTCTTCAGCTGGGCCACAACTACATCGGCACCGAGCACATCCTGCTCGGCCTGATCCGCGAGGGCGAGGGCGTCGCCGCCCAGGTCCTCGTGAAGCTGGGCGCCGATCTCAACCGGGTGCGGCAGCAGGTCATCCAGCTGCTCTCCGGTTACCAGGGCAAGGAGGCCGCCACGGCAGGCGGCCCGGCCGAGGGCACGCCCTCGACCTCCCTCGTCCTCGACCAGTTCGGCCGGAATCTCACCCAGGCCGCTCGTGAGTCCAAGCTCGACCCGGTCATCGGGCGCGAGAAGGAGATCGAGCGGGTCATGCAGGTGCTGTCCCGCCGTACCAAGAACAACCCCGTGCTCATCGGCGAGCCCGGCGTCGGCAAGACGGCGGTCGTCGAGGGCCTGGCGCAGGCCATCGTCAAGGGCGAGGTGCCCGAGACCCTCAAGGACAAGCACCTCTACACCCTCGACCTCGGTGCGCTCGTCGCCGGCTCCCGCTACCGCGGTGACTTCGAGGAGCGCCTGAAGAAGGTCCTCAAGGAGATCCGCACCCGCGGCGACATCATCCTGTTCATCGACGAGCTCCACACCCTGGTGGGTGCGGGCGCGGCCGAGGGCGCGATCGACGCCGCGAGCATCCTCAAGCCGATGCTGGCGCGTGGTGAGCTGCAGACCATCGGCGCCACCACGCTCGACGAGTACCGCAAGCACCTGGAGAAGGACGCCGCGCTCGAACGCCGCTTCCAGCCCATCCAGGTCGCGGAGCCGTCGCTGCCGCACACCATCGAGATCCTCAAGGGTCTGCGCGACCGCTACGAGGCCCACCACCGGGTCTCCATCACGGACGAGGCACTGGTCCAGGCCGCCACCCTGGCCGACCGGTACATCTCGGACCGCTTCCTGCCGGACAAGGCGATCGACCTGATCGACGAGGCCGGTTCCCGGATGCGTATCCGCCGGATGACCGCGCCGCCGGACCTGCGCGAGTTCGACGAGAAGATCGCCGGTGTCCGCCGGGACAAGGAGTCCGCGATCGACTCCCAGGACTTCGAGAAGGCAGCTTCTCTCCGCGACAAGGAGAAGCAGCTGCTGGCGGCGAAGGCCAAGCGGGAGAAGGAGTGGAAGGCCGGCGACATGGACGTCGTCGCCGAGGTCGACGGCGAGCTGATCGCCGAGGTCCTCGCGACCGCCACCGGCATCCCGGTCTTCAAGCTGACCGAGGAGGAGTCCTCGCGTCTGCTGCGCATGGAGGACGAGCTGCACAAGCGCGTCATCGGGCAGAAGGACGCCATCAAGGCCCTCTCGCAGGCCATCCGGCGTACGCGAGCCGGTCTGAAGGACCCGAAGCGCCCCGGTGGTTCGTTCATCTTCGCCGGCCCCTCGGGTGTCGGTAAGACCGAGCTCTCCAAGACGCTCGCCGAATTCCTCTTCGGCGACGAGGACGCGCTGATCTCCCTCGACATGTCGGAGTTCAGCGAGAAGCACACGGTTTCCCGTCTCTTCGGTTCGCCCCCCGGATACGTGGGTTACGAAGAGGGCGGCCAGCTCACCGAGAAGGTGCGCCGGAAGCCGTTCTCCGTTGTCCTGTTCGACGAGGTCGAGAAGGCCCACCCCGATATCTTCAATTCCCTGCTGCAGATCCTGGAGGACGGTCGTCTGACCGACTCCCAGGGCCGCGTCGTGGACTTCAAGAACACGGTCATCATCATGACGACCAACCTCGGGACCCGGGACATCTCCAAGGGCTTCAACCTGGGCTTCGCCGCCCAGGGCGACGTCAAGTCGAACTACGAGCGGATGAAGGTCAAGGTCAACGAAGAGCTCAAGCAGCACTTCCGGCCCGAGTTCCTCAACCGTGTCGATGACACGGTGGTCTTCCACCAGCTCACCGAGGAAGACATCATCCAGATCGTCGACCTGATGATCGCCAAGGTGGACGAGCGCCTGAAGGACCGTGACATGGGCATCGAGCTCAGCCCCACGGCCAAGTCGCTCCTCGCGAAGAAGGGCTACGACCCGGTCCTGGGCGCCCGGCCGCTGCGCCGGACGATCCAGCGCGAGATCGAGGACATCCTGTCGGAGAAGATCCTCTTCGGCGAGCTGCGCCCCGGTCACATCGTGGTCGTGGACACCGAGGGCGAGGGTGAGGAGAAGAAGTTCACCTTCCGCGGCGAGGAGAAGTCGGCGCTGCCGGACGTCCCACCGATCGAGCAGGCGGCCGGTGGTACCGGACCGAACCTGTCGAAGGACGCGTGACGGCCCTGCGGGTCGTGTGACGTGAGAAAAGGGCTGAGCCCCGGACCTGAGGGTCCGGGGCTCAGCCCTTTTCGTGTGCCTGGAGGTCGGTCAACAGCTCGCCGGCTTCTGCCAGGAGCATTCGAGATCGGCCGCAGGAGCCGTACTCCGGGCGGTGCGCGGCGCTGCGGGCACGACCGTCCCCTTCGAGGTGTCGGAGGAGGCAAGTGTCACCACGATCGCGTCCTCGATGCTCTTCACCGAGGACGCGAGGTAGTTGTTGAGGACCACGCTGTAGACGAGTTCACGGCCGCCCGCGTCCGTGACGTAGCCGGACAGGGCGGAGGCGCCGGTCAGCGACCCGGTCTTGCCGCGGGCGTTCAATGCGGCCGGTGTGGCGCACATACGGGTGCGCAGCGTGCCGCCTATCGCGCGGTCGGAGGCGCAGGCGACCGGCAGGGAGTCGTACCAGTCGGCGTACCAGGGCGCGTCGCGCACGGCGAGCAGCAGGGTGGCGAGCTCCTCGGCGGGGAAGAGGTTCATCCGGGACAGGCCGGAACCGTCGGCCTGGCGCAGTGACCCGGTCCGGACGCCTTCCTTCTCCAGATAGGCGCTGATGGCCGAGAGGCCCGCGTCCCAGGTGCCGCGTCCGGAGCTTTTGTGCCCGATGGTCTTGGTGAGCGCCTCCGCGTGCATGTTGTTGGAGAGCTTCATGAACGGGTGCATCAGCTCCTTGAGCGGCATGGAGCGGTGCGTGGCGAGCGTCTTCGCACCCGCGGGTGTCGGGCGGCCCAGACGCGGACTGCCCACGACCCGTACGCCGTGGTCCGCCAGCGCGTCCGCGAAGACGGAGGCGGCGTAGCCGGTGGGCTCCCAGACGGTGATCCATTCCTTGGTGGCGCTCGCGCCCACCGGGATGTCACCGCTGATGGTGATCGTGTTGGTGCCGTGACGGCGGTCGACGGCGAGCGTGTCCGGCCGGCCCTCCTCGACCGTCGTGCCTCGGATGTCGAGGCGTACGTAGTCGTTCGGCGGGGTCAGCTTCACCCGGGGCCGGTCTCCCGGGCGCGCGCCCGGGAGCGCCTCGACGACGACGGTGCCGGAGTCGTAGTCCGTGTCCGGTGCGACCGTGAGTGCGGAGATCTGCGCCGAGTAGTACGAGGACTCGTCGTCCGCGGCCCAGGAACGGCCGAGGCGCTGGTCGTCGAAGCGGGTGTCGTCGGCGACGAGGCGGCCCGTGACGCGCGTGATGCCGGACGCGGCGAGATCGGCGGCGAGCCGGTCGTAGTCCGACGCGAGCGTCGTCGGGTCGCCGCTGCCGCGCAGGTACAGGTCGCCGAAGAGCGTGGAGCCCAGGCGGTGGCCGGTGGCCAGGACGTCGGTGGTGTAGCGGTGCTCCGGGCCGAGCAGGGCCATGGCGGCCACGGATGTGGCGATCTTGGTGTTGGAGGCTGGCATGAGGCGGTCGGACGGGTCACGCCGGTAGAGGCGCTCGCCGGTGGTGGCGTCGGCGATCACGACGCCTGCGGCTCCGCCGTCCAAGCGGGCGTCGGCCAGGATCGTGTCGATCGCGCCCTCGATGCCGGTGGCCGAGGGGCCGGCTCCGGCGGGGGAGCTGAGGGTGAGAGTGCAGGCGAGTCCGGCGACGACGGTCCATATCCAGCCGCGGCGCCAGGTGCGGCGGCGGCTCACGGAATGCGCGGGAGGCACGGGGTTCACGGGTCTGCTCATGGCACCGCAGGATCCCGCAAGCACCACCGCGCCGGAAGGACGCCTCACGACCCCCCGTCGTGTGGCCCCGGTCACGACAAAACGCCTGATTACCGGCCTTTTTCGCATCTCGTGACAGCCGTCGTGACGTGGTCTGGGTCACGACTCGGGGGTGCTGGGAGGCCCCTGCCCGTGACAAGGCGCACAGGACGAATCGGACCTACTAGACGGAATAGTGCGGTGGAGGTCCGGTCGGCGGGGCCTTCGGTCCACCGGGGCGGGGGACCTTCGCCCCTCGGGGCGTCCGATGTGGACGCTGCGGGGCGGATGTCGCCCGGGCAGGGCACGGACATGGGATTAAACCGGGCTGAGTGGGTATATGTCGGCCCCTTTTCGGCGACCCGTCGACGGTGTGGCGAGGGCGTCAAGAGTCCGATTCCTGGAGGTTCGGCTACGACCTGATGTCGTAGATGGGGCATTTGGGGTGGCTTGGGGCCCCGGGTTACCAATGTGGAGCCAGCCCGGCGAGCAGCCGGGTCCATTCATGCCCGGAGGTTCTCCCGTATGTCGAAGCGCACCATGATCCACCGTCTCCGCCCGTCCGCGCTCCGTACCCGTGGGGCTGTCGTGGCCGCCGGAATGGGCGCCGTGATGGTCGTCGGAGCCGGTGCGGGTGTCGCCTCCGCAGATGCGGGCAAGGCGGCCCAGCCGGCCACCGCGGCCACTGCCGTGGCCGCCCAGGCCGACGCGCAGGCCAAGGTCGCCGCGAAGGCGAAGGCCAAGGCCGCCAAGAAGACCGTGAAGAAGGCCGCCAAGAAGTCCCCGGCGTGGGTCAAGCCGGTCGCCAAGTACACGCTGAGCGCCAGCTTCGCCCAGGGTGGCGCCATGTGGTCGCACAAGCACTCCGGCCAGGACTTCGCCGTGCCGGTCGGCACCCCGGTCAAGGCCGCCGGCTCCGGCACCGTCGTCAAGGCCGGCCCCAACGGCGGCGGCGACGGTCCCGCGTACGGCAACGCCATCGTGGTCAAGCACGCCAACGGCAAGTACTCGCAGTACGCGCACCTGTCGAAGGTCAACGTCAACGTCGGCTCGACCGTGAAGGCCGGCCAGACGATCGCGAAGTCCGGCAACACCGGCAACTCGTCCGGCCCGCACCTGCACTTCGAGATCCGCACCACCCCGAACTACGGCTCCGCGCTGAACCCGATGTCGTTCCTGCGCTCCGCCGGCGTCACTCTCTGACGCACCCCTGAGCCGACGGCTCAGGCGTGATGCGCCTGGGTGATCAGATCGAGGGCGACCTCGAGGACAGCAGCACGCTTCTCCTCGGGGTCGCCCTCGAGGTCTCTCAGCGCGTACATCGCCGCGTGCAGCGTGAACAGTGCCGAGACGCAGCGGACCTGGTCGATCATCTCCGCGTCGGGGTCCCTGAAGAGTGCGAGCATCGCGATCATGCGGTCCTTGAAGGACTCCCCGATACTCAGCTCCCGCATCGTCGCCTGGTTCTCCTGCATGAAGCGGAACAGCGGGGCTGCCTGCGTCAGCGCATCGTTGTAGCGCCGCAGCACTTCCTTCTTGGTCTCCAGGGTGCGCGGCTGTTCCTGCGCCCAGGCGATCAGCTCGTCCATCGGCCTCGTCAGGTCCTGGAAGAGGCTGATCAGGATGTCTTCCTTGGTCTTGAAGTGGTAGTACAGCGCGGCCTTGGTGACGTCGAGGGTCTCGGCGATCTCGCGCAGCGAGGTCTTCTCGTATCCCTGCTCGGCGAACAGCTCCAGGGCCACGTCCTGGATGCGCTGGCGGGTGTTGCTCCGGCGCGGCTGCCGTGTGCTGCCCATGCTGCTGTCTCCGCTCGAAAAACTTACTTGACGCCCGGCTAGTTTCGGGTCTACCGTCCCCCAGTGTAGTAACTAGCCGGGCGGCAAGTAAGTGTCAGGGGAGCGGGAGCGATGGCGGACACGAAAGAACAGGCGGTCCCACCGGCCGCGGCGGACGCGGGGAGCGGCGAGCGGCCGGAGCGCAGCGTGCGCGTCGTGATGTTCGCGCTGATGATCACCATGCTGCTGGCCATGCTCGACAACATGATCGTGGGCACCGCGATGCCCACCATCGTCGGCGAGCTCGGCGGGCTGGAACATCTGTCCTGGGTGGTGACCGCGTACACCCTGGCGACGGCCGCGTCGACCCCGATCTGGGGCAAGCTCGGCGACCTCTACGGCCGCAAGGGCGTCTTCCTCCTCTCCATCGTGATCTTCCTGATCGGCTCCGTGCTCAGCGGCATGGCCCAGGACATGGGGCAGCTGATCGGTTTCCGCGCGATACAGGGCCTAGGGGCCGGCGGACTCATGGTCGGCGTGATGGCGATCATCGGCGACCTCGTGCCGCCACGTGAGCGCGGCAGGTACCAGGGCATGATGGCGGGCGTCATGGCGGTCGCCATGATCGGCGGACCGCTGGTCGGCGGCACCATCACCGACCACCTCGGCTGGCGCTGGAGCTTCTACATAAATCTGCCGCTCGGCGCGGTCGCCCTCGCCATGGTCACCGCCGTGCTCCACCTGCCGAAGAAGGAACGCAGCTCGGCCCGGATCGACTACCTGGGTGCCGCCCTGCTCACGGTCGGCATCACCGCGATCGTGCTGGTCACCACCTGGGGCGGTACGGAGTACGCCTGGGACTCGACTGTGATCATGGAGCTGGCCGCGATCGGTGTCGCCTCGCTCGTCGGCTTCCTGTTCGTCGAGGCCAGGGCCGTCGAGCCGATCATGCCGCTGCACATCTTCCGCAGTCGCAACTTCAGCCTGATGTCCGTGATCGGCTTCTTCACCGGCTTCGTGATGTTCGGCGCGGTGCTCTTCCTGCCGCTGTTCCAGCAGTCCGTCCAGGGCGCCTCGGCGACCAATTCCGGACTGCTCCTCCTGCCGCTGCTGCTGTCCATGCTCGCCGTCTCGATGGTGGCCGGCCGCGTCACCACGAACACCGGGAAGTACCGCATCTTCCCCATCGTCGGCGGCGCCCTGATGGTGGCCGGACTGTTCCTGCTGGCCACCATGGACACCGCCACCTCGCGGCTGACCGCCGGCATCCACATGGCCGTCCTCGGCGCGGGCATGGGCTTCCTGATGCAGATCACCATGCTCGTCGCCCAGAACAGCGTGGAGATGAAGGACATGGGTGTCGCGTCGTCCGCGACCACCCTCTTCCGCACCCTCGGCAGTTCCTTCGGCGTCGCCATCATGGGAGCGCTTTTCACCAGCCGCGTGCAGGACGAGATGGCCGCCCGCGACGGTGCACAGGCCACCGCGGGCTCCGCCCAGCTGGACGCGGCCAGCCTCGCGAAGCTGCCGGACCCGGTGCGGGAGGCGTACGAGTTCGCCGTCGCTTCCGGCACGCACGCCGCGTTCCTGGTCGCCGGCTCCGTCGCGGTGATCGGACTGCTGGCCGCCTTCTTCGTCAAGGAGGTGCCGCTGCGGGGCGCGGGACCGGCCACCGCGACGGACAAGGGCACTCCCGCAGACCCGGCCGAGACCGGCTCCCAGGACAAGGACAGGCTCGCCGAGCGGGTCTGATCGACAGCGGGTACGGACCGATGGCCCGGCGCAGGCTGCCGGGCCATCGGCATGCCCGCCGCGGCCGTACCCTCCTGGCCGTCAGTACTTCAGCCGTCAGTCCTTCAGCGGAAGCATCGGGAAGCTGCCCGTGCTCGTCGGCGCGTGCTCGGGGAGCCAGAGAACCGCGATCGCCCCGCCGGACGACCCGAGCGGTGTCGCACCCCCCGGCGCGGCATTGCGGAATGTGAGCCTCGCCCCCAGCACCCGGGCCTGCCCCGCGGCGATCGTCAGCCCCAGACCGTGACCCGTCCCGGCCCGGTCGCTCGCGCCCGTGCGGAAGCGGCTCGGCCCCTCGCGCAGCAGCGCCTCAGGGAAACCGGACCCGTGGTCCCGAACGCGCACCACACGGCCCTCGACGGTGACTTCGATCGGGCCCTTGCCGTACTTCATCGCGTTGGTGAGCAGGTTCCCCAGGATGCGTTCCAGCCGCCGGGGGTCGGTGCTGACCCACGACTCGTGGACGACATGGATCTGCGCGTCGGGGTGCAGCGAGGCGACACGGCGCCCGACGAACTCCCCGAGCTGGATCTCCTGCAGCTCGGCCCGCTCCGACGCGCTGTCCAGCCTCGCGACCTCCAGCACGTCCTCGACCAGCGTGCGCATGGCCTGCGCCCGGTCCCGCACCAGCTCGGTGGGGCGCCCCGGCGGCAGCAGCTCCGCAGCCGTGAGCAGACCGGTCACCGGGGTCCGCAATTCGTGCGCGATGTCCGCCGTGACCCTGCGCTCGGCCTCGATGCGGGACTGCAGCGCGTCGGTCAGTGCGTCGATCGCGCGAGCCAGATCGTCGGTCTCGTCGCGTACGACTCCGCCGATGGAGTCCCGGACCCTGGCCTCCGTGTTGCCCTGCGCCACATTGCGCGCGGCGGCGGCTGCCTTGCGCAGGCGGCGCGAGAGCTGGCCGCCGATGAGCACGCCGAGCGCGGAGCCGAACAGCACGACCGACACGGACCCGATGATCAGGGCCCGGTCGAGGTCCTTCATCACGGTGGCGCTGCGGCCGGCGAACTCGGTGTGCAACGAGAGCACGTCGCCGTTGGCGAGCGGGACGGCGGCCCAGATCTCGGGCGTCTCGCCCCGGTCGTCGACGTAGGAGCCCCGCCGGTCCTCCCGCATCAGCTTCTGCAGCTCGTCGGGGAGGGCCGGGTCGTTGATCTTGCTGTTGAAGCGGGGGTCACGGTTCTTGGAGGTCTCGTACCAGCGCTGGGCGAGCAGAATCCGGTCCATCTGGACGTCGCGGGCGTTGTCGAGCATCGAGACGCGGGCTGCGTTGTGGACGACGAGGCTCAGCGCCATGGCGATGAGCGCGCCGACGGCGGCGATCGCGATGCTGATCTTCCACCGCACGCCGGTGCGAAGGGCGGGGCGCCTCATGCGGTGGGGTCCCATTCCGCTCTCATACCGTGTGCGCTCACGCCTTGAGCTTGTAGCCGAAGCCGCGGACTGTTTCGATCCGGTCCTGGCCGATCTTCGTGCGCAGCCGCTGCACGTGGACGTCCACGACGCGGGTGTCGCCACCCCAGCCGTAGTCCCAGACCCGCTCCAGCAGCTTGTCGCGCGAGAGAACCGTGCCCGGTGCCGCCGAGAACTCCAGCAGCAGCCGCATCTCGGTGGGAGTCAGGCCCACCGGTTTGCCGCTCCTGCGCACCTCCATGCCGTCGGTGTCGATCTCCAGGTCGCCGAAGACCAGCTCGCCACCCTGGTCGTCCTGCCCGGCCGCGGCCGACTCGCGTGCCGGGCCCCCCGCGTGGCCGAACCGGCGCAGCACGGCGCGGATACGGGCGACGAGCACCGCCCCGTCGAAGGGCTTGGTCACGTAGTCGTCGGCGCCGGCCTCCAGGCCGAGCACCACGTCGATCGAGTCCGCACGCGCCGAGAGCATGATCACTGGCACGGTCGACTCGTCGCGGATCCGGCGGCACAGGCTCACGCCGTCGAGGCCGGGGACCATCACGTCCAGCAGCGCGATGTCCGGGCGGTCGGCGCGGAACGCCTCCAGGCCCTGGAGGCCGTCGGGCATGGCCGTGACCGTGAAGCCGTCGCGTTCCAGCGCCAGCTGGGTCGCTTCACGGATGACATCGTCGTCCTCGACGAACAGAACATGGGTCTCGGCCATCCCTCGGCTCTCAGCCTCTCGTTCTCGGTCGTACTTGCACGGTCGGGTCGGGTGTCGGTCGGTCGGTGGGTGTCGGTCGGTCAGTTGTCGGTGGGGGAGGGGGCCTCGGAGGCGACGACCTCCCCTTCGCCGACCGACCGGCTGTACTCGTTGCGCACCCAGAACTGCTGGGTGAACTTCCCGGCCGACCAGCGGTAGGTGGTGACTTCCTCGCCGGACGGCTCGGCCACCGGATCGCCCTTGGCGTACACCTGCTTGGTGACCACCAGGTCGCCCCGGTCGATCGCCGAGTACACCGCGGGCTCCTCGACGGCGAAGACGTTCTCGTACTTCTTGCCGTTCTCCCGGTACACATACGTGCCCATGCCGACGGCATCACCACAGGTCATGACGTTCACCACGACGTCGGGCGTCGTGCTGCCGGTGAGGATCCCGTACGAGGTGTCCACCGGGTACGAGTCGCGGGCGCACGGCCGCAGATCGGCCTTGACCCGGTCGCTGACCTTCGGGTCGTTCTTGATCAGCTGCACCGCGTCGACGGCCTTCGTGAACTGTCCGCCGCTCCCGGACGGGGCCGGCGAAGGGGTGGCCTTCGCCGCGGTGTCCGCCGGCGCCGCCCCCTCGTCCTGCAACCCGGAGCCCCCGGTGGAGCAGCCGACGGCGAACACGGCGAAGGCGACCAGCCCGGCCGTCGCCGTGCTGCCCGCCGCCAGTGCCCTGCTGCCGTTTCTGCCTGTCAGGCCGCGCACCGCTCCTGCTCCCGTTCGCCGTGCCGGTGGGGTCGCCGCGCTTCGTCGCGCTCCAGAGCGCGGGCGTCCAGGTCCCGCGACTCCAGCTCCTGGCGGAGCCGCGCGAGCGCCCGGTGCAGCGTGCTCTTCACGGTACCCGCCGACATACCCAGCGCGGCGGCGGTCTCCTCGGTGCTCATCTGCTCCCAGTGCCGCAGCACGACGACGCTGCGCTGCTTGGGCGCCAGCACCTTGAGGACGTCCATCAGCAGGGCACGGTCCGCGCGCTGCTCGCTGCCGTCGTCGACGCTCGCGTCGGGCAGCTGCTCGGTGGGGACCTCTTCGAGCTTGCGGGCACGCCACCACTCGGTGCGCGTATTGATCATCACGCGGCGAAGGTACGCGTCCGCGAGCGACTTGTCCGCGATTCCGTCCCAGCGGCCGTAGGTGCGCACCAGAGCGGTCTGCAGGAGGTCCTGGGCATCGACAGGATCGGGGACGAGACGGCGCGCGCTGCGCAGTAGCGCCTCCTGCCGAGTGCGTACGTACTCCTCGAATTCGAGCACCTCGCCGTGCGCCATTCCAACCGCCTCCGTCCCCGTGAAACCCCGTGTGTTCTTGCGTCACAAGAAATTACGGAGGTGTTGTCACGGCGCTGTGCGGAGCAGCCGTCGGACGGCGCACGGCCATCCATCGGTTGTGTAACAGCGAATGTTTCAGGTGGGGTGGAACGTGGGTAAGGGGGGCGATTCAGCCGAGAGGGAGGCGGTACAGCCCGCCCTCCAGCGGCTCGACGAGCCCGTCGGCGACCAACCCGTCCAGGGCACGGGCCCGCTGCACCGGCTCGTGCCAGACACCGTCCAGCACCGACTGCGGCACCGGCGCCGATGCCTCCCGCAGTACGGCCAGCAGCCTGCCCCGCACCTGACGGTCCGTGCCGGCGTACGTCTGGGCGCGGCGAGCCGGGCCCTCGTGAGCCGGCTTGCCCGCCAGCCGCCAGGTGCACTGCTCGGCGATCGGACAGCGGCCGCAGTCCTCGTTCCTGGCCGTGCACACCAGGGCGCCGAGCTCCATGGACGCCGCGGCCCAGCGGGCCGCGGTCTCGTCCTCCTCGGGCAGAAGGGCGCGGGCGAGCCTGCGCTCGGCGGCCGTGGTCGCGTTCGGCGGGTACTGGACACCGGTCGCCGCGCGGGCGAACACCCGCCGCACGTTCGTGTCCAGGACGGCGTGCCGCTGTCCGTACGCGAAGGAGGCCACGGCCGCCGCCGTGTACTCGCCGATGCCCGGCAGCGCCAGCAGCTGCGCATGGCCGCTCGGCACCTCGCCGCCGTGCCGCTCCGCTATCGCCTGCGCGGCGCCGTGCAGGCGCAGCGCACGGCGCGGGTAGCCGAGCCGGCCCCAGGCACGTACGGCCTCGCCCGGGGCCTCGGTCGCGAGGTCGGCGGGGCGCGGCCAGCGGGCCATCCACTGTTCGTACACGGGCAGGACCCGGGAGACGGGTGTCTGCTGCAGCATGAACTCGCTGACCATCACGCCCCATGCCCCGGCCTCGGGACGACGCCAGGGCAGATCACGGGCGTGCTGGTCGAACCAGGCGATGACGGGCCTGTGCAGGGCGGCGGGGTCGACGGTGTCGGGCGTCTGGGAATTGTGAGTGACAGTCATGGCACTGACGATCCTGGCACGTCCCGGCGGACGGGTGCTGCATACGCCCGGCCCGGGGCGTATGCACCACCCGTCCGCCGGGACGTGCGGCCTCTCGGCCGTCTCTCGGCCGCGGCCCGGACCGGCGGTCCGGACCGGCGAATCGGACCGGCGGCCAGGCGGCGCGCCCCCTGGGGGCGCAGCCCGCAGCCCGCAGCCCGCGGCGCCTGGCCGCCGGCACGTCGGGTCGACGGTCCCGGTCCCGTCGGTCCCGCGGGCACGTCGGGTCGACGGTGTGCACTCCGGCGAAGACCGGGAGCACGCAGTCAGGACCGGTCTCGGCACCGCCGTAGGCACTGCCGTCGGCGCGGCCGGCAGGACGACGCGGGTCCACGGGACCGGGCGCTCGCCGGCGATGACCACGCGGGCCCTCCGATGCCGAAGGTGCGGTCGACGTCCGTTGCCGCGGCCCGTGGACCTCCGCTTCCGGTCCCTCGCCGGACGACGGCGAGCGGTGTGCCGCGGCACAACAGCCCAGTCTCGGCCCGGAGTTCGGTGAGATGCCGCGCCCAGGAGGGTGTGCGATGGGTGGACTCCATTGATGCCGCGGTGAGATCGCGCGTAATGTCGCCATGGTTACGTTCCGTATCAACTCCGTCGAATCGGTCACCCTGTGCGACGGCCCGAGTCGTCCTCGATGAAATCGGCGGACGGGAAGGGCCGTTGATGGAGCCTCCCGGTGGCGTTCCTTCGGCTTTGCCCGGTTCAGCCCGGGATGATGATCGGCAGAGATTCGCGCTCAGGGCGGCGGGTGGGGCGGGAGTTGGCCGGGTTCTCTCGTAGAGTTCGCTCCGTGGGATCTCTGCGCAATCCGATCGGGCCGCTTCCCTCCTCCATCTACTGGCGACGGAGGGCAGTAGCGGCGTCGCTGGTCGCGCTGCTCGCGGTACTGATCGCCTGGGCCGTCACGTCCGGCGGCGGCGAGGGGAACCAGGGCAGCACGGACGGCAAGGGCGAGGGCCCGGCCCCCTCCATCACGCCCGGACCGGATCAGTCCGGCCCGGCGATCAGCCAACAGCCGGGCGGGCGCGACGAGTCGGACGGCGGCGCGGACGGTGGCGGGGGCGAGGACTCCGGCGGCACCGGTGGCGCGGCGGACGGCGGCGCGGACGGTGGCGGCGGCGAAGGCGACGGCGCGTCCGCGGGTGGTGTCGGCGGCAGCACGGGCGGCGTTCCCGGCCGGCCTGTCCCGGCCGGATCCAGCCTCCCGAACTGCGCCCCCGGTGCACTGAAGTTGACGTTGCGCACCACCAAGGTGTCCTACGCGCCGGACGAGAAGCCCTCGTTCCAGCTCGTTGTCTCCAACTCGTCGGCCACGGCGTGCAAGGCGGACTTCGGCCCCAAGGCGGCGGTCTTCACCGTCACCGACAGCGAGGACGAGGACGTCTGGTCCTCCAAGGACTGTCCGCGTACGGCCCCGGCGCGGCTGCTGCAGGTCCCCGCGAAGGGCACGATCACGCACACCGTGGACTGGGACCGCGGGCGCAGCGTGCCGCAGTGTGCGACGCCGCCCGCGGGGGACGCGGGACCCGGCACGTACCTGGTCGAGGCGTCCTTCCCGGGTGGGAAGGTGCTGCCGGCGTCGTTCCGGCTGGAGAAGGACTGACGGCAGGGCATACGCGTGGGGGGGGCTTCACGACCTGATCGTGAAGCCCCCCACGCGTTTACGTGCGGCTGCGGTCAGACGTACCGCTCGAGGATCGACGACTCCGCGAGCCGCGACAGGCCCTCGCGCACGCTGCGCGCCCGCGCCTCGCCGACACCGTCCACGGCCTGCAGGTCGTCGACACTGGCGGCGAGCAGCTTCTGGAGCCCGCCGAAGTGCTCGACGAGCCGCTCGATGATCGCGCCCGGCAGCCGGGGCACCTTGGCCAGCAGGCGGTAACCCCGGGGCGAGACGGCGGAGTCCAGCGTCTCGGGGGAGCCGCTGTAGCCCAGCGCCCTTGCCACGATGGGCAGTTCGAGGAGCTCGGTGTGGGTGAGGGCGTTCAGCTCGGCCAGCGCCTCGTCCACGGTCCGCGAGCGCTTGGCTGTCGGCTCCGGCACGTAGTCGCGGACGACCAGCTCGCGCTCCGGCTCCACGCCCGCGATCAGCTCGTCGAGCTGGAGCGCCAGGAGGCGCCCGTCGGTGCCCAGCTCCACCACGTACTCGGCGATCTCGGTGGCGATACGGCGCACCATCTCCAGGCGCTGCGCCACGGCCGTGACGTCGCGGACCGTGACCAGGTCCTCGATCTCCAGGGCCGAGAGCGTGCCGGCGACCTCGTCGAGACGCAGCTTGTACCGCTCCAGGGTGGCCAGCGCCTGGTTGGCGCGGGACAGGATCGCCGCCGACTCCTCCAGGACGCGCCGCTCGCCGTCCACGTACAGCGCGATCAGCCGCATCGACTGGGACACGGACACCACGGGGAAACCGCACTGGCGCGAGACCCGGTCGGCGGTGCGGTGCCGGGTGCCGGTCTCCTCCGTCGGGATGGACGCGTCGGGGACCAGCTGCACCCCCGCCCGGTGGATCTTGGAAATGTCCTTGTCCAGGATGAGCGCGCCGTCGAGCTTGCACAGCTCGCGCAGGCGGGTCGCGGCGAACTCGACGTCGAGAACGAAGCCGCCGGTGCACATCGACTCGACGGTCTTGTCCATGCCGAGGACGAGCAGTCCTCCGGTGTTTCCCCGGAGGATGCGCTCCAGTCCGTCGCGCAGGGCTGTGCCCGGGGCGACCGCGCTCAGGGCGGCACGGATCAGCGCTTCGTTGCCCGTGCTTCCGCCGGATTTTCCGGGTGCTGATGCCCCGTCCTTGGCTGCCACTGCACTCCTCCGGCTCGTACGGGTGGGCGAGACCAGGGCAAAGTCTACCGGCGGGCCTCGTCGTCCCGTGGGGCGTACGACCTACGAGCCCTCCGGGACCTTTCCACGGCCCCGCGGAAGCACCCGAAGCGCGTCCCCCATGTCGGCCACTTCCGTGACCCGCATGCCCGCCGGGATCTTGCCCGGGTCGGACGGGACGAGGGCATGGGTGAAGCCCAGACGGTGTGCCTCGGCCAGTCTGCGCTGGACGCCCGTGACCCGCCTGACCTCGCCCGCGAGGCCCACCTCGCCGATCGCGACGAGATTCTTCGGCAACGGTGTGTCGCTCGCCGCCGAGGCCAGCGCCAGCGCGATCGCGAGGTCGGCGGCCGGTTCGGAGAGCTTCACCCCGCCGACCGTCGCGCTGTAGATGTCGCGCTTGCCGAGCGCGGTGATCCTGCCGCGCTGCTCGAGGACCGCCAGCATCATCGACACCCGCGACGTCTCCAGGCCCGAGGTGGTGCGCCGGGGCGAGGGGATCTGGGAGTCGACGGTGAGCGCCTGCACCTCGGCGACGAGCGGGCGGCGGCCTTCGAGGGTGACCGTGAGGCAGGTGCCGGGGACCGCCTCGGCGCGGCGGGTGAGGAACAGCCCCGAGGGGTCGGCGAGGCCCGTGATGCCCTCGTCGTGGAGCTCGAAACAGCCGACCTCGTCGGTCGCGCCGTATCTGTTCTTCACGCCGCGGACCAGACGCAGGCGGGCGTGCCGGTCGCCCTCGAAACTGAGCACGACGTCGACGAGGTGCTCCAGCAGCCGGGGCCCGGCGATCGCGCCGTCCTTCGTCACATGGCCGACCAGCAGTGTGGACATGCCGCGCTCCTTGGAGGCGCGGATCAGGGCGCCGGCGACCTCGCGGACCTGGGCCATGCCGCCGGGCGCGCCGTCGATCTCGGGGGATGCCACGGTCTGCACCGAGTCGAGGATCAGCAGGGACGGCTTGACCGCGTCCAGATGGCCGAGCACCGCGGACAGGTCGGTCTCGGCGGCGAGATAGAGGTGGTCGTGCAGCGCCTTGATCCGGTCGGCGCGCAGCCGGACCTGGCTCGCGGACTCCTCACCCGTCACATACAGCGTGCGGTGGTCGTCGCTCGCCGCCTTGGCCGCGACGTCGAGCAGCAGCGTCGACTTGCCGACGCCGGGCTCGCCCGCGAGCAGCACGACGGCGCCGGGCACCAGGCCGCCGCCGAGCACGCGGTCGAGCTCGTCCACGCCGGTGGAGCGGGCGGTCGCCTGCCGGCCGTCCACCTGGCCGATGGGCAGCGCGGCGGTGGAGACCCGGCCGGCGGCCGTGGTGCGGACGGCGGGTGCGCCGTACTCCTCGACCGTGCCCCAGGCCTGGCACTCGGGGCAGCGGCCGAGCCACTTCGCGGTGGTCCAGCCGCATTCGGTGCAGCGGTAGGACGGCCGGTCCTTCGCGGATTTCGTACGGGCAGCCATGCGCAAACCGTAGCCGGGGTCACTGACAGAGCCGCCCGCACGGCGCCCGTCCCGGCAGGCGCTCGCGCCCGGCGCGCGGAATCCGACCCTCTTTCCCCCTTTGAGGGAACGGTTCACCCGTAGGGATTAAAAGTGTTCAAGGGGTGCGAACGGGATGTGGTGCTGCGCCTACGGTCACTGAGTGACGAGCAGCAGGCTGGAACCTCCTACCCACACAACCGGCGCACACCGGGCGCACCGCCGCCCGATGCGTACGCCGGCCGAGCGGCCGCCCGCGCGCTACGAGCCGTACCTCGACGGCCTGTTCACCTACTGCCTCTCCGTGCTGTGCGACCACGACGCGGCAACGGCGGTCCTCGGTGACGTCCTCGCCATCGCCGAACGGCAGCACGGACGATGTCCGTCGGGCGAGGCCGAGAAGAAGGCCTGGATGTACGCCCTCGCCCGCTGGGCCTGTCTGCGGCGGCTGACCGAGCAGCGCCGGAAGCGCCAGGGAGCCCACACCGGCAGACCCGCCGTCTCCGCCGAGGAAAGGGCGGGCCGCATCGCCCCCGAGGCCGCCGAGCGCCGACGGGCCGAACTGGCCCTGCTGGCCTGGCCCGAGGCCGCCGGCACCACCCCGGAGCAGCGCGAGGCGCTCGAACTGGCCGTGCGTCACGGCCTGGGCCCCGCCGCTGTCGCCTCCGTCCTCGGGCTCGGCCACGCCGCCGCGCGCGAGCTGCTGGCCGCCGCCGCGTGCGAGGTCGAGCGCACCCGCGCCGCGCTCGCCGTCGTCGAGACCGGGAACTGCCCGACGGTTGCCCGGCTCACCGGCGACAACCGCGTCCTGCTCTCCGCCGCGCTGCGCCGCGAGCTCGTCCGCCACGTCGACGACTGCCCCCGCTGCCGCCGTGCCGCAGAGTGTGCGGGCGGGCCGTGGCCGGGGTCCGGCGTCTCCCCCGCCGCGCTGCCGCTGGTGGAGGCGCCGCGAGCGGCCGCGTACGTGGCGATGCTGCACGTCCCGCGCGCCCGGTCCGGCGGTCTCCGGTTCGGCCCCGGCGGCTTTCCCCTCGACCCGAAGGACCACGCCGCCCGTCGGGACCGGATGCGGGCCCGTGCCGTGACCACCACGGTCGTGGCCACGGTGGTGGCAGCCCCCGTGCTCGCGCTGTGGGCGGCCTACCGGGGCGCGCCGCTGACCGGCGAGGCGCACCGCGGCCCGTCCGCGAGCGCCGGCGAGGAGACCGCCCAGGGCGACCCGTACGGCCACTACGAGAACGCGGGCAACGCGAGCGCGACGCCGGACCCCCGTTTCACGGCGGGCCGGCATTCGCCCGATGTCGCCGTCGAGGTGATCAGCACGGGCACCCCGGCACCACCCTCCGCTCCCGGGCGGGGGCCCGGCAGGCTCACCGTCGAGGCCCAGCCGGCCGGTGACACGACGCTCGTCACGCTCACGGCGTCCGGCGGCGCGCCGGTCTCATGGTCGCTGTGGACGGACGCGTACTGGCTGCGTCCGACCCGCTCCTCCGGCACGCTGAACCCCGGCGAAACGATCACCCTGTACATCACGGTCGACCGCTCGCTCGAGCCGTCCGGGTACTGGCGGGCGCAGCTCGCCATCGACCCCTCGGGCGCCGTGATCGCGATCCACGGCCGCGGAGCGGCAAGCCCGCCGCCCTCTTCGCACGACCCCGGTCCGACGACTCCGCCGTCGAGCCCTCCGCCTTCCTCGCCGGATCCCTCCGATCCGCCGCCGTCGAGCCCTCCGCCTTCCTCGCCGGACCCGACGGACCCGCCGCCGTCGAGTCCGCCGCCCTCCGACCCTCCACCGTCACAGCCGGGGTCCACACCGCCGTCCGAACCGGCGACGCCCCCGCCGTCGGACTGACGCCGTTCCCGACCCGGCGGAAACGGTCCGCCACCCCGGCCCCGCCTCAGCGGTCCTTCGGGTCCGCCGGGTGCGGGGCCACCAGCGGCAGCGAAGAAGCGAGACGCGCCTCGCACAGCTCCACCAGCACGTCGTACGCCGCCTTGCCCATCAACTCGGTCAGTTCCGGCCGGTACGTCACATACACCGGCTCACCCGCGCCGTGCGCCGATGTCGCCGAGGTGCACCACCAGTGCAGGTCATGGCCGCCCGGGCCCCAGCCCCGGCGGTCGTACTCACCGATCGTCACCTGCAGCACCCGCGAGTCGTCCGGCCGGTCGATCCAGTCGTACGTGCGCCGCACCGGCAGCTGCCAGCACACGTCCGGCTTGGTCTCCAGCGGCTCCTTGCCCTCCCGCAGCGCCAGGATGTGCAGCGAGCAGCCCGCCCCGCCAGGGAAACCGGGACGGTTCTGGAAGATGCACGAACCCTCCCAGCGACGCGTCTGCCGCTCGCCGTCCTCGTCCTCCTGCACCCACCCCGAGTCCGTACCGACGTCGTGGAACTGCCACAGGTCCGGCGTCAGACGCGCGACGTTCTCGGCCACCCGCTTCTCGTCGTCCTCGTCCGAGAAGTGCGCGCCCAGCGTGCAGCAGCCGTCGTCCGCGCGCCCGGCCTGGATCCCCTGGCAGCCGCTGCCGAAGATGCAGGACCAACGTGAGGTGAGCCACGTCAGGTCGCAGCGGAAGACCTGTTCGTCGTCGGCGGGGTCAGGGAACTCCACCCAGGCACGGGCGAAGTCCAGCCCCTTCTCGTCGTGCTTGATCTTCGTCACGGGTTCGGCTTTGCCCGGCTTCGCCTTTTTCGTCTTTGGCACGGCTCCAGCGTATGCGCGCGACCGCAGTAGCGTTCCGTCCATGAGACTCGGAGTCCTCGACGTCGGTTCGAACACGGTTCACCTGCTGGCTGTGGATGCCCACCCCGGCGCCCGCCCGCTGCCCGCCCATTCCCACAAGGCGGAGCTGCGCCTCGCGGAGCTGCTCGACGAGGGCGGTGCCATCGGTGCCGAAGGCGTCGAGCGGCTGATCCACACCATCACCGACGCGCTCCAGGCCGCCGAGGACAAGGGCTGCGAGGAGGTGCTGTCCTTCGCCACATCCGCCGTGCGCGAGGCGACCAACGCCGATGTGGTGCTGGCCCGGGTCAAGGCCGAGACCGGGGTCGACCTCACGGTGCTCAGCGGCGAGGAGGAGGCCCGGCTGACGTTCCTGGCCGCCCGACGCTGGTTCGGCTGGTCCGCCGGGAAGCTGCTCGTCCTCGACATCGGCGGCGGGTCGCTCGAGATCGCGTACGGCATCGACGAGGAGCCGGACAAGGCGGTGTCCCTGCCGCTCGGTGCGGGCCGGCTGACGGCGGGGCTGCTGCCCGGCGATCCGCCGGAGCCGCAGGACGTCAAGGCGCTGCGCCGCCATGTGCGTGCCGAAATCGGACGCAAGGTCGGAGAGTTCAGCCGCTTCGGCCCACCCGACCACATCGTCGCCACGTCCAAGACCTTCAAGCAGCTGGCCCGGATCGCGGGCGCGGCACGCTCCGGCGAGGGCCTCTATGTCCAGCGGGTGCTGAGTCGTTCGTCACTTGTCGGCTGGGTGCCGAAGCTTGCCGCGATGACCGTCGAACAGCGTGCGGAGCTGCCCGGGGTGTCCCCGGGCCGGGCCCGGCAACTGCTGGCAGGAGCCCTGGTGGCCGAGGGGGCGATGGACCTCTTCGGCGCCGAGGAGCTGGAGATCTGCCCCTGGGCGCTGCGCGAGGGCGTCATCCTGCGCCGCCTCGATCACCTCCCTACCGCCTAGTCGCGGCCCTTAGGCTGTCTCCGTGGCAGAACCAGTGGTGAGCATCCCGGATGCGAAGGTTGTCCTGTCGACCGCTTCCGTCTATCCGGAGTCGACGGCGACAGCCTTCGAGATCGCCGCACGCCTCGGCTACGACGGTGTCGAGGTCATGGTGTGGACGGACCCCGTCAGCCAGGACATCGAGGCGCTGCGCCGGCTCTCCGACTACCACCAGGTGCCGATCCACGCCGTTCACGCGCCGTGTCTGCTGATCACCCAGCGCGTCTGGTCCACCGATCCCTGGGTCAAGCTCCAACGGGCCCAGGCCGCCGCGGAGAAGCTGGGGGCGTCGACGGTCGTCGTGCATCCGCCGTTCCGCTGGCAGCGGCAGTACGCCCGCGACTTCGTCAGCGGAATCTGGCGCATGGCGAACGAGACGGACGTCCGGTTCGCCGTGGAGAACATGTACCCGTGGCGCTACCGGGACCGCGAGATGCTGGCGTACGCCCCCGACTGGGACGTCACCAAAGAGGACTACCGGCACTTCACGATCGACCTCTCCCACACGGCCACCTCGCGCACCGACACCATGGCGATGGTGGACCGTATGGGCGACCGGCTCGGCCACGTCCATCTCGCCGACGGCAAGGGGTCCGCTAAGGACGAGCACCTGGTGCCCGGCCGCGGCGATCAGCCGTGCGCGGAACTGCTGGAGCGACTGGCCCGCACCGGGTTCGACGGGCATGTCGTCATCGAGGTCAACACCCGGCGCGCCATGTCCGCAGCCGAACGCGAGGCCGACCTGGCGGAGGCGCTGGCGTTCACACGGCTGCATCTGGCATCGGCGGCCTCGTCCCGCGTGCACGGGTCATGACGGGACGTGTCCCGTCCGTTGCCGGGCGGAGGGTCCCCGTTGCCCGGCCGGCGGCGCGCAGCTCCCGGCCGACGGAGCTCCCGGCAGGAGCGGCGCGATGAACGGCACGGCACCGCGGCGGCGCGGCCGACCCGCGCGCAAGGCGGCCGACGAGGGGCCCGGCGCGCGGGAGCGGATCCTGCAGGCGGCGCGCACCGAGTTCGCCGAGCGCGGCTACGACAAGACGACCATGCGCGGCATCGCGAAGGCGGCCGGCGTCGATGCCGCCCTCGTCCACCACTACTTCGGCACGAAGGACGACGTCTTCGCCGCTGCCATCGAGGTGTCCCTCGAACCGGCGCTCGTCGTCCCGCAGATCCTCGGCCAGGGCACGGCCGGCATCGGCGAGCGGCTGGCGCGCTACTTCATCGGCATCTGGGAGAACCCGGTCACCCGCGCCCCGCTGCTGGCCGTCATCCGCTCCGCGCTCACCCACGAGGCGGCGGCGAAGGTGCTGCGTGGCTTCGTGCTGCGGCACCTGCTGGAGCGGGTGGCCGCCGAGCTGGACGTCCCGGACCCCCGTTTCCGGGCGGAGCTCGCGGCCTCGCACATGGTGGGCATCGCGGTCATGCGGTACGTGGTCCAGGTGGAGCCGCTGGCGTCGGCGGACCCGGAGGAGATCGTGCGGATGGTCGCGCCCACGCTGCAGCGGTACCTCACGGAGACGGACCCGACAGATCCGGGCGCGACAGATCGGGAGCAGGGTCCGACCCGTCCCGGCAGACACGATGAGGACGCGACCGAGGACTGAACCGCGCGTCCCGCATTCCGGACACGGTGTCCAGATCTTGGAGCCGCGGCGTACGCTCGACACAGACCCATCCGTCCGAAGGACGCCGCAAGGACGCAAAGGAGCGAGCGACGATGCCCGAGCTGAGGTCCCGCACTGTCACCCACGGCCGCAACATGGCGGGCGCCCGCGCCCTTATGCGGGCGTCGGGCGTAGCGAGCGAGGACATCGGCAAGCCGATCATCGCTGTCGCCAACTCCTTCACCGAGTTCGTTCCCGGCCACACCCACCTCGCACCGGTCGGCCGGATCGTCTCCGAGGCGATCCAGGCGGCGGGCGCAGTGCCGCGCGAGTTCAACACGATCGCCGTCGACGACGGGATCGCCATGGGCCACGCCGGCATGCTCTACTCGCTGCCCTCCCGCGAGCTCATCGCCGACTCGGTCGAGTACATGGTCGAGGCGCACTGCGCCGACGCGCTGATCTGCATCTCCAACTGCGACAAGATCACCCCTGGCATGCTGATGGCCGCGATGCGGCTCAACATCCCGGTCGTCTTCGTCTCCGGCGGCCCGATGGAGGCCGGCCAGGCCACGCTGGTCGACGGCACGGTCCGCAAGCTCGACCTGATCAACGCGATCGTGGACGCGGTCAACGAGAACGTCTCGGACGAGGACGTCCTGCGGATCGAGGAGAACGCCTGCCCGACCTGCGGCTCCTGTTCCGGCATGTTCACCGCCAACTCGATGAACTGCCTGACCGAGGCGATGGGCCTCTCCCTGCCGGGCAACGGCTCCGTCCTCGCCACGCACACCGCCCGCAAGGCGCTGTACGAGGCGGCCGGCCGGACGGTCGTCGAGATCACCAAGCGCTACTACGAGCAGGACGACGAGACCGTCCTGCCGCGCAACATCGCGACCCGCGCCGCCTTCGACAACGCCATGGCCCTGGACATCGCCATGGGCGGCTCGACCAACACGATCCTGCACCTGCTCGCCGCCGCCCAGGAGGCCGGCCTCGACTACGACCTCACGGACATCGACGCGGTCTCGCGGCGCGTGCCGTGCCTGGCCAAGGTCGCGCCGAACGTCGCCCCCGGCGGCACGTACTACATGGAGGACGTGCACCGTGCGGGCGGCATCCCCGCCATCCTCGGCGAGCTCTACCGCGCGGGCATGCTGAACGAGGACGTTCACTCGGTCCACTCGCCCACGCTGGCCGACTGGCTCAAGACCTGGGACGTGCGCGGCGGTTCACCGTCCCTGGAAGCCGTCGAGCTGTGGCACGCGGCGCCCGGGTGCGTGCGCTCCGCGACCGCCTTCTCGCAGTCCGAGCGCTGGGAGTCCCTCGACGTGGACGCGGCCGGCGGCTGCATCCGCGACGCGGCGCACGCGTACTCGAAGGACGGCGGACTGGCCGTCCTCAAGGGCAACCTGGCCGTCGACGGCTGTGTCGTGAAGACTGCCGGAGTCGACGAGTCGATCTGGACCTTCGAGGGACCGGCCGTGGTCTGCGAGTCCCAGGAGGACGCCGTGGACAAGATCCTCCGCAAGGAGATCAAGGAGGGCGACGTCGTCGTCATCCGCTACGAGGGCCCGCGCGGCGGCCCCGGCATGCAGGAGATGCTCTACCCGACGTCGTTCCTCAAGGGCCGGGGTCTCGGCAAGGCGTGCGCCCTGGTGACCGACGGCCGCTTCTCCGGCGGCACGTCGGGCCTGTCGATCGGCCACGCCTCACCGGAGGCGGCGTCCGGCGGCACGATCGCCCTGGTCGAGGACGGCGACCGCATCCGCATCGACATCCCCGGCCGTTCCATCGAACTCCTCGTCGACGACGCCACACTCGCGGCTCGCCGCGAGGCACTGAACGGCGTGTACGCCCCGAAGTCCCGTGAGCGCCAGGTCTCGGCGGCGCTGCGCGCCTACGCGGCCATGGCGACCAGCGCGGACAAGGGCGCGGTCAGGGACGTCTCCCAGCTCGGGTAACCCGCGACGCCTCATCGAGGACCCGGCGTGCTGATCACCAGCGCGCCGGGTTCTTCGCGTCGACGGCGAAGACGGAACCGTCCGGGGCGGTGGCGAAGACCTTCCCGCGCGCGGTGACGGGTGCGGGAAGCGTGGACGCGTAGGTGTAGCGCCCGTCGTCCATCCGGGGCCGGGTCTGCCCGGTGAGCGTGCCGCGTGCGGCGTCCACGGCGAGCAGCCGGCCGTCGCCGGCCGACACGTACACCGACCGGGCGTCGGTCGCCGGGCGGGAGAGATGGGTGACCGCGGTCTCCAGCCGCCACAGCTGGGCGTCGCCCGGTTCCCTGGCGGTGTCGAGAGCGAGGAGCGAGCCGCCCGCGCCCGACAGGTACACGACAGTTCCGGAGACCGTCGCCTGCGCCTGGTCGACCGGCGCGGCGAGCGGAAGGCGGCGGACGGCATGCCGCGCATCCACCGTGTCGAGACGTACGACCGCGTTCGTGAAGCCGTCCTTGTCGGCGGCGAGCAGATACAGCGAGCCGTCCAGGAGCTGCACCGGGTGCAGCGATCCGGTCAGCCGCTTGTCCCACAGCACGTCGCCGCTGTGCGGATCGACGGCGGTGATCCGTGTGGACGTGCCGTCGGGGGAGGGGACGGCGGCAAGCGCGGGACCGGTGGCCCCCGGCGCCTGCACCCATTCCGCGCCCGGTACGCCGAGCTGCTCGTGCCACCGCTCGCGGCCGGTCGCGGCGTCCACGGCACGCACCCTGCCGTTGTCGGCGATGAGCAGCACGGTGTCACCGGTGTGCCGGACAGTGGCGTACGCCGAGATGTCCTTCTCCCAGCGCACGTCGCCGCTGTCGGGATCGAGGGCTGCATAACTTTCGCCGCCCGGCGTCACGGTCTGCAGCAGACCACCGGCAAGCACCGGAGCGAGCCCCTCGTCGCTCTGGCCCCGCCCCGCGGCCTTGGCGGACCACAGCGTCGTGCCGTCGGCCGGGTCCAGCCGGGCGGAGCGAAGACCGGGGACGGTGCAGAACAGTCCCGGCCCGGCGGATGCGCAGACCGGCGTCCGGTTCTCGGCGTTGCTCCCCTGCAGGGGCACGGCCCACGACCGGAAGGGGCGTTCGGTGCGCGGCGTGCCCGGAGCGGGGTCCGGGTCGCCGCCCGTCGCGGCGAGGGCGACGGCTGTGCCCGCGCCCAGCACGGCGAAGACAGCGGCGGCGGCGACCCAGCGCGCCCGGCGGCGAGGGGGCGCAGCGGCCGGTGCCGGCTCCGGGCGCGCTTCGCGGTCGGGGCCCGTTGCAGGGGCCCGGCCCTGTGAGGCGTCCGGCTCGCGCTGCGCCGGTATGTAGGCCTGGGTGTCGTACGCCGACGAAGGCGACGACGCGCGCAGAGCCACCATCAGCTCGTAGGGCGTCGGCCGGTCCTGCGGTTCCTTCGCCAGACAGCTGCGCAGCAGCGGCACGAGGTCCGCGGGCACACCTGCGAGATCGGGCTCGTTGTGCACGACCTGGTACGCCACGATGTAAGGGCTGTCGGAGTCGAACGGGCCGCGGCCGGTCGCCGCGTGCACCAGCACTGCACCGAGCGCGAACACATCGGCCTCTGGGCCGACTTCACGCGGGCGCTGGAACTGCTCGGGGGCCATGAACGGCGGCGTGCCGATCAGTTTTCCCGTCTCCGTGCGCAGATCACTGTCCACAGGACGGGAGATGCCGAAGTCGATGACTTTCGGCCCGTCTGCAGCGAGAAGCACGTTGCTGGGTTTGAGATCGCGGTGCACCACTCCGGCGCGATGGATGTCGCGCAGCGCCTCCGCGAGCCCCGCGCCCGCTCTGCGCAGCTCCCCCGCGTCGAGCGGCCCGTTCCGCTTGACCCGGTCGGCCAGGGTCGGCCCGTCGATGAACAGCGTGGCCATCCAGGGCCGTTCGGCATCCGGGTCGGCGTCGACGACGGGCGCGGTGAACGCACCACTGACCCGCCGGGCGGCCGCCACCTCCTGCCGGAAACGCGCCCTGAACTCGGGGTCCGAAGCATGCTCGGCGTGGATGACCTTGACCGCGAGCCGCAGGCCCGAAGCGGAGGTGGCGAGATGGACGACGCCCATGCCGCCGGTGCCGAGGCATCCCTCGAGGCGGTACTGCCCGGCTTGTTCCGGATGCTCCGCTTCCGGGAACGGCCCGGTGCTTCGCAGCGGTGGCATCTCCCACCCCCGTTTGATGGTGCACACGCGCGACGCTCGGAGCCTAGTCGATGGTGCGTGCGATCCAGCCATGGCTTGCTAACCTGCGCGCGGCGAGCCACGCCATTCTTCGCATCGCGCACATCAACGGGGGAGAGTTCACATGGCTGTTGAAGAAGTACAGAACGCCCAGGCCGAGACGGAGGCCCTGGAGACACTCGCGGTCAAGCGCTACCCGGTGGCCCCGGGCGTCCGCCTCAACGTCCGCTCCGGTCCGGGCACCAACTACCGGCTCATCAAGGTGCTGCCGCTCGGTGCCAGCGTCCCGATCAACTGCCAGAAGCCGGGCGAGACCGTCTCCGGCCCCTACGGCACGAGCAACCTCTGGGACAACATCGCCAACGGCCAGTTCGTGGCGGACGCATTCGTCCGGACCGGGAGTGACGGCTACGTCACCATCCGCTGCTCCTGACCGGAAGGCGACATCACGGGGATAATCGACCCGTGAGTGAGCACACCGAGAACACCGGTACCGGCGGCCCCGGCGGCCCCGAGCCCGAGTCCATCCGCTACTTCGGCACGACGTGGGTCGACCACAGCGGGCACTACGGGCTGCGGCGCGCCGCCGTCGCCGCCGGGTCGCTGGTCACGGCCTTCTCCGCCGCCCTGATGCTCCGCATCGCCTACCAGGGCCTGGCCATCGCCGAGGTCGGCGGCTTCGTGAACGCCCTCGTCGTCGTCATGTTCGCGGTGTGCAGCGCCATCGCGTTCCGCAAGACGTGGGAGAGCTTCTCGCAGCGGCCCTCCGGATCCGCCACCGAGGACTCGCTGCGCAGCCTCAAGGCCATCGGCTTCATCGGGTCGCTCATCGCCTACGCCCTGCGCTGTCTCACCGAGGCCCCCGGCGAGAAGATGCGCCGCGCCGAGTACGAGACCGCTCTCAAGCAGTACGACAAGCGGCGCACCACCCGCTCCGGGAACCCTGCCGCCCGGGCGCCGAAGGGCGGCAAACCCAAGCGCAAGTAGCCGTCGCGCGGGGAAGGATGAGTGCATGACGGACACTGCTCACCGCAGGCGCGCGCTCTCCTTCGACACGGCGGCGGCCCAGTACGACGCCGCCCGCCCCGGCTATCCGCCCGCTCTCCTCGACGCCGTCGAGGAACTCGCCGGCCGTCCGATCAACGACGCCCGCGCGGTGGACGTCGGTGCGGGCACCGGAATCGCCACGCGGCTGCTGCGCGACCGCGGTGCGCAGGTCACCGCCGTGGAGCCGGGCGCCGGAATGGCCGCGCAGTTCCGTCGGTCACTTCCCGGTGTGCCGCTCGTACGCGGCAGCGGTGACGCCCTGCCCCTCGCCGACGGCAGCGCCGATCTGATCACCTACGCCCAGTCCTTCCACTGGACCGACCCGGCGCGGTCCGTCCCCGAGGCGCTGCGCGTGCTGCGCCCGGGCGGCGCTCTGGCGCTGTGGTGGAACGTCGCCTCCCCAGACGTCCCGTGGATCGCCGCCCAGGAGGAGCGGCTCCGGCGGGACCTCTACGGCGGGGCCCATGGCGCCCCCGGCCGCGCCCGGGAACTGCCGGACGGCCTTGTCTCCGCCGACCGCCGGGTGCGCTGGAGCCGGCGGGTGCCCCTCGACGCCCATCTCGCCAACCTCGGTACTCACTCGATGTTCCTCGTTCTGGATGAGGGGGAGGCCCGCGCCTTCCTCGACCGCGAGCGGTCCGAGCTGCTGAAGATCTTCCCCGACGGAACTGTCGAGGAGTCCTACGAGGTCGATCTCGCCGTCGCGCTCCGCCCCCGCGCGTAAGGGCGGCGTCCGGCGGATCCTGGCCGGGCCGCTCGGTAAAAGGCACGGCCACTGTTGCGCTTCTTGACGCCCTGGCACCCCCAGGCGCATTATTCATCGCATGATGAATTCCTCTGGGGTTGCCGTCCTGGCCCGCGGCCTCACCGTCGTCCGAGGAGACCGCACTGTCCTCCGTGGCCTCGACTTCACCGTCCAACCCGGTCGCATCACCGGGCTCCTCGGCCCCTCGGGCTGTGGCAAGTCCACGCTGATGCGTGCCGTCGTCGGCACCCAGGCCAGAGTCACCGGCACCCTGGAGGTCCTCGGCCGCCCCGCCGGGGACGCCGCACTCCGCTCCCGTATCGGCTACGTCACCCAGGCCCCCTCCGTCTACGACGACCTCACCGTCCGCCAGAACCTCGGCTACTTCGCCTCCGTCCTGCTCCCCGGCCGCCGCAACCGCGACGCACGCCAGGAGTGCGTCACCCGCGCCATCACCGACGTCGACCTCACCTCGCACGCCGACGCACTCGCCGGCCGGCTCTCCGGTGGCCAGCGCAGCCGCGTCTCCCTCGCCGTCGCCCTGCTCGGCACCCCCGAAGTGCTCGTCCTGGACGAACCCACCGTCGGCCTCGACCCCGTGCTGCGCCGCGATCTGTGGGCCCTCTTCCACCGCCTCGCCGACGAACGCGGAGCGACCATCCTCGTCTCCTCCCACGTCATGGACGAGGCCGAACGCTGCCACCGCCTCGTCCTCATGCGCGACGGCGAGATCCTCGCCGAGGACGCCCCGGACGACCTGCGCACCCGCACCCGCTCCGAGACCGTCGAGGACGCATTCCTCCACCTGGTCGACCAGGCCAACGCCATTCAGGAGAACGCCCGATGAGCGCCCGCCCGTCCCCCGCCCCCGCCCTCTCGCGGCCGAGCCCCGCGCCTACCCTTGCCCGCACCCTCGCCACCGCGGCCCGCGTCCTGCGGCAACTCCGCCACGACCCGCGGTCCATCGCACTGATGGTGCTCGTCCCGTGCGTGATGCTCTTCCTGCTCCGCTACGTCTTCGACGGCAAACCGGGGACCTTCGACTCCATCGGCGCCTCGCTGCTCGGCATCTTCCCGCTCATCACCATGTTCCTCGTGGCATCCATCGCCACCCTGCGCGAACGCACCTCGGGCACCCTCGAACGGCTCCTCGCCATGCCGCTCGGCAAGGGCGACCTGATCGGCGGCTACGCCCTCGCCTTCGGACTCGTCGCCGTCGTCCAGTCCCTTATGGCCACCGGACTCGCCTTGTGGGCCCTCGGTCTCGACGTCGTCGGCTCGCCCTGGCTGCTGCTCCTCGTGGCACTCCTCGACGCCCTGCTCGGCACGGCCCTCGGACTCTTCGTCTCGGCCTTCGCCGCCTCCGAATTCCAGGCGGTGCAGTTCATGCCGGCCGTGATCTTCCCTCAGCTGCTGCTCTGCGGCCTGTTCACCCCGAGGGACACCATGCACCCCGTCCTCGAAGCCATCTCCAACGTGCTGCCCATGTCCTATGCCGTCGACGCCATGAACGAGGTCCTGCACAACGCCGACGCCACCGCCGACTTCTTCCGGGACGTCCTGATCGTCGCCGCCTGTGCCGTTCTCGTCCTCTCCCTCGGTGCGGCAACCCTGCGCCGCCGCACCACCTGAACCCGCCGCACCGCCGGGGCCGTCCGTACCGCCCCTCGGACTGTCGCGGCGGGGCACGGACCCCGGTGCAAGGATGTGAGCGCACGCATCCCCACCGGCGAGGTGAACAGAGCCATGACCCAGACAGTCGCAGTCCTCGGTACGGGCAAGATCGGCGAAGCCCTGCTCAGCGGCATGATTCGCGCAGGCTGGCGCCCCGCCGACCTGCTGGTCACCACCCGCCGCACCGACCGCGCCGAGGAACTGCGCACCCGCTACGGCGTGGAGCCCGTCACCAACGCCGAGGCCGCCAAGCGCGCCGACACCCTCATCCTGGCCGTCAAGCCCCAGGACATGGGCAAGCTCCTCGACGAACTCACCCCGCACATCACCGCCGACCGGCTGGTCATCAGCGCCGCGGCCGGTATCACCACCTCCTTCATCGAGGAGCGCCTGGCCGCAGGCACCCCTGTCGTCCGCGTCATGCCCAACACTCCCGTCCTCGTCGACGAAGGCATGTCCGTGATCTCCGCCGGCAGCCACGCCAGCAACGCCCATGTCCTCCACGCCGAGGAGATCTTCGGCGGCGTCGGCAAGACACTGCGCGTCCCCGAGTCCCAGCAGGACGCGGCCACCGCGCTCTCGGGCTCGGGCCCGGCCTACTTCTACTTCCTCGTCGAGGCGATGACCGACGCCGGCATCCTCCTCGGTCTCCCGCGCGCCCAGGCCCACGACCTGATCGTCCAGGCCGCCATCGGCGCCGCCGTCATGCTCCGCGACAGCGGCGAGCACCCCGTAAAGCTCCGGGAAGCGGTCACCTCCCCCGCAGGCACCACGATCAGCGCCATCCGCGAACTCGAGAACCACGGCGTACGCGCGGCCCTCATCGCGGCTCTCGAAGCCGCCCGCGACCGCAGCCGCGAACTCGCCTCCGGCAACGGCTGATCATCGAGCCACGGCCGGCGCCCTGCTCTCTCTGACCACCACGCTCGCGAAGCCACCGCCGTGCAGAGCCACGGCGGTGGCGCGGGCTGGCACCGCGGCACCGGCCCAGGCGCCACCCTGCCCCCCTCACCCGGCAGACATCAGCCCGATCGCCCGGTAGGCACTGTCCACCAACGGACGGGCCATCCCCCTGGCCTCCTCTGCCCCCTTCCGCAGTACCTCGTCGACATACCCCTGGTCCGCCGCCACCTCGGCGTGCCGCTTCCGGATCGGCTTCAACAGCTCCACCACCGCCTCGGCCGTGTCCCTCTTCAACGCTCCGTACGACTCATATACACCGGCCAGCTCGTTCGGGTTCCCTCCCGAACACGCAGCGAGAATGTCGAGCAGATTCGCCACGCCCGGCTGGGCCTCCCGGTCGTACTCCACCTCGCACCCGCTGTCGGTGACCGCGCGCATCACCTTCTTGCGCACCAGGTCCGCTTCGTCGAGGAGATAGATGATTCCGGCCCCGGACTCGTGGGACTTCCCCATCTTCGACGTGGGGTCCTGCAGATCCATGACCCGCGCCGCCACCGGCGGATGCGTCGCCTTCGGCACCGTGAAGGTGTGCCCGTAGCGCTGGTTGAACCGCACCGCCAGATCCCGGGTGAGTTCCACATGCTGCGTCTGGTCCTCACCGACCGGCACCTCGTCGGCCCCGTAGGCCAGGATGTCGGCCGCCATCAGCACGGGATACGTCAGCAGCGACAGCCGGACACTCTGCCCGCCGACCCGCGCCTGCACGCTCTTCTCCTTGTACTGGATCATGCGTCGCAGCTCGCCGTCCGTGGCGGTGCACTCCAGCAGATAGGACAGCCGGGCGTGCTCGTCCACGTGGCTCTGCACGAACAAGGTGCACAGCTCCGGTTCCAACCCCGTCGCAAGCATGAGGGTCGCGGCCTGTCGGCTCAGTCTGCGCACCCGGGCCGGGTCGTGCTCCACGGTGAGCGCATGCAGATCGACCACGCAGAACAGCGCGTCCGCCTCATGCTGGTCGATCTCGACCCACCGGCGCATGGCCCCGAGGTAGTTGCCCAGGGTCAGATGACCTGTCGGCTTGACCCCACTGAAGATCCGCGTCATTTCCGTACTCCGTCTCCTGGTCGGAGCCGCCGCTGCCAGCAGCCGGACTCCCGGAGGGAGATACGAGAACGGCCGCCGAAGCGACGGCCGTTGAGTGCATACGAAGGTGCCGGCCGCCGTCAGGCGGCCCACCAGAGGTTGAGGCACGTACGCACAGTCATGTGAGGCAGCGTACGCCTCAGAGGCCCAGGTTGACATCGGATTCCGCCATCCGTAGTGTTCTCCGAGTTGTCCGACGTGAGCACCGGCCCCGGCTGGTCCCCGGGCAGCCATTCCGCAAGACCCACTCAAGTGAGCGACAGTCTTTCTGTCCGCTTCATTCGTGTGCGTTTTCGCGAAATGAGGAATCCCGTTCGAGGTTCGAACGAGCGAGACCCCGATTAGCGTCGGGGGCGAGGATTCCGCTAAAGTCTCACTCGTCGGAACGGCCCAACGGCCGGGAGGACAACCCACTCTGACTGGGAATCAGGCCCGAAAGGATCTGATAGAGTCGGAAACGCCGGAAGGCCGAAAGGCCGGAAAGCACCGAGGGAATCGGACACGAAAGAGTCTGATAGAGTCGGAAACGCAAGACCGAAGGGAAGCGCCCGGAGGAAAGCCCGAGAGGGTGAGTACAAAGGAAGC